>JBJEZV010000001.1:0-3118 GCA_051887595.1 Comamonas sp.
CGCCAGCAGTGCTGGAGTTTGCGGCTGGTTCTCTGGACATCAACGGCGAAACCATCAATTTCGGTGCAGCTAGTTCCGCAGGGCAGCGTGTCAATGACTTGGCAAACGCGATAAACAGCAATGCAGCATTGAAAGAGGCGGGTGTATTTGCCTATATCCAAAGTGGTGCTTTGCGCTTGGAGTCTCGTAATGCTGACCTAGTAATCGCAAATTCGGATGTAGCAGAGACCGGTTTAGTTGATGCAACAATTCCGTATGTACCAGGTGTTGGAATGACTGGTTTTGAAAACTTAGATGTACTCAATTCCACCAATGCTGACAATGCTATTTTGGCTATGGACTCCGCGTTAGCGGCCGTAAACAGTGCACGTGCTTCTCTTGGTGCCGTTCAATCTCGGTTCGAATCCACAATCGAAAACCTGAATATTGCCAATGAAAACCTGACTGCTTCCAAGAGCCGCATCATGGATGCAGACTTTGCCGCCGAAACCGCTGCATTGAGTAGCGCCCAGGTATTGCAGCAAGCGGGTACTGCCATGGTGGCGCAGGCCAACCAAGTTCCTCAGGGCGTGCTGCAGTTGCTGCAGGGTTAATCGCCCACGGGGCATCACCAACCCAAGCCAGCGCCGCAGCGCTGGCCGTGTGTGTAACGGCCTGTTGGGTTTTCCACAGGCCGTTAAAGTTTTTAGACTGGCTGCCGATAAGGCAGACAGGCCTTGTTCTACGCAAGGCGGTGCGCTGGCGCTGCATACGTTATGTCCGTGTGTGGGTTTGGGCGCAGTGCAGCAACAAAGAGGTGTGTCATGGCAACAGGTTCCATTAGCTCGATTGGTATTGGCAGCGGCTTGGATGCGGAAAATATTGTTTCGCAATTGGTCGCGATCAAGAAAAAGTCGCTGTCCAAGTTAGAGACGCAGGCAATCACCGTCAATGCCAAGATTTCAGCCATGGGCTCGTTGAAGACGGCTGTTTCGAATCTGCAAGACCAAGTCACCAAGCTCACCAGCGGCTCGCTATGGAACGGCAAGACGTTTTCGTCGAGCTTGTCGAGCGCGGTGAGCGGATCGGTGACTGAAAAAGCAGTGGCAGGCACCTATTCGGTGGCCGTGAGCCAATTGGCGGCTTCGCAGAATGTGAACTCGGAAGCATTTACCAAAGATGCAGGCATGGGCAAGGGTGTGTTGACCATCACCATGGGCGCTTGGAGCAGCGATGGCACGACCTTTACCGACGCAGCAGAAACCAATAAGAACTTGGTGCTGGATGATTTGACGGGTGATGAAACCCTGAGCCAGATTGCTGCCAAGATCAACGCCAAAAAAGCGGGCGTAACCGCCACGATTGTGCGCGATGCCTCTGGCGAGCGCCTGTCGATCACTTCGACAGCAACCGGCGTGGGCAATGGATTTCGTGTCGATGTGGCTGCCAGTGGCGCCGAGCCGATTGGCGCGAACCTGGCAAAGCTGGCTTATTACCCTGGCGCGACGGGCACTATGACCCAATCGCGTGCGGCGCAAGATACGTTGGCGACCATCAATGGCATTGCCGTGTCATCGGCTAACCAGACTTTCTCGGATGTGGCCGATGGCTTGACCTTGACCGTGAGCCAAATCACCGAAGCGGGCAAGCCTGCCACCATCACCATTGCGCAAGATTTGGCCAGCGCCAAAAAAGCAGTGGAAAACTTTGCGACCTCGTACAGCTCATTGATGGAGACTTTGTCGACCATGATGGCGTACAACAAAGAAACCGGTGAAGCGGGCACGCTGCAAGGTGACGCCATGGCGCGCAGTTTGCAGTCGGCCATGCGCCGCATGTTGCAAAACGTGGGCGGAGCCAATTCCAGTTTTAGCTCGTTGTCGCAAATTGGCTTGGAGCTGCAAAAAGATGGCAGCTTGAAAGTCAACGACAGCAAGCTGACCGATGCGCTTAAAGACCCGGAGAACATGCGCAACTTCTTGTCGGTGGACGAACCCGGCACCGACAACGATGGCTGGGCCGTGCGCGCATTGACTTTTACCAAGGGTTTGCTGGATGTGACCGAAGGCATGTTTGCCACGGCCGATAGCTCGCTCAAAGCGCGCTTGAAAACCAATGCCGAACAGCAAACGTTGATGAACCGTCGCATCAGTGCGTACGAAGACAATTTGCGCAAAACCTACTCGGCGCTGGATTCCAAGATGGCGCAGTTGGATGCCTTGAACAACTACGTGTCGCAGCAAGTGGCACAGTGGAATAAGAGCCGCGATTGAGCGCCAAAACTGGCGTGGAAATAGCCCGTTTACGGCAGGCTTCATTTAAGTCGCTTGTCACATAATGGATAAGAAATTTTGCTACTTGTCTTAGATCAACTAAGTGGCATTTGCGGATTGTTAAGGAGTGATCGATGTTTTCCCCATTTGGCGCACGTTCAGCATCGGCCTACCAGCAAATTGGTGTGCAGTCTGTCGTTACAGAGGCTTCGCCGCACCAGCTGATCAATATGTTGTTTGAGGGCTTGCTGAAATCGCTCCGAGCAACCAAGGTGGCCATGGAAAGCCACAACGTGGAAGAAAAAATTCGCCACATCACCAAGGCGCAACGCATCATTCAGGAAGGCCTGATCTCGGGCTTGGACCTGGAAAAAGGCGGTGAGCTGGCGGAGAATTTACTGGCCTTGTATGACTACTGCATGGTCAAGCTCACGCAAGCCAATGCCAGCAACAATGTGGCGCTGGTGGAAGAAGTGACCAAGCTGATTGAGCCGGTGGCCCAGTCGTGGTCGGCGATTGGTCCTGATGCTGCTCAGGCGCCGAAGGCAACAGGTGGCTGAACGTGAGAAGCGATCTGATGGATTACTACCGCGCGATTGAAGAGACCAGTGCTCGGATGTTGGAGTCGGCCCGGCAAAGCGATTGGGAAGGTGTGACGCGTTACGAAAACGCCTGCGCCATGTTGATCAGCGAATTGCGCCAGCAAGCGCAAAAGGCCGAGCTCACGCGCGAGCAACGCAAAGAGAAAACCCGCATCATGCAAAGCATCTTGCACAACGATGCGCAAATTCGTGTGCTGGCCGAACCTTGGCTGGGTGCGATTGAGCATATGCACGTCAAGCCTGCCAGCGCATCACTGCACTAAG
>JBJEZV010000002.1:0-3111 GCA_051887595.1 Comamonas sp.
AAGAACTGTCGGACTTGCTGATGGCGCAAGTCGAAGTGCGCGTGAAAAAGCGCGTGAAGCGCCACGGCAAGCTGCAAGACATGGGGGAGTTGGCTATCCAGTTCGGCTCACTGGAAGAGCTCAACGGCTTGATTGAAAAGCTGCGCGGTTAAGCTGCAGCAAAGCGCATGACCATCAAAAAAGGCCTTCATTCGAAGGCCTTTTTTGCGGGGAAAACCGGCTTACTTGCCGACCTTGAGTTGGCCGCCACGTCCCAAGCCACCCTTGACTTCCTGGGCCTTGTAGTTGCGCAGCGAAACCACCATCTTGTTGTAGGCGTCCATAAACGCTGCGACGGAAGCCTTGCCTTCTGGTGTGCGGGAGAAGCCGCCCAAGCTACCACCTGCACCGCCGCCAAAAGCACCCAGCGCCGCGCCATAGTTGGTGGCGGTGGCATTGCCTTCAGAGATCGACAGCTGCACGCCAGAGCGGATGTCGAACATGGTCATGGTGACGACCGACTGCTTGCTTTGCAGATTGCCTGCCAACTGGCCAGCCACACCGCCAAACAAGCCGCCCAAACCAGCAGCCAAGCCGCCTACCGATTCGTTGTTGATGATGATGGCGGGTTCCAAATAGTAGTCAGCCGCAACGCGCTGGCCCTTTTGCTGGCGCGAACCGGCACGGAATTCACCAGAGTTGCGCTGCTTGTCGGTGATGGCGCTCAGCTTACTTTCTGTGCGATTGTTGCCAATCGAGGTGATCACAAAGCAATTCGACTGCTGCACGGCCAAGCGAATCAGCGGTTCAATGGAAGTCACTTGGGTGGCTGCGCCAAAGCTGGCGTACCAATCCTTGCCACGGCCATCATCCACGGCCAGCGTACCCAGTGGTGCATCGCAGCGCTCCAGATTGTCGTTAGCACCAACGCTGGTGGAGCCACCTGCCGCACCCGAAGCTGCGGTGGCAGAGTTGCCTGTCCTCAGCAAGCCACCGCCACCGGGCGTCACGCAGGCGGACAGGAGCAAAGCAGAGGCGGCGCTGATCAGGGATAAAGTGGTTTTGGACATGGCGAAGGTGCTCTTTCTTAGAAATGAGAAAAACAGTGAAGGGGTGCAACAGGTGTCGCAGACGATCAAGGCAAGTACCAGCTGGAGCCTCTCCAGTGCCAGTAGTAAGGGGCGTTGCTGTACCAGTAACCCCAGGACTTCCGATCCGCTTCGCGGATTTGGTAATTGGCGTGTTCGTTCTTTTTAGCGTTCTGCGCTTGGGGCAGCAGGCGCTGGGCTTCCTTGTGCCCCTTGGCTGCTGCACGGGTCAGCCATGCCTCTGCTTCAGCGGGGTCAGCCCCCATCTCTTCAAAGCCCATCAAATAGAGACGCCCCAATGCAAACTGGGCATCTACCAAGCCTTGATAGCCTGCTTTGCGCATCCACTCCATGGCTTGGTAGCTATCGCGCTCTACGCCGTCGCCGCGCAGCAGACGCAGCCCGAGGTCATAGGCCGCTTTGGGATTCTTTTCGCCGAGCTGCTCCAGCGCTGCCAAACGGCGTTCGGCTTCGGGATCGGAAGGCGCAGCTTGGCGTGTGACGGTGTCGCGGTGCTGGTCGACACAGCTATTGCCTGTGCACACGCGGACAGTTTCAGGACGTGAGAGTTGTGAAGATGGTGATTGGGACGTACAAGCCGTGAATAAGGCTCCGCACAGAGAGAGCCACATCAATTTTTTAGAAAGCATGCGGTCTCCTCCGCTATTTTTAATGGCGACATTCTTGTGGTTTTTTTTAATAAGCGCACATATAGTTTCTTTTTGATACGTTTTGCCGACTTTTGACTATCTTTTGTCAAAAGTCATAGCTGTGGTGCATGAATGATGGAAGGGCGCAGGGCGACTGCATAAGAGGGCGCTTTGGTGCAACATCGCGCCCATGCGTTTTTTGAAAAATTGGATGTGGCCCTTGCCTGCACTGCTGGTGTGGGCCTGCGCGTGGGCGTGTTTTGCACTGGTGCAGCAGTGGGGCCTGTCGGTGTGGGGGGCTGCACTGCTGGCGTGTGGTGTGGGGCTGCTTGCCAGCTTGCTGGGGGCAACGTGGTGGCGGCGCAGCATGCTGGCGCTGGGCTTTCCGCTGTCGTGGATGGTGCTGGCCGCAGGTGATGTGCCTGCCTGGTTGTGGCTGCTGCCGTTGGTGGTGTTGCTGCTGGTGTACCCGCTCAACGCATGGCGCGATGCGCCAGTGTTTCCCACGCCTTCGGGTGCTTTGGACGGACTATCCCCCTATCTTGAGCTGACACCGGGCAGCAAAGTGCTGGATGCGGGCTGTGGCGTGGGTGATGGCCTCAAAGCGCTGCGCCGTGCATGGCCGCAGGCGCAGATTCATGGGGTGGAGTGGAGTTGGCCTTTGCGCTGGCTGTGTGCGCTGCGCTGCCCGTGGGCCAAGGTTCGGCAAGGTGATTTGTGGCAGAGCGACTGGTCACAGTTTGATGTGGTCTACCTGTTTCAACGGCCTGAAAGCATGACGCGCGTGGCCGTCAAATCCATGGGTGAAATGCGTGAAGGCTGCTGGTTGGTGAGCCTGAATTTCCCGATTCCCGATGTCACACCCACCTATGTGGCGGAGCTGGAAGATGGGCGCGAGGTGTATGCCTACGCTACACCGTTGGCAGAGGCGGACCGCGACAGCGTGGAGAGTGATGAAGTGGCCGGCATGCTGCCGCTGCGTCCGCAAGGCATTGTGGTGAATGGGCAGAGTTTGTTTCCCCAAAAAGGCCGCCCCGGCGGCAAGCGCCGCGAGCGTTATGCCGTGGTCGCTGGGGGCTGCTGCTGCCCCAAGAACGTTGCTGCCGTCATGCCGACCGTGCGGCGCACCAAGGCACTGAACGCGCTGGGCGTGTAGCCTAGCTCTGCCGCAATCTGCGCAATCGACCACTGGCGCGCTGCTAGGGCTACGGCTTTGGACAGCACCACCTGCTGGCGCCACTGCGTGAAGGTGCAGCCCAGCTCGGTGCGAAACAAGCGCGCCACAGTGCGCAAACTGGCACCGGTGTCCAGCGCCCATTGCTCCAGTGTGTCGTGCCGCGTAGGGTCGCGCAGCACGGCTTCACACAGGTGCTGCAAGCGCTTGTCGCGCGGCA
>JBJEZV010000003.1:0-3102 GCA_051887595.1 Comamonas sp.
GGCCAAACGGGTGTTGTTGTGCGGTGTAAAGGTGTGGCGCAAGATCACGCTGATAATTCCTTGAACGGAAGACGCAGCCTAGAGGCTGCTTAAAAAGGATCGCAATGATAGGCAAACTGACGGGAACCCTGCTGGAGAAGAACCCGCCCGAAGTCCTTGTGGACTGCCACGGCGTGGGCTATGAAGTGCAGGTGCCCATGAGCACGTTTTACAACCTGCCCTCACTGGGAGAGAAGATCAGCTTGCTCACGCACTTTATCGTGCGCGAAGATGCACAGTTGCTGTATGGGTTTGCAACCGCGCAAGAGCGTCAGACATTCCGCGCTTTGATCAAGATCACCGGCGTGGGGCCACGCATGGCGCTGTCGCTGTTGTCGGGCCTGAGCATTGACGAATTGGCCCAGGCTGTGGCGCTGCAGGAAGTGGGCCGCCTGGTCAAAGTGCCGGGCATTGGCAAGAAAACCGCGGAACGCCTGCTGCTGGAGCTCAAGGGTAAGTTGGGTGACGCCGTGGTCACAGGCGCCGCTGCTCAGGTGCAAAGCGATGCGCAATCGGACATCTTGCAGGCTTTGCTGGCGCTGGGCTACAACGACAAAGAAGCGGCCATCGGCCTCAAAGCCCTGCCTGCAGATGTGGGGGTTTCGGACGGTATCAAGCTGGCCATCAAGGCTCTGACAAAGTAAGCGCCCATGAGCATCCACACCGAAGACTTTGGAGAAGGTTTTGCGCCAACGCCAGAGAAAACACCACGCGCTAAAGCCAAACCTATAGCCTCAGAGGCTGCTGCAAGCAGCATGCGCAGCCCCACCATTTCGCCTGCGCCGGTCAACAAGCACGAAGAAGCCTTGGAGCGCGCGCTGCGCCCCAAATTGCTGCAGGAATATGTGGGCCAGGCCAAGGCGCGCGAGCAGTTGGAAATTTTTATCGGTGCTGCCAAAAAACGTGGGGAAGCGCTGGACCATGTGCTGCTGTTTGGCCCGCCCGGTTTGGGCAAGACGACGCTCTCACACATCATTGCCGCGGAGCTGGGCGTGAATCTGCGCCAGACCTCTGGCCCAGTGCTGGAAAAGCCCAAGGATTTGGCGGCCTTGCTCACCAACCTTGAAGCCAATGACGTGCTGTTCATTGACGAGATTCACCGCTTGAGCCCCGTGGTGGAAGAAATTCTCTACCCCGCGCTGGAAGACTTTCAGATCGACATCATGATCGGCGAAGGGCCAGCGGCGCGCTCCATCAAGCTGGACTTGCAGCCCTTTACGCTGGTGGGCGCCACCACGCGCGCGGGCATGCTGACCAATCCCTTGCGTGACCGCTTCGGCATTGTGGCGCGGCTGGAGTTCTATAACGCTGAGGAACTGGCGCGTATCGTCACGCGCAGCGCTGGTTTGCTGGGCGCTCCGATCGACGCTGCAGGGGCCCAAGAGATTGCCAATCGTTCACGTGGCACGCCACGCATTGCCAACCGCCTGCTGCGCCGGGTGCGGGACTATGCCGAGGTCAAGGGCGACGGCACCATCACCCAGGAAATAGCGCACAAGGCCTTGTCCATGCTGGATGTGGACCCGCGTGGCTTTGACGTGATGGACCGCAAGCTGTTGGAGGCTGTGGTGCATCGCTTTGATGGGGGGCCTGTCGGTGTGGACAACATCGCGGCCAGCATTGGCGAAGATGCAGGCACCATCGAGGATGTGATTGAGCCCTACCTGATTCAACAAGGGTATTTACAGCGCACACCGCGTGGCCGCATTGCCACCAAGGCGGCCTATCAACACTTGGGTTTAATAGCGCCACAGACCGCCGGATCGCTGTTCAACGAATAAAGCACTTGTCTGGCGCAGGCCCGGGCGCGCTTGTGCCATGCTGCGCGCAGTTTCAGGGAGATGTGTTTTGAAGACCCACGCACCTACGCCACCCGCGCCCAGTTCCACCACCTCATCACTAGGTCTTGCGCGCCGTCGGCGTTGGTTGGTGCTGGCTGCTGCCGTGGTGCTCTTGGGAGCGGCCTATGCGGGCGTGCAGCATTGGCGTGGGCCACAAGTGCCTACAGTGGCAGTGAATGTTCAACCCTTGGTACGCACGCTGCAGTTTTCGGCCCGCGTGGAAACGCGCTCGCGCGTCGGTGTGGGCAGCACCATCGTAGGGCGGGTGGCCAATGTGGCGGTGCTGGAGGGCGATGCGGTCAAGGTGGGCGATGTGCTGGTGCAATTGGAGTCCAGCGAGCTCGAAGCAAGTGTGCAGCAAAGCCAAGCCAGCTTGGCGCAGGCACAAGCCCAGCTCAGCAATGTGCGCACCAACAGCCGCATTGGCAACCAAGCCCAAGTGGCGCAGGCGCAAGCCACTATGCAGCAGGCGCAGTCGGATTGGAACCGCCACCAGCAACTGGTGCAGCAGGGATTTTTGAGCCAAGCTGCATTGGACGAAAAGCGCAAAGCTTTGGATGTGGCCAAGGCACAGTTGCAAGCCGCGCAGGCGCAAGCTGCAGCATCAGCAGACGGTGGCGCCGAACTCAAGGCCGCCGAGGCCCAGGTGCAGCAGGCACAGGCTGCGCTAGCAGCCGCGCAGGCCAAGCTGCAGCAAACCCGTATCGTCGCGCCCAGTGATGCCAAGGTGCTGCTGCGCGAGGTGGAACCGGGCCAGATCGTACAAACCGGCACGGCTTTGCTGCAGTTGGCATTGCAAGGCCCCAGCATGATCGTGGCGCAGGTGGATGAGCGCTTCCTGGAACAGCTGCGTGAAGGCCAAAGCGCCCAGGTCGTGGCCGATGCCTTTGCCGATCAGCGTCTGTCCGCCAAGGTGGTGTCCATTGCGCCCGGGGTCGATGCCCAGCGTGGCTCGGTGGAAGTCAAGCTCGCTTTAGATGCCGAGCCACCCGCGTTTTTGCGCGAAGACATGACCTTGTCCGTCAGCGTAGAAACCGGGCGCACCGAGCAGGCTTTGGTGCTGCCGCTGGAAGCAGTGCAAGGCGCACGCGACGGCAGTGCACAAGCCCAAGTGCTGGTGCACCAGTCAGGCAAAGCGGTAGCCCAACCCGTGCAGCTAGGCCTGCGCACCTTGCAATGGGTGGAAGTGCGCCAAGGGCTGCAAGCGGGTGACACCGTGCTG
>JBJEZV010000004.1:0-3100 GCA_051887595.1 Comamonas sp.
ACCGATGACCTCTTGCATGCCATGCAAGCGCTCTCCCAGCTGAGCTATACCCCCTCTTGACAACGCAACTATTTAGTAGTTGCGCTGTGCAGAGCCTCGAATTATAGACAGGTTTTTAGCGGTTTTTCAAACGCGACAGAATTTTTTCGCGTCCGAGCAATTCCAGCACCGCATCTACCGATGGCGTATGGGCCGAACCCACTGTCAATACACGCACAGGCATGGCCAGCACGGGCATTTTCACGCCTTGCGCCTTCAGCACTTCCTTGATGGCTGAGGAGATGGATTCCTTGTTCCACTCGACGGTTTCCATCGCAGCAGCAAATGCATCCAAGATCGGGTTGGCCGCTTCGGTCACGTGCTTGGCATAGTCTTCGGCATTGCGCTCTACGCTATCGACATAGAACAGCTTGGCCCAGTTCGCCAGATCGACCAAAGTTTCGCAACGGTCTTTGAACAAAGCGCAGATACGAACAAAGCGATCATCTGCATCAATCACGGCAGCATCTACGCCCGCCTTCACCAAGAAAGGCTTTGCTTTCGCAGCCAATGCTGCGTCATCCATGGCCTTCAAATGCTGGGCATTCACCCAGCGCAGCTTGGCTTCGTCAAATTGACCAGCACTGCGACCCAAGTGGTCGAGATTGAACCACTCCAAGAACTGCTGGCGCGAGAAGATTTCGTCGTCGCCGTGACTCCAGCCCAAGCGGGCCAGATAGTTCACCATGGCGTCGGGCAAATAGCCTTCATCACGGTACTGGGTCACGGCCTTAGCGCCATTGCGCTTGCTCATCTTCTCGCCCTGCTCGTTGAGCACGGTCGGCAAGTGGGCGAACGTAGGCACTTGGGCGCCCAGCGCTTCGAAGATGTGAATCTGGCGCGGCGTGTTGTTGACGTGGTCGTCACCGCGAATGACATGAGTGATCCCCATGTCCATATCGTCCACGCACACGCAGAAGTTGTAGGTGGGCGTGCCATCGGGACGGGCAATGACCAGGTCATCGAGCTCGGCGTTCTGGAACTCAATGCGACCCTTGCACTTATCTTCCCACGCCACGATGCCGTCCTTGGGGGTCTTGAAGCGCAGCACGGGCTTCACGCCTTCGGGAACGGGAGGCAGCACCTTGCCTTCTTCAGGACGCCATGTGCCGTCGTAACGTGGCTTTTCCTTGTTGGCCATTTGCTTTTCGCGCAGGGCGTCCAGCTCTTGCATGCTCATGTAGCAAGGATAGACATAGCCCTTGGCTTGCAACTGTGCCAAAACTTCCTTATAGCGGTCCATGCGCTGCATTTGGTAGAAGGGGCCTTCGTCGTGGCTGAGCTCCAACCACTCCATGCCTTCCAAAATCACATCCACAGAAGCCTGGGTCGAGCGCTCCAAGTCTGTGTCTTCAATACGCAAAATGAAGTCGCCGCCATTGGCACGGGCAAATGCCCAGGGATACAGCGCCGAACGTATGTTGCCCAGGTGGATAAAGCCAGTGGGCGAAGGAGCAAAACGGGTACGTACTTTTTGTGTCATTGGTAGGTGTCCAGTCCGCGAGACAAATCGGCCTTGAGATCGTCCAAGTGCTCCAGCCCCACGGAGATGCGAATAAGTCCCTGACCCAAGCCTGCAGCCTGGCGCTGCTCTTCGGTCAGTCGGCCATGCGACGTGCTGGCCGGATGGGTGATGGTGGTCTTCACATCGCCCAAGTTAGCCGTAATGCTACACACCTGCGTATGGTCGATCACGTGGAAGGCATTCTGGCGCAATGCCTCTGGGGTTTCACCATGGACATCAAAGGCCAGAACAGCACCGCCCAGACCATTTTGCTGGCGCATGGCCAACGCATGCTGTGGGTGGCTCTTCAGACCTGGGTAGTACACGCGCGCCACTTTGGGGTGGGCTTCCAGCCAGCTGGCCAACTCCAACGCGCCAGCGCTTTGCGCCTTCACACGCAGCGCCAAGGTTTCGAGCCCCTTCATCACCGTCCAGGCGTTGTAGGGGGCAGCATTCAAACCACCACTGCGCAAGAACGTGCCCATGACTTTGTCGACCAGCGCCACAGAACCGCAGACAGCGCCAATCATGGTGCGCCCTTGCCCGTCCAAGAACTTGGTGCCTGAGTGCACCACAATGTCCGCGCCCAACTTGGCGGGCTGCTGCAGCACAGGGGTGGCAAAGCTGTTGTCCACGGCCAGCAAAGCACCATGTGCGTGGGCGATGTCTGCCAGCGCGGCGATGTCGCACAAATCGGTCAGCGGATTGGTGGGGGTTTCGGCAAACAACAGGCGCGTGTTAGGGCGAATGGCATCCTTCCACGCTTGCAAGTCGGTCTGCGCGACAAAGCTCGTCTCCACCCCAAAGCGGGCCATTTCAGTGCCCAGCAGCTTGATGGTGGAGCCAAACATGGAGCGCGAGCACACGATGTGATCGCCCGCCTTCAAAGTGGTTAACGCCACCAGCAAGATGGCAGACATGCCCGTGCTGGTTGCCACAGCGCATTCAGTGCCTTCCATGGCAGCCAGGCGTTTTTCAAAGCTGGCCACGGTTGGGTTGGCAGTGCGGCTGTACGTATAGCCCTCTTCTTGCGCGGCAAAACGGCGCGCAGAAGTTTCGCAATCAGGCTGCACGAAGCTGCTGGTCATGTACAGCGCTTCGCAATGCTCGCCCCAGGGGCTGCGCGGCAGCGCCTCGCGCACGGCCAGGGTTTCAGGGTGCAGACCTTCAGGAAGTGTGGATGCGGTCACTTGCGGTTTTCCTTGTGATGCGTGGTGCAGTCCCACGACTGCTTCATATGCAAAAAGGAGCAGCACGCCTTTGTCCAGCAAGGTTTTAAAAGATAAAACACTTTGAAAACCTTATGAACAAAGGGCAAGCAGCTCCTTTTTCTTAATTCTTTAGGGCGTCAAGACGTCCTGCGCCCGACACAGCAGCTTACTGCTCCTGTGCGTTGGGCAACGACAAGCGCGAAGTATCTTCCGATTCTTCTTGTGCGCCTGCATTGCGCCCTTCATTGAGCGCGGTGACTTCTTCGTCCGAAATATCGCCGGTCACGTAAATGCCGTCAAAGCACGAAGCTTCAAAGCCTTGAACAGCAGGATTGATTTTGCCCAC
>JBJEZV010000005.1:0-3086 GCA_051887595.1 Comamonas sp.
GACATGAAGCGGTCCACGCCCAAGATCAAGGCCATGCCAGCCACGGGCACTTCTGGCACCACAGCCAATGTGGCTGCCAGCGTGATAAAGCCTGCGCCCGCCACACCGGCAGCACCCTTGGAAGACAGCATCGCGACCAGCAGCAGCATGATCTGGTGACCAATGGTCAGCTCCACATCGCAGGCCTGCGCGATGAACAGGGCGGCCAGTGTCATGTAGATGTTGGTGCCGTCCAGATTGAACGAATAACCTGTTGGCACCACCAAGCCCACCACGGATTTGCGGCAACCGGCTTTTTCCATCTTCTGCATCAGCGAAGGCAGCGCCGATTCCGACGACGAAGTGCCCAGCACCAGCAGCAGCTCTTCCTTGAGGTAGCGGCACAGCTTGAACACGGAGAAACCGCACATGCGCGCCACCAGGCCCAGCACCACGGCAATGAACAGGAACGAAGTCAGATAAAACGCAGCCACCAGTTCAAACAGATTGACCAGCGAGGCCAGTCCAAATTTGCCAATGGTGAAAGCCATGGCACCAAAAGCGCCGATGGGAGCAGCCTTCATCACAATGGCCACCAGCTTGAATACAGGCTTGGTCAGGGCTTCCAAAAAGTTCAGCACGGGCTTGGCAGGCTCGCCGACCATGGCCAGTGAGATACCAAACAGCACCGCCACCAGCAGGACCTGCAAAATGTTGTCGCCCACAAAGGGGCTGATCAGCGTTTTGGGGATGATGTCCATCACAAAGCCGGTCAGCGTCATGTCGTGCGTCTTGGCTACGAACCCCTGCACCGCCTTCTGGTCGAGATCGGCTGGATTGATGTGCATGCCTGCACCGGGCTGCACGATGTTGGCCACCAACATGCCCACCACCAATGCCAAGGTGGAGAACGTCAAGAAATAGGCCATGGCCTTGCCAAAGACACGCGAGACGCTGCTCAGCTGCGTCATGCCGGCTATGCCCGTGACAATGGTCAAAAAGATGACCGGCGCAATGATCATCTTGATCAGCTTGATGAAAGCATCGCCAAAGGGTTTCATGGCGGCGCCATAAGCAGGCTCAAAGTGTCCCAACAGGACACCTGCGGTGATCGCAACCACCACTTGAAAGTACAGCTGGCGATAAAAAGGCAGCTTAGGTTGTGCTGCGGCTTCAGCGGGGATGGCGTGCATGCTACGAATTCCGGAAGACCAAACAAAAAAGCACCAAAAGTGCAACTGTCCGGTTTGTACTGCTGCAGCCGCTGGATGCCGATAGCACATTGGTATTAGGCGGCCACTTTAAGCGCCCCAAAAGTCGCTTTTCTACGTAGAACTACGCAGCTGCTGCACTGCTTGCGCCGCCCTTTCGCAGATGGTTGTTGGAGCCTGCCTCTGCGCGAGCAGCCTGATGCAGGCACACTTTCGCCCCATGCTGCTGCCGTTTCAACGCCGACCTGTCTGGACTTTTCTTGCCCTGCTGCTGGGTATGTTGCTGAGCATGGCGGTGGTCGGCTGGTTGACTTGGCAACGCAGCCTCACTGTGGAAAGCGAGAACTTCCAGCGCCAGCTCAGCGTGCGCGCGCAGGCGTTGACGCAGCGCATTGACCGCTATCGCACACTGCCAGAGGTGTTGTCGCTGGATACAGAACTGCGCCAAGCACTTCAGCGCCCACTGAGCGCACAGGATGTGGATGCCTTGAATCGCAAACTGGAGCGGGCCAACGGGGCCAGCCAGTCGTCAACCCTTACGCTGATTGATCGCCAAGGCGTGGCCATTGCCGCCAGTAATTGGCGCGATGTACACAGCAACGTCGGCGAAAACTACAGCTACCGCCCTTATGTTCAGGATGCATTGAGCAAAGGCAGCGGCCGTTTTTATGGCATCGGTACGACCACCGGCGTACCTGGCTACTTTCTGTCGCGCGCCATCACCGATGAAGCGGGACAAACATTGGGCTTGGTCGCGATCAAGATCGCGCTACAGGAATTGGAGCGTCAATGGCCGCGCACCAACGACATCGTCGTGGTATCCGATGCACATGGCATTATTTTTCTCACCAGCCGCCCTGCTTGGCGCTATCGCTTACTGCATCCCTTGACCTCTGCAGCCCAACAAGAACTGGATCGCACACGCCAATACCAAGACGAACCGCTCACCCCACTACCCTTTAAGGTGCACAAGCAGCTGGTCAATGGCAGCCGCTTGGTGTCAATTCAAGATCCAGCCATTCCACGCCGCATGCTGCTGCAAAGCATTGCTTTGCCCAACAGCGCGTGGCAAATGCACTTACTGCATGCCACCACGTCGAGCCTCACCACCAGTTGGTGGGCCGCTTGTGCGGCAGGTGGTTTGTGGCTGGCTGGCGGCTTGTTGGTGCTGTTTGTACGGCAGCGTACCCGCATCACACGCCTGCGCCTGCGCAGTCGCCAAGAGCTGGAGACGGTGCTGCAACAGCATGCGCAGGAGCTGCGCACGGCCCAAGACGGCATCGTGCAAGCCGCTCAGCAGGCCGATACAGGCTTGTCGCGCAGCTTGGAGCATCTGCCCCAAGGCGTGGTCATCATCGATGCGAATCTGAATCTCGTAGCTTGGAACTCGCGCTATCTGGAGCTGTTTCGTTACCCGCCTGAACTCATGCGCGTGGGCGCGCCGATTGAAGCCTTGCTGCGCTTTAACGCACGCCGTGGACTGCTCGGCGATGGCCCCATGGAAGAAGCCATCCAGCGCCGCCTGAGACACCTGCGCAGCGGCAAACCGCATCTACATGAAAGCGCCAAAGGCGACGGCACGGTGCTGGAGATTCGTGGCAATCCTTTGCCCGACGGCGGTTTTGTGACCAGCTACGCGGACATCACCAGCTACAAAAACGCAGCGCGTGAATTGCGCTCGCTGGCCGATGCCCTAGAGCAACGCATTGCCGAACGCACGCGCGATCTGGAGTTGGCGCGCCAAGAGGCGGAGCAGGCCAACCGCTACAAAACCCGGTTTGTGAATGCCGCTGTGCACGATCTGCTGCAGCCCCTCAATGCCGCACGCATGTTTACCAGCTTGCTGCCCGCGCACATGCACGATGAAGCAGGCCGCCATGTGGCCGACAGCATTGA
>JBJEZV010000006.1:0-3071 GCA_051887595.1 Comamonas sp.
TCAGGCATTGGTTTTCTGGACCATATGCTTGACCAGATTGCCCGCCATGGCTTGATTGACTTGAATGTGGATTGCCAAGGTGACTTGCACATCGACGGCCACCATACCGTGGAAGACATTGGCATCACCATCGGTCAGGCCTTTGCCAAAGCCGTGGGCGATAAAAAAGGCATTCGCCGCTACGGCCACGCCTATGTGCCGCTCGATGAAGCGCTGTCGCGCGTGGTGATCGATTTTTCGGGTCGTCCTGGTCTGCACATGGATTGCAAGTTCACTGCGGGCCGCATTGGCGAGCTCGATACCCAACTGGTCTATGAGTTTTTCCAGGGCTTTGTGAACCACGCTGGTGTCACACTCCATATCGACAATCTCAAGGGCTTTAACGCCCACCACCAGTGCGAGACGATTTTCAAAGCCTTTGCGCGTGCACTGCGTTTCGCCTTGGAACGTGATGAACGTATGGCTGGCGTGATTCCGTCGACCAAAGGTAGTTTGTAAGCAGTTTTGTGAGCGACTTGCCTAAGTAGGTAGGGCGTTTGCAAATGAAATCATTTTGAAAACCTTTAACTGCAAGCGCTTGGTGCTATGAGTTCAGTGAACAACACAGTGGCTGTGGTCGACTACGGCATGGGCAATCTGCGCTCAGTGGCGCAGGCGGTCATGACGGCAGCGCAAGGCACGGACGTGCGCGTCATCGTCACCCAAAACCCCCAAGAGGTGCGTGAGGCCAGTCGCGTGGTGTTGCCAGGCCAAGGCGCCATGCGCGATTGCATGGCTGCTTTGCAAACATCCGGCCTGCAAGCGGCGGTGCTAGAAGCTGCGGCTTCCAAGCCTTTATTTGGCGTGTGTGTGGGCATGCAAATGCTGCTCGACCACAGCGAAGAGGGTGATACCGCCTCGCTGGGTGTGATTCCCGGGCGCGTCAAGCGTTTTGATTTGGCCGGTCGCACCCAGCCCGATGGCAGTCGCTTTAAAGTGCCGCAAATGGGCTGGAACCAGGTGTTTCAGACTGCGCCACAAGGCCAGCGCCATGCCATGTGGCAAGGCATCCCTGATGGGGCGTATTTTTATTTCGTCCACAGTTTCTATGCTGCGCCTGCCGATGCTGCGCATTGTGCCGCCGAGACAGATTACGGCGGGCGTTTTGCATCTGCCGTGGCACGCGATAAGATTTTTGCCACGCAATTCCACCCGGAAAAGAGCGCGGACTACGGCATTGCGCTGTACCGCAACTTTTTGCACTGGAATCCGTAACTCTTTCGATCCGTTTTCATCAACCCTGGCCACCTTTTCAGACAGGCCAACTACAGGCATAGCCCCCGCACATCATGCTGCTGATTCCCGCCATCGACCTCAAAGACGGCCAATGCGTCCGACTCAAACAAGGTGACATGGAACAATCCACCACATTTGGTGACCCTGCTGAAATGGCCCGCCGTTGGCTTGATGCAGGTGCGCGCCGTTTGCATCTGGTGGATTTGAATGGGGCCTTCGCGGGCCAGCCTAAAAATCTGGCGGCCATCAAAGCCATCCTCAAAGAAGTGGATGGTGAGATTCCGGTGCAGCTGGGCGGCGGTATCCGCGATCTGGACACCATCGAAAAGTACCTGGACGCTGGGCTGGAATACATCATCATCGGCACGGCTGCCGTGAAGAACCCCGGCTTCCTGCAAGATGCCTGCACCGCATTTGCGGGCAGCATCATCGTGGGCCTGGACGCCAAGGACGGCAAAGTGGCCGTGGACGGCTGGAGCAAGCTCACCGGCCAAGACGTGATTCCCACGGCCAAGCGCTTTGAAGACTGGGGCGTAGAGTCCATCATCTACACCGACATTGGCCGCGACGGCATGCTCTCGGGCATCAACATCGATGCCACCGTCAAGCTTGCGCAATCGGTGCGCATTCCCATCATTGCTTCGGGCGGGCTGGCTGGCATCAAGGACATTGAGAACCTGTGCGCCGTGCAAGACGAAGGCATTGAGGGCGTGATCTGCGGCCGCGCCATCTACACGGGCGATCTGAACTTCGCCGAAGGCCAAAAGCTGGCAGACCAGCTCTCAGGTCTGGAAGACGAAGCTGCAGCCGAATGACACTGCCCAATGCCGCGCGTGAAGTCTGGCGCGGTCTGGCCTGCACGCGCTTGACGCTGCCCAACGGCGACAGCGTGCGGGTGTCTGACTTTGGCGCCCAGGTGCTGTCGTGGACCGCGCGTGGGCACGAGCGGCTGTTTTGCTCAGAGCGCGCCGTGGTCGATGGCAGCGCTGCCATTCGCGGCGGCGTGCCCGTGTGCTTTCCGCAGTTCAATGCGCGCGGCCAGCTGCCCAAGCATGGCTTGGCGCGCCGCACCACGTGGCAGTACTTAGATGTACAAGTACAGGGTGAAAGCATCACCGCGCGCTGGCAGTGGGATGCAGCTGCTCCGTTGCACGCAGATTTTCCACATGCTTTGCGTGCGGAGTTGGCGGTGGCGCTGTCTGCAGACCAATTGCACATCACGCTGTCTGCCACCAACACCGGCACTACGGCCTTTGCCTTTACCGGCGCGCTGCACACGTATCTGGCTGTGCAAGGCGCGGATGTGGCAGCTTTGCAAGGCTTGGAAGGCGCAGCCTTGTGGGACGCTGCAAAGAACTTTGCACCTACTGTGCAGCACGGCGCTGTGATCTTAGGTGAAGAGGTGGATCGCGTTTATGCCCGCAGCAGCCAGCCTTTGCAGCTGCGTGATGCGGCAGGCACTTTGCAGATCAGCCAAGACGCCGCGTGGCCCGAAACCGTGGTGTGGAACCCCGGCCCCGTGCTGTGTGCCAGCTTGACGGACATGCAGCCTGCCGACTGGATGCGCATGCTGTGTGTGGAGGCAGCGGCCATCAACCAACCCATTGCGCTGCACCCTGGCCAGCATTGGCAGGCCGCACAAACTTTGCAGGTGCTGGGCTGAATGCCTGGCGCCTGTGTGTTCGATGATCAACCGATAGAAAACGTTTTTTCATGCTCGCCAAACGCATCATTCCTTGCCTCGACGTGACCGGTGGCCGTGTGGTCAAAGGGGTCAACTTTCTGGAACTGCGCGA
>JBJEZV010000007.1:0-3049 GCA_051887595.1 Comamonas sp.
TATCAGCGTGATCTTGCGCCACACCTTTACACCGCACAACAACACCCGTTTGGCCCACCTCTGTGGTCCTGCCGATGTGCACCTGCGCACCATCGAGACCGGACTGCAGGTCAAGATCGCCCACCGCCATGAACAATTCAAGGTCGATGGCCCCAAGGTCAAGGCCACCGAGGCCATGGAGTTGCTGCAAGCGCTGTATGAAATGGCCGATGACCCCATCCCTGAAGACACGCTGCAGCTGATGCTAGCAGGCGACGTGCAGATGCTGGACCCCAATCCGGATGCCATCCAGCTCAACACCCGCCGCACCGATTTGCGCGCACGCACGGGCAACCAAGCGATGTACCTGCAAAACATCGCTGAACACGACATTACCTTCGGCATTGGCCCTGCGGGCACGGGCAAAACCTATTTGGCCGTGGCCTGTGCCGTGGATGCGCTGGAGCGCAGTGCGGTGCAACGCATTGTGCTGACACGTCCTGCTGTTGAAGCAGGCGAACGGCTGGGCTTTTTGCCTGGTGATTTGACGCAAAAGGTCGACCCGTATTTGCGCCCGCTGTACGACGCCCTCTACGACTTGATGGGCTACGAAAAGGTGCAAAAGGCGTTTGAGCGCAATGCGCTGGAAATTGCTCCGCTGGCTTTCATGCGCGGTCGCACGCTCAACAATGCATTTGTGATCTTGGACGAAGCCCAGAACACCACGCCCGAGCAAATGAAGATGTTTTTGACCCGCATTGGCTTTGGCGCCAAAGCGGTGGTGACCGGCGACGTGAGCCAGATTGACCTGCCCAAAGGCGCCATGAGCGGCTTGATCGATGCCGAGCGCGTGCTCAAACGCGTCAAGGGCATTTCGATCAACCGCTTCACCAGCGCTGACGTGGTGCGTCACCCGCTGGTGGCCCGCATCGTGGACGCCTACGACGCCACCTCGACACGTCTGCGCGACTAAGCCATTGCTTTTCTGATATTTGACCGTTAATGATGATCCTTGCTCCACAAGGACGCACGCCCCATGGCACTCAACCACCTCGAACTTTCTTTGCAGTTTGGCAAATTTGACAATGTTGCCGCCCACAAAGCGCTGCTCTCGCGCACCACAGTCACTAAATGGATCAAGCACGCGCTGGCCGTCGATGCCGAAATGGCGGTGCGCATTGTCGGTATTGAAGAAGGCCATGCGCTGAACCTGCAGTACCGCAAAAAAGACTACGCCACCAACGTGTTGACGTTTGATTACCAGCAAGAGCCTACGGTTCAGGCCGACTTAGTGATCTGCGGCCCCGTGATCGAGCGTGAAGCGCAAGAGCAAAACAAAACACTGGAAGAGCATTACGCCCACATGATCGTGCATGGCACTTTGCACGCCCAAGGTTGGGACCATGAAACCAGCGAAGAAGATGCCGAAGAGATGGAAGCCTACGAGACCGACATCCTGCAAGAGCTGGGCTTTGCAGACCCGTACGCCAAAGACTGACCTTTCCTGTTCCTACAACGACGAGTCTGCTGCCATGCCACTTGTGTGGCATGGCAGCAGACTCGTCACACAACAACACCATCGAGAGGGCACCTGATGAAGACGATTGATGAAATGCTGCATCTCGACCTGCTGACCGCGGAACAACACCACAGCATCAGCCACTGGATCGCACAGTCACGCTCGCCCGAAGATATTTTGCAAATGCCCGGTCCGCTGTGGCAGGCCTTGGAGCGCGCCAGCGAAACCATGGGCATCCCTCAAGACCTGCAGCGCGAACCTAGTCACGACGCCTTGTCTGCCGAGTTTTAAAGTCCGCGCCAAGTCTTAGACAAGCTCAAAGCCGGAAATTTTTTGGAGAAAAAACGAAAAATTTCTGCTTTTCCGTTTTTGGCACCCAAAAACACCCTACAATCGATGGCTTAGCAAGCAGCAAAGCACAACAGTGCAATGCAGCAGGCCCGGTAGCTCAGTTGGTAGAGCAGCGGATTGAAAATCCGCGTGTCGGCGGTTCGATCCCGTCCCAGGCCACCAAAATTCAAAGCCCTTGATCAGCAATGATCAAGGGCTTTTTGTTTGACGCATGTGAAGTGCCATACCCTCTGCAACCACTGCCAAGCCACGCAAGCTTGGCAGCAGTATGTGGCCTTATTGGCCGTGCACCGCCTCAATATCGGTATAGCCAAAGCCGGCATTGCGCAATGCTTCGTACAGGCGATGGCGGCCTGACAGCGACTCTGGTGTTGCCAAGCGATCGACGACTTGCTGGCTCCAATCCATCTCCTTCATCCCTTGGGCACGCATAAAGTTGCGCAGCGTGGCGTTGTAGTCGCCAATTTCTTGGGGCACATCGGTGGGGACTTGGTACTGCTCACGGTGCAACACGGCGCTTTGCGGCAGGCGCGGCTTAATGTCTGCAGGGCGCGCTGGATCGGGGCAGCCCACCACCAGACCAAACACCGGAAATACATTGGAAGGCGTGCCCAGCACTTCAGCCACTTTCTCTGGCTGGTTGCGCATGCCGCCGATGTAGCACGTCCCCAGGCCCATGGCTTCTGCCGCCACCACGGCGTTTTGGGCAGCGAGCGCGGCGTCAATGACGGCCATCAAAAACGTGTCCATGTAGCGCAAGCCGACAGGATCGCGCTCTTGGAGATGCCCTAAACGCTCAATGCGCGACAAGTCTGCCAGCCACACCAACACCAGCGGCGCAGCACTGACATGCTTTTGCTGCCCTGCCAACTGCGCGAGCTGGTGGCGGCGCTCGGGCGACTCCACGGCAATCACGCTCCAGACCTGCAGGTTCGATGACGAAGGCGCGGATTGCGCAGCCGCTACCAAGGTCTCTAACGTGTGGGAAGGCAGGCTTTGGTCCAGGAAGTGGCGCACCGAACGGTGGCCGAGCATGGCATCCAAGGCAGGCAGATCCGGCAAGCTCAATGCGGGGGCTTGGTGGCCGTAACGTGCGTGCAAAGCGTGGTCGGTCATGGGTGGTCTTTCAAAGTCACAAGAGTGGCGAAACCTTGCATTCTAGAAACACCCCGGCCACTTTCATTGGCTCAGCCCTTGCGC
>JBJEZV010000008.1:0-1959 GCA_051887595.1 Comamonas sp.
CGCAGTTTTTGCTCAACCCGCCCCGCCCTCCCCACTGGGGTGGCTTTCGGCTGGTTCCGGATCGCTGGGAGTTTTGGCAAGGCCGCAAAAGCCGTTTGCACGACCGCCTACGTTATCGGCTCAATGATGGACAGTGGCTGCGCGAGCGTTTGGCGCCGTAAAACTTCAAAACAATAGCTACTTACCTTGGTGAAATAAGGATTTCAGATGGTTTTATATTTGAAATCGTTGTCTATCAAAGGCTAATAGCTCATTTAAACGAAGTACGCCTGCAAGATCAACAGCAACACTGGCAAACTGATCACGCACAGCCCCGTTGATATGGCAATACTGGCCGTGATTTCGTCTTGGGCCACGCCATAGCGCTGCGCAAACATATAGACATTGGCGCCGACGGGCAAACCTGCAGCAATTGCCATCACTGCTAACGGCAGTCCTTGCAAACTCATCAAAGTGCCCACGGTCAAAAAGATGATGGGCATGGCCACGGTCTTGGCTAAAGCAATGCGCAGTCCGGGCAACACCAAATGTCCCATCTTGCTGTGCCCCAGCGTCACGCCCACCAAGACCAAAGCCACAGGGCCTAGTGACTGGCCCAGCAGCAGCATGGGCTTGTCCAACACCGCTGGAATGACCCACCCCGTTTGGCCATAGAGCAAGCCAGCAATGATGGGAATTGGGATGGGATGCACGATGCTGTTGCGAATGGCCTGCCACACCGTGCGCCACAGGTTTTGTGGTTTGCCGCCTTGGCTGAACTGGCGCGCCTGGGCCAATTCAAACACCACGGTACCGGTGCTCATGAGCACCAGCGAGTGCACCGAAATCAAGGTGAACAAGGTCACCAGCCCGGCTTCGCCATAGGTCAGGCTGACTACGGGGATGCCGATCATGGCGTTGTTGCTAAAGGTATTGGCCAGACCGCGTGCAGCCGCCAAGGTGGTGAAGCCGTAGAGCTTGAGCGTCAGGGCAAACAGCAGCCCGGCGGCCAAAAAGTAAATCGCAATGGGCCGAAAATCCAGCTCCGTGATGTGCACATTGGCCATGGTGCGAAACAATAGCGCCGGAGACAGCACATAAAACACCAGGTTGGACAAATCCTTGATGGCCGTGGCGCGAATCCACTGCGCACGCGCTGCCAACAATCCCGCAGCAATCAAAACCACCACAGGCAACAAAGCCACCAAAGCCGGGAAATCCACCGTGCACACCCATTCAGAAAAAACTGGGGCACTGCCCGCATGCAGTGCCCCAGTGGCGCATCATAAGTCAGCCGCGTGTGCGCGGACTCGCAAGCACAACAGCCTTAGAAAGCAACACGCATGCCCACGCTGATATTGCGCCCCTTCAACGGCGCAACCTGCTTGATCGCCGAGGTGTGCGCATAGGCCAAGCGATTGCCCAGGTTCTCAGCTTTTACAAACAGCTGAATGGGGCGCTGCGGCAGTTGGTAGCTGGCGCGCAGGTGCAGCAAGCCAAAACCGGCGGTTGGGGTCTCATATTCCGCGACACGGTGCTGACCCAAGGTCTGCACCCATTCCACGTGTGCTTCCCAGCCTTGCCAATGGGTATCGGCACGCACACCCAGGCGCGCTGCAGGTAAGCGCGGCACGCGGGCACCTCCGTCCAGTTTGGCGTGCACGGTGTCGCCAAACACCGTCACTCCCCAATTGCGGTGGATGCGCTGACGCACCTGGGCCTCCAGCCCCGTCAAGCGGGCGGCGCTTTGGGTCAGGTGCTGCAGTTGCACGCCATGGTCTGCATCTACTGGGCGGGCGTAGATGTAGCCCTGAATGCGGTGGTGGAACACATTCACACTCCATGTAGTGTCGCCCGCCGTGCGGCGCAGGCCCAAATCCCAAGCATTGCTGGTTTCTTTTTTCAGATCGGGGTTGCCAATCTCCCAGGCGTTGGTGGCCATGTGCATGCCGTCTGCCAGCAACTCTTCTGCAGAAGGCA
>JBJEZV010000008.1:2059-14539 GCA_051887595.1 Comamonas sp.
CAGGCGTTGGTGGCCATGTGCATGCCGTCTGCCAGCAACTCTTCTGCAGAAGGCAGCCGCGCTGCATGGCTGTAGCTGGCGGTGGCTTGCAAGCTGGGTTGCCAATGCCACACCGCGCCCAATGAGGCCGAGTTGCCATGGTGCGTGCGCACTTTCCCGCTGGCGGCAGCGCGTACAGTTTGTCGATCGTGGCGCACGGCAGCCTGCAAGCTCCAGTCCTGCACACGCAACTCTTCGAGCAGATACACGCCCTGCTTGAGGGTGGTACTGGGCGGCACGTAAGCTTCTTCACCTTGCGCGCCGAAATTGCAGCGCGATTGGCTCACGCCCACGCGGCCACGCCAACCGTTGATGGCTTCGTGCTGCACATTCAGGCGCAGTTCATGGGCGCGGTTGCGAAATGCGGTGGCCACGATGCCCTCTTCTTGCTCATCGTGGCTATAGCGCGTGTGGCTGGCACTGAAATCCACGGAGGCAATCCCGGGTAGTGGCTGGCGCAGCAAGCCCTGAACATCCCAGCGGTGGCTGTGCATATCGACTTGGGGAGGCGCTTCTCCATCACCGTGGGCATGCGAATGGCAGTGAATATGCAAGCTGCCATGCAGATGGCAATGCGCATGGGCATGCCCGGGCAAGCCGTATTGCGCCTGGTAGCGCGTATAGGAAGCGCCCAGATGGCCGCGATCGGTTACGTACGACAAGCCCACACTGCCGCTGGCGGTGTCTGTGGCACTGCCCACAACCTGGCCAGCGCCTTGGCCCGCACGGTAATCCTGGGCATCGCGCCCAGCGGCTTCCACGCGGATGACCCATGGCCCCTGCCCTGTGGTCAGCCCCATGGCGGCATTGCGGCCTCGATCGGCACTGCTCCACTGCACAGCTGCCTCGCCCTGTACGGGCTTGTCTGGGCGCTGCACGGGAATCTTGCGGTCCAGCACATTGACCACCCCGCCCACAGCACCGCCATGCACCAAGGCAGACGGGCCACGCAAAATTTCCACGCCCTCGCTGAGCAAGGGTTCTGTGACGACGCGGTGGTCGGGGCTGAACATTGATGCGTCGTGCAGCTCGCGCCCATTGCTGAGCACGCCCATGCGTGGCCCATCCAAACCGCGAATGATGGGGCGGCTTGCTCCGGCCCCAAAATGGCTGGACTGTATGCCCAGCTCGCCCTCCAGGCTCTCGCCCAGCGTGCTGGCCTGTCGCATCTGCCACCATGTGCCGTCAAGCACGCTCACGGGAGCCGCCATTTCATCGGCACGCAAACCCAGCCCGGTGGCATGCACCGTGACCGGCGGCAAAGTATCTGCAGCTGCGCTGGGTTGGGCCAGTGCGCGCGGCAGGTGCAGCGCAGGCAGCAGCAACAAGGCGCTGGCCGGGCCAGCAGCCCAGGCGTTCCAACGGTTCAAAGTCTTCTTCATTGCAATCTCAATCAAACAAAAGGCACAAAGCCATGGCGCGCACGCAGCCCTGCCTCACCCGGTGGGTGATGCAAAAATTGGCTCGTCGGCACATCACGTGCAGCGCGCTACAGGGACGATCACAGGCCGCCGCTGTCAACAGCAGCATGGACAGGTCCCAAGGGAAAAGCGAAAGGAGAAAAGAGACAGGGTCTGGAGTCAGACCAAGAAGACCGCAGGCGGAGCTCGGGCCGCAAAGACGGGGCTGCGCGTGGGCAGCAAGTGGGCGTCATCCAGCCATTGCGGGACAACAGAAGTCAGATCAGCCAAGGTGCCAACTACAGCCAGGGTGTTGAGCGCCACCACCGTGAGTTGGTCTAGCAGCAGGCAATCCTGCGCATCGTGGTCGCCAAACCAGTCGGCGATATTGAGCGCATGGCTGTGCTGGTGATCAGCAGGCGCCTCATGGCAGCTCGATGCTGCAATGGCGCTGGTGTGTGCGCTGGTCCATCCCGGTGCGTGCAACACCTCGTGCATGCGAGCCAGCCCTGGTGCCGTGACCAAAACCATGGCCAAGCACCACGCCATCCAAGGCGCGTGCAAGCGCTGCATGCGGGACAACCACGTCATAAGCGTCATAGAACGCGTAATTTCAGCCAAGCGTCCACTATTTAGTGGGCGTGGCGCATACCGCAGTTTTTGCCCAAAGCCAAGCCCTTGCAAGCGGTTTGCAGTTGCTTTTGGCATTCACCATGTGCAGCACCCGAAGCCAGACATTGCGCAGCCTGAGCATGGGCGCGGGCCATGGCTTCGTGGCGTTCGATGTCTTCGCGGGTATGCGCATCCACGTTGGCCGCGTTGGCTGTTGGTGCATTGGAAGCCTTGTCATGGGAGTGTCCATGTGCAGCATCGCCATGTGCCCAGACAGGCGCAGCCAAGCTGGCGGCCACAACGGCCATTGCCATCCAGTGTTTCATTTCAGTTCCTTAAGTTAAGAGGTGGTAATCGTGTGCGCAGACGCATCGCACTGGGGGCAAGCCCCCTGCACTTGCAGATGAAAGCTGGGCGCTTGCGCCCCAGTACTTTGTGCCAAAGCTTGTTGCAGGCCTGACAACGCGGATTGCACCGCCGTAGGCATAGTGCCCAATGGCAGGCTTTGGTGGCAGGAACCACAGGCCACTTGCCAAGATGGGGATGCTGGGGCATTGCCAGCTTGGTGGAGCACATAACGCGTGGTGCGTTGGTGATCCACGTGCCGCCGCAATACCCCGGCGTGCACGAACCGGTCCAGCGCACGGTAGACCGTGACTTTGTTGGCCGTGATGCCCTCGCGCTGCAGCGCCTGCTCAAGCAATGACTCCGTCCAGCCGCCAGCGGGCTGCTGAGGCAGCAACCACAGCAACACCTGCACCAAGCGTGTAGCACGCATGCCGCTGGGCAGTTGTAACGGTGACGAAGCAGGCAAGGACAGAGGCATGGAAGCAGTCTTAACGCAACACGGTTGCATTATGCCTATGAGTGCCTCAGTTTTTGACGCGCTTTGCGCTTTTTCTGGCGATTTGTAAAGCCACCCGCCATAGACCCTGATGCTTTCGCATACATGGGTTTGCACGCAGATGTGTTGCAGTTGGCGCTCTCTACACTGCCTGTATGGAAAGCATGCTGATGGCCGATTTTTGGATCGGTATATTCAAGATCATCTGGATCGACGTGATTCTCTCAGGCGACAACGCCGTGGTCATTGCCCTGGCGGCGCGCACATTGCCGCCGGAGCAACAGCGCAAGGCCATTGTGCTGGGTTGCGGGTTTGCGATTGCGCTGCGCATTTCGCTGACGGTGGTCGCGGCCGAATTGATGCAATTGCCGTTGCTCGAAATCCTGGGTGGCTGTTTGCTGCTGTGGATCGGCATTGGCTTGCTCAAAGGCGAATCGGGCGATTCTGCCGACGAGTCCAAGCCTCGTGGCAAGACCACGATCTTTGCCGCCATCCGCACCATTTTGTTGGCCGACCTGGTGATGTGCCTAGACAACGTGATCGCAGTTGCCGCAACCGCGCAAGGCGACATGATGCTGCTGATCTTCGGTTTGGCTCTGAGCATTCCGCTGGTGCTGTTTGGCTCTACCCTGATGATCAAGCTCATGGAACGCCTTCCATGGATTGTGCAAGTGGGCGCAGGCCTGATCGGCTGGGTTGCGGGGGAAACGATTTTGAACGACCACCTGTTGCGCAACATCACCGAGCAGCAACCCATGCTCAAGTATGTGACGGCTGCGTGTGGCGCTGCCTTGGTGCTGTGGGTGGGCAACTGGCTCAAACGGCGTAACCACTCAGCCCTTCATTAATGCATTAGTGATCAGAAAGGCAAAAAGCCTGCATTCAACGAATGCAGGCTTTTGTATTTGGAAGCTTTATTCCGTCTGCGACTTGGTGAACTGCGCAAATGTGTGCATGAATTTGGCCACTTTAGGCCCCACCACATAGGCGCAATAACCTTGGTAGGGATTGCGCGCGAAATAGTCTTGGTGGTAGTTTTCAGCTGGCCAATAACTTTGCAGCGCTTGCACTTGCGTTACCACTGGCATGCCAAAAGCATTGGAGCGCTGCAGGTGATCGACAAACGCCTGTACATCCTGCAACTGCGCATCCGAAGTGGTGTAGATGGCGCTGCGGTATTGGGTGCCTACATCGTTGCCCTGTCGGTTCAAAGTCGTCGGATCGTGCGTGGCGAAAAAGATTTCAAGCAGCTGCTCGCGCGAGAGCTGGGTGGTGTCAAACACCACCTTGATGACTTCCGCATGCCCGGTGGTGCCTTCGCAGACCTGCTCATACGTCGGCTGGTCCACATGGCCATTCGCATAGCCGCTTTCTACGTCAACTACGCCACGCACGCGGTCAAACACCGCTTCGGTGCACCAAAAGCACCCGCCGCCTAGATAAATAGTCTCTTGCATAACGCTCATTTGTACACGCTTTGTTGTGGCATAGCGTTCTCGTAAACCGATGAATTTGTAGGAAATTCGCGGCTTGACCCGTTCGGAGGCAGCTTCTATATTCGCGCGCTTGGCTCGGACGCAGCCCTGCACTTCATCCCCCATCATTGGGATTTCGTCACACAATGGTGTTGAAGCTCCCGTTGAGAACATTTTGCGCGGCTTGGCCGCAGACCCAGCATGAACCATCCTGTGAACTCCTCTGACATGCCGCGCCGCATGCGCTGGCTCTGGATCCTTGGCGCGGTGACTGCAGTGGCTATTGTCTGGGGCATGTGGCGCGCCTTGGAATTGCGCGAAGCCAAGCAACAGGCCTTGCAGGCATCAAAAACGCAGTCCGCTGCGAGTTTGGCCATTTCTTCCTCAGAATGGATGGCACTGCAGCCACGCAAGCTGCAACTGGGTGTCGCCATTACCGGCAGTTTGAGTGCGGTGGACTCTGCCGTGGTCAAAGCCCGCGTGCCTGGGGAACTGCGCGATTTGCAAGTGCGTGAAGGCGATACCGTCCAAGCTGGACAAGTAATTGCCCGGGTTGACGCGACCGAAAGCGAAGCACGATTCAGGCAAGCCAAACTGCAGGCCGATGCGGCGCAGGCTCAGGTAGCCATCCAGCAACGCCAATATGACAACAACCGTGCCTTGGTCGATCGCGGATTTATCTCGGCAACGGCCTTGGCCACTTCACAGGCCAATTTGCAAGCGGCACAAGCCAATTACGCAGCTGCGCGAGCAGCCCAAGATGGCGCACAAAAAACGCTGGACGATACTGTGCTGCGCAGCCCCATCCACGGACAGATTGGCCAGCGCATGGTGCAAAACGGAGAACGGGTCAACGTAGAGTCGCCCATTGTGGAGGTGGTGAATCTGAGTGCGCTCGAATTGCAGGCACAGTTGCCCGCCAACGACTCCGCACAGGTGCACATTGGGCAGCGCGCACAGCTGCAATTGCGCTCCAGCCAAGGGCAGATGCTGGAGCGCTTGGAAGCACAGGTGGTACGCATCAACCCCAGCGCTTCATCAGGCAACCGCGCTGTACCTGTGTATTTGCGCTTGACTGGTGCGGCTGCGTCACTGCGCCCTGGCATGTATGTCGAAGGTTTTATTCACACCGGCGCGCAGCAAGGGCTGGCTGTGCCACTGAATGCCATACGTACAGACCAGCCTGTGCCTTATGTACAGGTGGTACGTGATGGCGTGGTGCAGCACGCGCCGGTGCAAATGGGTGCACGCAGCGTTGGCACAGACACTATCTGGGTGGCGATTGAAGGTTTGCCAGCAGATGCCTCGGTGCTGCTGGCATCGGTAGGCGCTATTCCTGCAGGCACCCGTGTTCAGCTGCAGTCTGCTGCGCAGCCAGCGGCGGCATCAGCTTCTTCGGCGCAGCACTGAGGTCATACATATGTGGTTTACCAAGGTCAGTCTGCGCAACCCCGTGATGGCCACCATGGTCATGCTGGCGTTTGTGGTGTTGGGTTTGTTTTCCTACCAACGTCTGGCGATTGACCAGTTTCCCAATGTCGACTTTCCGGTGGTTGTGGTTTCCGTTGACTACCCGGGTGCCTCGCCCGAAGTGGTGGAAAGCGAGGTCACGCGCCCGCTGGAAGAAGCGATCAACTCCATCGCAGGCATCAATGCCTTAACTTCGCGCAGTTATGAGGGGCGCAGTCTCATCATCATTGAGTTTCAATTGCACATGGACGGTCGCAAAGCCGCCGATGACGTACGCGAAAAAGTCGCCAGCGTGCGACCTATACTGCGTGATGAGGTGAAAGAACCTTGGGTGCTGCGCTTTGACCCGGCCAGTGCCGCCGTGTGGTCGTTGGCCGTTTTACCCATTACCGACAACCTGCCCTCTGGCGCGCAGCCCCTCTCCCCTATTCAGTTGACCACCTGGGCCGATCAGGTGCTGAAAAAGCGCTTGGAAAATGTGCGCGGCGTCGGCGCCGTGAACCTGGTGGGTGGCACACCCCGCGAGATCAATATTTACCTGGACCCTGCAGCGCTCAAAGCCTATGGGATTGCCGCATCCCAAGTCGTGCAGGCCATCCGCAGTGAAAACCAGGAGCTGCCAGTGGGCAGCATCCGCTCCCGGGACCAAGAACGCGTGGTGCAGATCAACGCCCGCATTGAGCGTCCCGAGGAATTTGCCAATATTGTGGTGGCGCAGCGCGATGGCGCACCCATTCGCTTGGGGCAACTGGCCAGTGTGCGTGATGGCGCACAAGAGCTGGACAGTCTGGCTCTGTACAACGGGCAGCGTACTTTGTTGCTCTCCGTACAAAAAGCACAGGATGAAAACACCATCCAGGTGGTCAAGGGTTTGAACCAGGCCATTCAGGACTTGGCGGCTGAACTGCCTGCTGGCATCAAGCTGGAAGTCATTGCTGATTTGGCACGCCCTATTCAGTCAGCAGTCGACAACGTGCGCCAGACCTTGATTGAAGGCGCCATCTTGACGGTGGTCATCGTTTTCTTGTTTTTGAATTCCTGGCGCTCGACCATCATCACCGGCCTGACCCTGCCCATCGCGCTGATCGGGACGTTCTGGTTCATGTACATGTTTGGCTTTTCGATCAACATGGTCACGCTCATGGCGCTGTCGCTGTGCGTGGGGCTGTTGATTGACGACGCCATTGTGGTGCGCGAGAACATTGTGCGGCACGTTCAGATGGGCAAAGGTCCGTATGACGCGGCCATGGATGGCACACAGGAAATCGGCCTGGCCGTGCTGGCAACCACACTATCGATCGTGGCCGTGTTTTTGCCCATTGGATTTATGGGCGGCATCATTGGTAAGTTTTTCCATGAATTTGGCATCACCATCGTGGCGGCGGTGCTGATTTCCATGTTTGTCAGTTTTACGCTGGACCCCATGCTCTCCAGCGTCTGGCATGACCCCAGCATTGAAACCCATGGGCAACCACGCAAAGGCCGAGCCACGCTCTACGACCGCACTTTAGGGCGGTTGACTGGTTGGTTTGATCGTGCCAGCGAAGACTTGTCCACCCTCTACCAGCGTCTGCTGCGTTGGGCTTTGGGCCACAAGCTCAGCACACTGCTGGCAGCCTTAGGGATTTTTATTGGTAGTTTGCTGATGCTGCCTTTGTTGGGTACCGAATTTGTACCCAGCGCTGATTTCTCAGAAACCCAGGTCAATTTTGAAACCCCGCAGGGCTCATCGATTGAAGCGACCGAAGCCAAAGCCCTGCAGGTCGAAGCCATCATTCGGCAAATGCCTGAGGTGCGTTACACGCTGACTACCATCAATACTGGCTCTGCAGAAGGCAAACACTCGGCCAATATCTTTATTCGATTGGTGGACCGCAAAGACCGTGACCGAGGACTGGACGCCATGTCCTTGCAGCTGCGTGACGCCTTGCGCAGCGTGGCAGGCATCACGGTGACACACGTCGGACTGCTGGAACCTGTGGGGGGTCAAAAACAAATCGAGTTTTCCATCATGGGGCCGGATCTGAGTGAGCTCTCGCGGCTGAACCAGCAGTTGCTGGTGCAGTTGCAAAAAATTCCGGGTTTGGTGGATATTGACACCAGCTTGCAGCCGCCCAAACCTGTGGTGCACGTCCAAGTGCAGCGCGATGCAGCGGCCGACGTGGGGCTGTCGGTAGGCACCATTGCCAACAGTTTGCGCACCCTGGTCGCAGGCGACACCATTGGCAATTGGCGGGCCAGCGACGACCAGACCTATGACGTCAATGTGCGCTTGGCGCCCGAAGCACGCACCCAAACCGCAGATTTGCTGCACTTGCCATTTGCCATCAATTTGCCCGATGGAAGCACCCAAACCGTGGAACTTAGCCAAGTAGCACAGGTGGTGGATGCCAGCAGTCCCAGCCAGATCAACCGCCGTGGCATGACGCGTGAAGTGCAAATCACGGCCAATGTCGCGTTGCGCTCTGTGGGTGAAGTGTCTAGCGACATCTCCCAGGTGCTGAACCAAATGCAAATGCCGCCGGGCTACCGCTGGGAGTTTGGGGGGTCGACCAAGAACATGAACGAGTCGTTCGCGTACGCGATTTCAGCCTTGGCATTGGCGATCATCTTTATCTACATGATTTTGGCGAGCCAATTCAAAAGCTTTATTCAACCCTTGGCCCTCATGACCTCTTTGCCGCTCACATTGATTGGTGTGGTGCTGGCTTTGATGATGTTCAACTCCGCCATGAGCATGTTCTCCATCATCGGCGTGGTGATGCTCATGGGCTTGGTGACCAAGAACGCCATCTTGCTGGTGGACTTTGCCATTCGCGCGCGTGGCGAGCACACCAATGAGCAAGGACAGCTGCAGCCAGGCCTGCCGCGTGAGCAAGCACTGCTCATGGCGGCCAAGGTGCGCTTGCGACCTATTTTGATGACCACGTTGGCCATGGTTTTTGGCATGGTGCCGCTGGCTTTTGCCGTGACCGAAGGCTCTGAACAGCGGGCGCCCATGGGCCAGGCGGTCATTGGCGGGGTGATTACGTCCTCGCTGCTGACGCTGGTCGTCGTGCCTGTGGTGTATTGCTATCTCGATGATTTTTCTCAATGGCTCAGGCGCTTAGGGCGGCGCAATGATGCGGCTAAGCCCACGAAAGTGCTTCCACCCTCGTAGAATCGAGAGTTTGTTTCAGATGAGCCATCCCACAGCGGAGGAGACCACAATGAATTTGCCCCTGAACAGTCTGCTTGATCGCAACGATGCTACGGAAAATGCGCGCTACAACATGGTGCAGCAACAAGTGCGCCCTTGGAATGTGGATGGCGAGAGCCTGTTGGATGCGCTCTACAGCGTCCGCCGCGAAGATTTCACACCGCCTTCGCAGTACCAGCTGGCGTTTATGGACGTGGAAATTCCATTGAGCGATGCCGCCAATGCCATGGAGCAAGGCCTGTGCATGTTCCAGCCGCGTGTAGAGGCGCGCATGATCAACGATTTGGAGATTCAGCCGCATGAACGTGTGCTGGAAATCGGCACAGGTTCAGGCTACAGCGCAGCGCTGCTCTCGCGCCTGGCCCAAGAAGTTGTCACACTCGAAATCAATCCTGAGCTGGCAGAAATGGCCCGCGAAAACTTGACCGACGCGGGTTGCCATAACGTCACTGTGCGCCAAGCCGATGGCTCCAAGGACACGCTGCCCGAAGGCCCTTTTGATGTGATTTTGCTCAGCGGCTCGGTGGAAGTGCTGCCCCAGGAATTGCTGTCGCACCTCAAGGATGGGGGCCGCTTGGGCGCCATCGTGGGCCAAAAGCCCATGATGCGTTTTACCGTGGTGTCCAAACAAGGTAACCAAACTGCCGCGACCACCCCTTGGGACATCGTGGCCGCACGCCTGCAAGGTTTTGCCTTGGCCCCTCGTTTCACGTTCTAAACCACTTGTTTGTTGGCATCGCCGGAGAGTTTTATGTTTTACCAAGTGCGCCCTGCTCTTCTTGACGACTGGCTGGGCCAGTTTTCCGGTGATGGCAGCAAACCTGTCGTATTGGATGTTCGCGAGAAGTGGGAATGCCAGGTCGCCAGTGTCGCCCCCAGCGAGCACTTTGAGCTGCTGTCCATTCCCATGGGCGAGATCACTTCGCGCATGAACGAGCTCGATCCCGATCGCCCCATTGCTTGCTTGTGCCACCATGGCGCACGCAGCATGAGTGTGGCGGCTTATCTGGCACGCGAAGGGTTTGAACAGGTAGCGAACATCACCGGCGGCATTGACGCTTGGTCCAACGAACGCGACCCCAGCGTTCCCAAATACTGATTGGCACGCGCGCAGCACGGCGCGCTCAGGCGTTGTGCTGCCGATGAGATTCTTGGAGAAATGGTCCATGGCGTTTTCATTCCGGCAGCACAACCGCACATTCCGACTGCATGCTCGCAGCATGGCCATCGCCGTTTTTCTGGTGGCCAGCGGCAGCAACCTTCAAGCGCAAAGCTTGGTGGAATTCACGGAGCAAGCCCAGTCATATGACGCTGCTTGGCAAAGTGCGCGTGCCCAGTTAGACGCCACCATCAGCCAAGGCGCACAAGCCAAAGCAGGCTTGCTGCCGCAAGTGGGCATTCAAGCGGGCACCCAGTACAGTGACACCCGGCTTCGTGGCGATTTGCCGGGGCAGCGCCTCAACGGCCGGCAAGACTCTGCCAGCCTGCAGGCCAGCCAACCGCTATACAACCCTGCCAACCTTGCCACCTACCGCCAAGGTCAGCGCAATGTGGATCTGGCCTATGCCCGGGTAGATGCTTCTGCCCAAGACCTGCTTGTACGCACAGCCCAAGCCTATTTCCAGGTGCTGGCAGCGCAGGACACCTTGCGCTTGGTCCAGACGCAAAAAGTCGCTGTCAATGAACAGCTGGCTTTTGCCCAACGCAATTTTGAAATTGGGACGGCAACTGTCACTGACTCCCGCGAAGCCCAGGCACGCTTTGACTTGGTACATGCCCAAGAAATTGCAGCTGAGAACGATTTACGCGTGGCCCAAGCGGCGCTTGAGCAGTTAGTTGGCGTTGCTGGCGCCAGCCCTTGGCCGCTCGCACAACCTGTTCGCTTGCCGCAACTCAGCCCGCAAGATTTACCAGCGTGGCTCGACACCGCCGAAGCCCAAAGCCCCCTCGTTCGCCAAGCGCGCATTGCTGTCGATGTTGCCCGCCTTGAAACCGACAAAGCCTATGCTGGCCACAAACCCACGGTGGATTTGCAAGCCAGCTATGGCACTCAGCGCAATCCCGATGGCTCCATCACTACACCCGTGCGTACCAACACCAATGTCGGTACGGTGGGCGTGGTCATGAACATTCCTTTGTTTGCAGGTTTTGCGGTGCAAAACCGTGTCAAAGAAACACTGTCTCTGGAAGAAAAGTCGCTGGCAGATCTGGAAGACGCCAAGCGGCAAGTCGCCCAAGCCGTGCGCACCGCCTTCTTTGGCGTGCAATCTGCTTATGGACAAGTGCAGGCATTAGAGGCGGCGGTCGCTTCAAGCCAAAGTGCGTTGGAAGCCAATTTGCTGGGTTACGAGGTAGGTGTGCGCATCAACATGGATGTGCTCAATGCGCAAAGCCAGCTCTATAAATCGCAAAAAGATCTGGCGCAAGCCCGTTACAACCTCTTGGTTGGACACCTGCAACTGCGCCAAGCAGCGGGAACACTGTCGATGCAAGATGTCTACACGATCAACGAACTGCTGGCACCCGCTCCACCCACGCCGGTGCCGACTGTGGCGACCCCGCGTCTGCGCAGATAAATTTCGCCCACCATCAGCCACCGCCCCAACTGGTTTATCGACTTGGTCGGTGCAAACTGCACACGCCCTGCCGTGGGTTTTGCAGTTGCCACAGTGGCAGCCAAAGCCAAGTGTGCAATTGACCGAATCAGTCTCTGCCTCCTTTTCCTGCTGCGTAAGCAGCACGAATGAGGTGGTATGTAAGAGGCAGGATTTTCTTCTTTGACCCGTCTTAAAAGAAGCCACAAACTGTTTTCAGTTCTCCAAAACACATCATGTAAGCTGTATTCATATGATTAAAAAACAGGCTTTGCCGTAACAAAGCCTGTGACAGCTTGAAATGGAGTCCGCGACCAGGCGGCTTACTTCACCAATTCCAGCATTTGCTTAAAGGCGGGGTGCTCGCAGCTGCGCAGCCACTCAAAGGCCACCATTTCGGTGGTCACCAGCTCAGCGCCTGCTCCAGCCAAACGGTCAAAGGCCGCGTCGCGATTGCGCTCGGTGCGAGAGCTGCAGGCGTCGGTTACGACCCACACTTCCATCTCTTCTTCCAGCAACTGCAGCGCCGTCTGCATCAGGCACACATGAGCCTCACAGCCGGCAATCACGATCGATGGACGCTCGGGTTCTGCGGGCGCAGCAGGTTTTTGCAGGTGCTTAGGCAGGCTGCGGGCATTGCCGCCCTGCTGCTTTTTGACGGGGGGACGCAGCACGTCAAGCAAACCATCTTCCACGGCGCTGAAGCTCATCTTGGCAAATGTTTTGTCGCACAGCGCACGCAAATCGGCGGCGTTGGGGCCGAGCTTGGCAGGATTTTGTTCGGTCGCCCACACTGGCACTTGCATCATTTGCGCAATCTTGGCGAGCTTGATGGCATTGGCCAAAG
>JBJEZV010000008.1:14639-22462 GCA_051887595.1 Comamonas sp.
ACTGGCACTTGCATCATTTGCGCAATCTTGGCGAGCTTGATGGCATTGGCCAAAGCTTGCTGCCCTTCAAAAATCGCGGGCATGAGCTTTTCTTGGTAGTCGATCAGCACCAGTTGTGAGTCATCGGCGTCCAGCAGCATATTCTTTTCCTAATCAGGTTCTCAATGCCTTATTGTCGCAGCGATCCTTGCGGGATGGGCATTGCCTCACTGTATGCACCACGTGCCAGCCAACTTGATCCACCGCAACGAAATGTAAATCCAACCCTTTTGTCCGGATCACGCGGTCGCCAATGTCGGACAAGCGTGATACCCTCCGTCTCCATGACTTGCAAATGGCTACTTGTAATTGCGTTCGTCTGTGGAAGCGTGCAAGCCTCTCCCACGATGGTCGACTCCGAACCTCCAGCCCTCACCCCTGAGCGGCTGGAAGAGATTCTGCAGGAGCGCGGCCTGGGTGCCAATTTGCAAAGTTTGGGCCGCAGTGTCGCTACGCACACGGCCGATGTGATCGGCTCAGCCATGGGCATGATCGGTATTCCCTACCGCCGTGGCGGCAACAGTGCGGAAACGGGTTTTGACTGCAGCGGCTTTGTCCGCGCCATTTACAAAGACACACTGGGCCATTTACTGCCCCGCCGTGCAGCCGATCAGGCCAAGGCCACCCAAAAAATCGACAAAAAAGAACTGCAACCGGGCGACTTGGTGTTTTTTAATACTATGCGCCGTGCGTTCAGCCACGTGGGCATTTATGTGGGTGACGGCAAGTTCATCCACGCACCCAGCCGTGGCAAGACGGTGCGTGTGGAAAGCATGCATTCGTCGTACTGGGCCAAGCGCTTCAACGGTGCACGCCGTGTGGAAGTCGCCTCTGCGCCGTCGGCAGAGGCTTTGTCTGCCAGTCTCGGCAGCACGCACTAAGCGCGTAGTCCTCGTTTCATTCCCTTGCACTGAAGCGCGCTTGCGCCTTGGCGCACAATAGCGGATTCGCCCTTTGCATGGGCGCAGCACTGCTTTTCCTTGGAATGACTACCGCTTCTTCTTGTGCCCCAGCCGCCTCGTCCACCAGTCCTTGGCGCATGTCCGTTGCGCCCATGCTCGACTGGACCGATCGCCACTGCCGCTATCTGCACCGTTTGCTGTCCAAGCACACCCTGCTCTACTCCGAGATGATCACCACCGGCGCCCTGCTGCACGGTGATGTGGCGCGGCACCTGCGCTTTAACGAGCAAGAGCACCCCGTGGCATTGCAGCTGGGCGGCAGCGAGCCTGCGGATTTGGCCCAAGCTGCCAAGCTGGGCCAAGACTGGGGCTATGACGAGATCAACCTCAACTGCGGCTGCCCCAGCGAGCGCGTGCAACGCGGCGCGTTTGGCGCTTGCCTGATGAAAGAGGCTGATCTGGTGGCCGATGGCGTCAAGGCCATGCGCGACGCGGTGGACATTCCCGTTACCGTCAAACACCGCATTGGCGTGGACAAAATTGAAAGCTACGACTTTGTGCGTGACTTTGTGGGCACTGTGTCGCAGGCCGGTTGCGACGTGTTCATCGTGCACGCGCGCAATGCCTGGCTGCAAGGCTTGTCGCCCAAAGAAAACCGTGACATTCCTCCACTGCGCTACGACATCGTGGCCCAACTCAAGCGCGACTTTCCGCAGCTGACCATCGCGATCAACGGCGGTATCAAGACCGATGAGGTGGTGCAGGCGCAGTTGCAAGCCGTCGACGGCGTCATGATTGGCCGCGAGGCCTACCACAACCCGTGGTGGATGGCGCGCTGGGACGAGCTGTACTTTGGCGCAGCGCCGTCCAGCCTCACCCACTTGGAGGTGGAAAACGCCATGGTCGACTACATGGAGCGCGAAGCCCGCGAGCATGGCACGCATTGGTACGCCATTGCCCGCCACATGCTCGGCCTGCGCCACGGTCTGCCAGGTGCTCGCCGCTGGCGCCAAGTCTGGAGCGACCACCGCCTCAAACACTTGTCGGCGCGTGAAGTTTCTGCCATTGCCAACACACGTCCGCAAAACGCATCTGAGTCCCACACGCTGGAAAGCGCTATTTAAGCGTTAAAGAGAGCATCTTGCCTAAGATTGACGGTCTTTTGCGATACAAATCTATCGCAAAAGCTGATGAATATTAGGCAAGTAGCTCACAAAATGTATTTTTGACGACTGCAACGTGACTTTAGGCTGGCTGTGTGGTCTGCGCAGCATGCCGACTGACGCTGGGCTTACGTTGTCTACGGGTGTCTGCGCAAGGCTTGGCGCGTGCATGGCCGAGGGCCAATCGGTGCGTGTGGCCCCGTCTATCGGTGCACCCAACATGCTGATATATTGCATTGCAACATCACGACCCGTGCCTTGCCATGCTCTATCAGATCTACGAAACCCAGCGCGCGCTGATTGAACCCTTCGCTGATTTTGCCCAGGCGACGGCCAAGCTCTACAGCAACCCGCTGCTGCCGCTGGCCCAAACGCCGTTTTCGCAGCAAATCTCAGCCGGTTTCGATCTGATGTACCGCTTGGGCAAGGACTACGAAAAACCTGCTTTTGGCATTGATTCGGTCGATGTGGATGGTGTGCCCGTCACTGTGATGGAGCGCGTAGAAGTTGACCGGCCGTTTTGCGAACTGCGCCGCTTCAAACGCTTTTCAGACAAGGCCGACACCTTGCAAACCTTGCTGGGACAACCAGCAGTCTTGGTGGTTGCGCCGCTGTCCGGGCATTACGCCACGCTGCTGCGCGAGACGGTGCGCAGCCTGCTCGGCGAGCACAAGGTCTATATCACCGACTGGAAAAACGCCCGCCTCGTGCCCTTGTCTGAAGGTGAATTTCACCTGGACGACTACGTCAACGATGTGCAGGAATTCATCCGCTTTGTGCAACAACAGCACGGCCAGTGCCACGTGATCAGTGTGTGCCAGCCGACGGTACCGGTGCTGGCGGCAATTTCGCTGATGGCCAGCTGTGGCGAAAGCACGCCTTTGTCCATGACCATGATGGGCGGCCCCATCGATGCACGGCGCAGCCCGACTGCCGTCAATAACTTGGCCACGCAGCGCAGCCTCTCGTGGTTTGAAAACAATGTGATCTACCGCGTGCCTGACAACTACCCCGGCGCAGGTCGGCGCGTATATCCCGGCTTTTTGCAGTACACCGGCTTTGTGGCGATGAACCCCGATCGCCACGCCAGCAGCCACTACGACTACTTCAAAAACCTCATCAAAGGCGACGATGCCAGCGCCGAGCAGCACCGCAAGTTCTATGACGAGTACAACGCCGTGCTCGATATGGATGCGCCTTACTACCTCGAGACCATCGACACGGTGTTCCAGTCGTTCAAGCTTGTGAATGGCACCTGGGACGTACGCAGCCCCAGCGGCAAGCTGGAACGTGTACGCCCGCAAGATATCCGTACCACCGCCTTGTTCACGATTGAAGGCGAGCTCGACGATATCTCCGGTTCGGGCCAGACCCAGGCAGCCCACGATCTGTGCCAAGGTATTCCTGCGGCGCAACGCCAGCATCTGGAAGTGCCGGGCGCAGGCCACTATGGCATCTTCAGTGGCCGTCGCTGGCGCGAGAAGGTCTATCCCGAGGCGCGCAACTTTATCCGCGCCCACCATGACAACAGCCCTGCAGCGACACACGCCAAAGGCGGGGAATTTGCTTGGGCCGATGACACACCCGCGCAAGTTGCGCCAGACTCCGGGGCTCGCCCCCCAAAGCCCTCGCCTGCCCCACGTCGGCGTGGACGCAGCTCCCGATAAATTGCATGCCTGAGACTTCTGCTTCCCAGCCAGTTCTGACCGGACTGGCTTTTTCCATTGATGCCGCCTTGCCGCAAACCCAGTGCCAACGTTGCGGCTACCCCGACTGCGCCAGCTACGCGCAGGCGATTGCGCACGAAGACGCGCCCATCAACCAATGCCCCCCCGGAGGTGAGGAAGGCATTGCGCGTTTGGCCGCCATCACCGGGCGCCCTGTGCAACCCCTGAACCGCAAATTTGGCATTGAAGGCCCCTTGACGCTCGCGCGAATCGACGAGAACTGGTGCATTGGCTGCACGCTGTGCATCAAAGCCTGTCCGACCGATGCCATCTTGGGCGCCAACAAGCTCATGCACACCGTCATTGCTGCGCACTGCACCGGGTGTGAACTGTGCATTCCCGTATGTCCGGTGGACTGCATCTCTTTGGAAGTGGTGAGCGGCGAGCGTTCAGGCTGGGAGGCCTGGTCGCCCCAGCAGGCTGAACATGCCAAGCAGCGCTACCAAGCGCGCCAGCAGCGTCTTAAAGCCCAAGGCTTGGTCGACAGCATCAACACCAACGCCCAAGCAACTGCCCCAGTGCCGGAAGTCGTTCCGGACAAAAAAGCCGCCATTGCGGCGGCCTTGGCCAAAGCCCGTGGACTGCGCCAGACGGCTCCCAGCGCCCCCACAGATTCGGTGAAGTAAAGATGTAGAGCTTGCCTCTTAACCAGCAAAGCTCTTGTAGACACCACAGCCCAGATACACCCCGTCCTGCTTGCACACATAGGACATCTTGGACTGTACTTTGCCAGTGGCAGGATTGCTGATGTCGTACTCCACCCAGCCCGGGCCTTGATCGGCCTGGTTGATGATGGCGCGCAGCAAAGCATCCCCATCGACGCCCGGCACATCCTGCACACGTGTGCCGCATTTGGCGGGGTTGCCACCAAAGGCCAAATAGCGGCCTTCGGTATCCAATATAAACACGTACATATCCCGGTCGTGGAAGGGCTGTGCCGGATCGGTCAGCGCTTCCCAGTACTTTTGCAGCGGCATGCCCATGCGGCGCAAAGCGACGGCGCGCTCCACCATTTCTTGGGCTTCGCTGGCCGTGCCTTGCTGCAGACGAAAACGCTGCACCGCTTCAGACAAAGTGGCCGCGCGGCGCTCCAGGGCCTGCGCTTCGCTGACCACATTGCGCACCATGAGGGCGTTTTCTTGGGTGACGCTGTCGATTTCGTGCACGGCTTGGTTGATTTGCTGCAAGCCCGTGCCTTGGCTGTTGCCCGACAAAGAAATCGCCTCCACATGCCCTGCTACGCTGCGAATGCCATCGGCAATTTGCTGCATGTCCTGACCTGCTTTGCGAATCAGGCGCGTACTGCTGGCCACTTGCTGCACCGAATCTTCAATCAGCTTGCGGATTTCTTTGGAGGCCTCGGCCGAACGCTGCGCCAAAGAACGCACTTCTGAAGCCACCACCGCAAAGCCCCGCCCTTGCTCGCCCGCGCGGGCCGCTTCGACTGCGGCATTGAGCGCCAAGATGTTGGTCTGAAAGGCGATGCCGTCAATCACGGCAATGATTTCGGACATACGCCCCGCACTGCGTTCAATGGCTACGACCGATTGCACGGCCTGCTCCATGATGCCCGAGCCCTCCTCCACGGCATGGCGCACTTGGGCGGTATGCCGGTCGGCGGCAACCGCAGCTTCCGCATTGTTTTGCACCACCGCCGTCACCTGCTCCACGCTGACCACGGTCTGCGCCACATTGGTCGCTTGCAGCTCGGTGCGTTCGGCCAGCGCTTGGTTGTCTTGGGTCAATGAATGGCCTGCCTGCGACACCAAGGCTGCGTTGCTGCGGATTTCCGCCACCATGCTCGACAGCGCCACCACCATGTTGTCCAGCAAGCGGTTCATTTGTGCGAGCTCATCACTGCCCTGGGCCTTGAGGCGAAATGTCAAATCGCCCTTGGCTGCCAGTTCCATCGCCTGGATGATGTGCGCTATTTCAGATGACAGGTTCTGGTACACCCCCCACAGCACGTAAAAAAACAGCGCCGCGCAGGCGCCTGCGACCACGGGCATGAGGCGATCATCCATCCCCAGGTAATGCACGGCTGCCATCGCACCGACGGCCAGCACAAAAAACAGGCTCAACAGTCCCAGCTTGCCTGCCAGCGAACATTTGCGTAATAACCAGACGATCGGAAATTGCATATCGGACACCACCCTGTGTGCTTGTAAGTACTTGATGTGTTTGGCACCAATATGTACGCTCGGGCTGCCCTAGCACGGATCATCGTTTGTCCTAGGCACTATGAATGCTTCAAGCAAGCAGCCCGTAAGTCATGCACTTCTTGCATGGTGATCGCGCGTGTCTCACATAAATATGCGAGGGTGTTCGCAACTGGCCGCATAATATTTGGACCATGAATCCCCTGCTCCAACACTTACAGCCCTATCCTTTTGAGCGGCTGCGCCAACTATTTGCGGGGGTCACTCCGCCAGCGCATCTGCGCCCCATCAGCTTGGGCATTGGTGAGCCGCGCCATGCCACGCCACCATTTATCTGTGACAGCCTGCTTAACAATCTGTCGGGTCTCGCCAACTACCCTGCCACGGCTGGGGACTTGCGCCTGCGCCAAGCTTGCAGCGCGTGGTTGCAGCGTCGCTATGGCGTGGAGGTCGATGCCGCCACGCAGATCCTGCCGGTGAACGGCTCGCGCGAAGCACTGTTTTCGTTTGCACAAACCATTGTCGATCCCAGTCAGCCCGGCGCGACGGTGCTTTCGCCCAATCCCTTCTACCAAATCTACGAAGGCGCAGCCCTGCTGGCAGGCGCGCAGCCGTACTTTGTGCCCAGCGACGGCGCCCGCAACTTTGCGGTGGACTGGGACAGCGTGCCTCAAGAGGTCTGGGGCAAGACACAACTGATGTTTGTGTGCTCGCCCGGTAACCCTACGGGCGCGGTAATGCCTTTGTCGGAGTGGGAAAAACTGTTTGCCCTGTCTGACCGCTACGGCTTTGTCATCGCATCGGACGAGTGCTACAGCGAGATCTACTTCCGCGATGAACCACCGCTGGGTGGTCTGGAAGCAGCGATCAAATTGGGTCGCAGTGACTTCCGCAACGTTGTGGCCTTTACCAGCCTGTCCAAGCGCAGCAATGTGCCCGGTTTGCGCAGCGGCTTTGTGGCGGGCGATGCCAAATTGCTCAAATCGTTTTTGCTCTACCGCACCTACCACGGGGGCGCCATGGGCCTGCCCATCCAGCACGCATCGATTGCTGCTTGGAATGATGAAGCCCACGTGGTCGACAACCGCCAGCAGTACCGCGACAAGTTTGCCGCCGTGATGCCGATTTTGGAGCCCGTGCTCGATGTGCGCCTGCCCGATGCCAGCTTTTACCTGTGGCCATGTATCCCCGATGCGCTGGGCATGAGCGACACCGAATTTGCCCGCGCGCTGTTGGAGCAGCAAAACGTGACCGTGCTGCCCGGCAGCTATCTGGCACGAAATGTGCATGGGCACAACCCTGGTGCGCAGCGCGTTCGTTTGGCCTTGGTGGCCGAGACCGCAGAGTGCGTCGAGGCAGCTCAGCGCATCGCCGACTTCATTCTAAAAAACCTCAAGTAATCATGACCCAACAACTCCAACACATCATCGACCAAGCCTGGGAAAACCGTGCCTCCATCTCTGCGGCATCGGCCCCCAAAGAAGTGGTCGAAGCGGTGGACCATGCCCTCAACGCGCTGAACAACGGTGAGCTGCGCGTGGCCACGCGCGAAGGTGTGGGCCAGTGGACCGTACACCAGTGGCTCAAAAAGGCCGTGCTGCTGTCCTTCCGTCTGAACGACAACAAGCTCATGCAAGCAGGCGACCTGAATTTCTTCGACAAGGTCCCTACCAAGTACGAAGGCATGAGCGAGGCCGAGATTGCTGCCACCGGCGTGCGCGTGGTGCCGCCTGCTGTGGCGCGTCGCGGCTCCTTCATTGCCAAGGGCGCGATCTTGATGCCTTCTTACGTCAACATTGGCGCCTATGTGGACGAAGGCACCATGGTCGACAC
>JBJEZV010000008.1:22562-25753 GCA_051887595.1 Comamonas sp.
TACGGCCGCGTGCCTGCGGGTTCGGTGGTGGTGTCTGGCAACCTGCCCAAGAAGACCAAGGATGGCAAGGACTACTCCATGTACGCCGCCATCATCGTCAAGACTGTGGACGCCAAGACCCGCTCCACCACCAGCTTGAACGATCTGCTGCGCGACTAATTAGCTGCGAAAGCGCCACGAAGAGCCCAGGCTGCGGTCTGGGCTTTTTTGTGGGTGCGCACTCCCTGGCTGGGCTGCAGAGAGTGGCACAATTGCCCGCTACGGGTGTGGGCCACTGTAGACCGTTGCGCGAACACGGCACAGTCCCCGCACAATGCGCCTGCTGGCACCGCCAGACCGGCTATCGCACAAGCTAGGCTGCACCCAGCAGCCACGCCTGACGCACGGCTTGGTGCCCCTGCCTTGCGGCTTTCTCAATTGGATTTCCTCGACATGTCTCGCACATTGCAACTGGCAGAGCAACTGATCTGCCGCCCCTCGATCACCCCCGAAGACGCTGGCTGCCTGGAGTTGCTGGCCGAGCGGTTGCGACCCTTGGGCTTTGCATGCGAGCGCATGGACAGCGGCCCCGATGACTTTCGCGTGCAAAACCTCTGGGCCGTGCGCCGCAGCGGTTTGCCCCAGTCCAAGACGCTGATCTTTGCAGGCCACACCGATGTCGTGCCCACCGGCCCTCAAGAGCAGTGGTCTAGCCCACCATTCACGCCCACCTATCGCGACGGCAAATTGTTTGGCCGTGGCGCCAGTGACATGAAAACCTCCATCGCAGCCTTTGTGGTGGCGGTGGAAGACTTTTTGGAACAGCAAGCCGACACGGCATTGGATATTGCCTTGTTGCTGACCAGCGACGAAGAAGGCCCAGGCCGTGATGGCACCAAAATCGTTTGCGAAGCGCTGAACGCACGAGGCGAACCTATGGACTGGTGCATTGTGGGTGAGCCTACCGCAGTGCACCGCACAGGCGACATGATCAAAAATGGCCGCCGCGGCTCGCTCAGTGGTCGTTTGACGGTGGAAGGCATCCAGGGCCACATCGCCTACCCACAATTGGCCCGCAACCCCATTCACCAGGCCTTGCCTGCGCTGGCGGAGCTGGCGTCGATCGAATGGGACCTGGGCAATGCATTTTTTCCCGCCACCAGCTGGCAAATCAGCAACATCCATGGTGGCACGGGTGCATCCAACGTGATTCCGGGCGAGGTGGTGATTGATTTCAACTTCCGCTACAGCACCGAAAACACGGCAGAGAGCCTCAAGCAGCGCGTCAAGTCTGTGCTGGACCGCCATGCACTCGACTATGACCTGACCTGGAGCCTGTCGGGCGAACCCTTCTTGACCACGCCCGGCGATTTGGTCGAAGCCGCCCAAAACGCCATCCGCGCGGAAACCGGGCTGGTGACCGAGCTGTCCACCAGCGGCGGCACCAGCGATGGCCGCTTTATTGCCAAGGTATGCCCGCAAGTCATTGAACTCGGGCCCCCTAACGCCACCATCCACAAAATCGACGAGCACATTGTGCTGGCCGATGTGGAACCTTTGACCAACATCTACCGCCGCATGCTGCAAGAGCTGCATGCGCGCCTGCAGCCTGCTGCCATCACCCAAGGAATTGCGGCATGAGCCACGCCTACACCCTGCCCCACGGCTCCACCGTGGGCGAACTGATTACCAGCGGCGCCATCTGCCTGGACCAAGCCGGTGTGGGCTTTGGCCATGGCACAGCCGACGCCACCGAAGAAGCCATCTGGCTGGTGCTGTGGAAGCTGGGCTTGCCCATCGACGTGCCGCTGGGCGACGATGAAGGCTCGGTCGAGCACCAAGCCGTCAGCGCCGAATCTGCCGCTGCCGTTGCCGCGCTGTTTCAAGAACGCATCACCACCCGCAAGCCTGCGGCCTACCTCACGCGCGAAGCATGGCTGATGGGCGTACCCTTCTACATTGACGAGCGCTCCATCGTGCCGCGCAGCTTTATTGCCGAGCTGCTGGCCGATGGCAGCATTGACCACTTCCTCTCCGACAAAACCAAGCAGGTGCTGGACTTGTGCACGGGCAATGGCTCTTTGGCGTGCTTGGCCGCCATGGCCTACCCGGAGGTGCAAGTAACGGGCGCCGACATTTCGACCGACGCGCTGGCGGTGGCCCGCATCAATGTCGACAAGCACGGCCTGCAAGAACGCGTGACCTTGGTGGAAACCAATGGCTTATCCCAAGTGCCCGGCCCTTGGGATTTGATTCTGTGCAACCCGCCTTATGTGAATGCCGAGAGCATGTCCAAGCTGCCTGCCGAATATCTGGCAGAGCCCGAACTGGCACTGGCTGGCGGCACCGATGGCATGGACTTTATCCGCCAGCTATTTGCCGATGCACCCGCTTGCATGACCGAAGACGCGGTGCTGGTGCTGGAAATTGGCAACGAGCGCCCCTTCTTTGAAGCGGCCTTCCCTGAGTTGCTGGTCTATTGGCTGGACACCAGCGTGGGCGAAGACGCCGTGCTGCTGGTCACGCGCCAAGAGCTGCTGGCCCAAGCCCGCCGCACGGCCCAGTAAACTTGGCAGCGCAGCGCCCACTGGCAGTGGGCTGCTATCTACACTTTTCCACCCGCACGATGCACGCTCTGCGGGTGTGCTTTTTTCTTGAACGTCGATGATTACCCTGAAAAACGTCACCCTGCGCCGCGGCACCAAAGTTGTGCTCGACAGCGTCAACGCCACCATCAATCCCGGCGAGCACGTTGGTCTGGTCGGCCGCAACGGGGCGGGCAAATCGTCGCTGTTCGCGCTGCTCAACGGCACGCTGCACGAAGACGGCGGCGACTTTTTTATTCCGCCCACATGGCGCATGGCGCAGGTGGCCCAGCACATGCCCGAGACCACCGAGTCCGCCACACAGTTTGTGCTGGAGGGCGACACCCGCTTGGTCGAAGTGCAGGCGCGCCTGGCGGCAGCGGAAGCCTCGGGCGATGGCATGGCCATTGCCCAGGCCCACGCCGACTTGCAAGACGCTGGCGCGCACGATGCCGTGGCCCGCGCCCAAGCGCTGATTTTGGGGTTGGGCTTTAAGACCAGCGAGTTAGATCACCCGGTCAACAGCTTTTCAGGCGGCTGGCGCATGCGTTTGCAACTGGCCCGAGCGCTGATGTGCCCCTCAGATTTGCTGCTGCTGGACGAGCCCACCAACCACTTGGACTTGGA
>JBJEZV010000009.1:0-2994 GCA_051887595.1 Comamonas sp.
ACCGCCATCATCACGATCCGTGGCAAGGGCGGGCATGGGGCCATGCCGCATGTGGCAGTGGACCCTATTGTGGTGGCCTCGCACCTGGTGCTGGCACTGCAAACCATCCGCTCGCGCGAGATCGATCCCAACGACATGGCGGTGGTCACCATCGGCGCCATTCATGCGGGCGATGCGCCCAATGTCATCCCAGAGACCTGCGAGTTGCGCTTGACCATTCGTGCGCGCGACCCGCAAGTGCGGGAACTGCTGCGCGAACGCATCACGGCTATGGCCCATGCCCAAGCGGCCGTGCACCGGGCCACTGCAGAGGTCAATTACATTTGGCGTTATCCGCCTGTGATCAACGACCCCGCAGCCACCGATTTCGCCGTGCAAGTAGCACAAGAGTTTTTGGGCCAGCAATGGCTGATTCCGAACCTGCAGCCTCTGCAGGCCAGTGATGACTTCGCCATCATGCTCAATGAAGTGCCGGGTAACTATTTCATTGTGGGCAATGGCATGGGCGAGGGCGGCTGCATGGTGCACAACGCCGCCTATGACTTCAATGACAACCTGCTGCCAGTCACCGCCAGCTACTGGGTGCGCCTGGCACAAAGCTTTTTGAAGGCTTGAGGACTTGTGGCAGAGCTTTGAGATATGTCGATGACCCCCCTTGATTTTTCGGGCCAAAACCTGCCCGGCTTTGATGCCACCACGCACTACTGGCAGCGCATCGTGCGTGCAGAAGAACTGACGCAATCTGTGCAGCCGCCGTATGCGCGCAGCTACCCGGCACAGTTGCCGGACGGGCGTTATCTGGTGCTGCCTTTGCGCGGCATGCCTGCGGCAGACGGCACAGCGCCTGAGCGCTGCGTGGCCTCGTTGATCGCCAATCAGGCATCCATTGACGTGGTGGAAACCTTGGCGCAGCACATGGCAGAGGGCGCCAAGGCGCATGACTTTGATGTGATCGTGGGACTGCCCACATTGGGCTTGGCTTTCGCACCGCTGGTGGCCAAAGCGCTGGGCCACAGCCGCTATGTGCCGCTGGGTTACTCACGCAAATACTGGTACCGCGATGACCTGGCCGAGCCGGTCAGCTCCATCACCACACCCGGCAAAGGCAAGCTGCTGTATATCGATCCGAACCAGCTGGAACTGCTGGCCGGTCAACGCGTACTGGTGGTGGACGACGCCGTGAGCTCGGGCACCACCATGGTCTCAGGCCTGAAATTGCTGGAGCGCTGTGGGGCGCATATTGCGGCCATTGCCGTGGCCATGCGCCAGGGCACGCAGTGGCGCCAGAAGCTGCAGCGCGCGGATGGCAGTCGCATTCCGGTTGTGGGTGCCTTTGACTCCCCCCGCATGCAATGGCGCGACGGCGGATGGTGGCCCGAGGCATAAGATTGAGTGTCAGCACTGAGCCGTAAAAAAAAGCTTGCCTAATGAGGCAAGCTTTTTTAATTCGGGGCCTGCTGAAGCTGTGCTTTATGCTGCTTCAACACAGCCTCAAGGCATTCACAAGAAGTGCTTGGCGTTATCCAGCACCAAGTCACAGGCTTTGTCTTTGACATTGCCCTTGATCTGGTCGAGGCTGAAAAACTCCCCGTTGGGCGAGACGATCATGCCCGCCAGACCGTTGAGGTAACCCTGGTCATTGGTTGCCACGGGCGTGGTGCTGCCCTGTGTGGTGGGCAAGCCCATGCTGCTGAGCAGGCGGTCGGCCATTTGGGTCGCTTTGTCAGGATTGAGCAGGTTGTTTTTAGCGCAGTACGTCAGCACGCCTGCGGCATTGCCTGCGGTAGCCGCTGCAGGCACGCCCAGCGATGAGGCCATGGCTGCTGCACCACCATTGGCTTGCAGCACGCCGCCCAGCAGGGCACCAGCCGTACTGGCCAGGGTTGGCTGTGTTGCAGTGCTTGCAGCGGGCACGCTAGATGCTGCTGTGTTCGTTGATTGCGTGGGTTGTGTTACGCAACCGGTCAATGCGAGCGCAAGGCCCAAGACAGTCACCGGCAAAAAAGTGTTGTATTTCATATGGCGAAAGTATGCAGGGACGATGGCTGAATTTTCTCGACCTGACCGCCGGAAAATGTAGAGATTTGCAAATGCACAGGGCCGAGCATGCGGCCCTGAAATGCAGTTCGGCGTTGTAGATTTATGGCGCAGCGTTGACCGTAGCGCTCACCGGAGCTGCTGTGGCTGGGCTATTGGCCGTGGCAGGTGCGACAGGTGTCAGCGTGGTAACCACAGCGCGTGCGCCTTGGTGTGGGTTGGGGAAATCAGTCAACGCTGCATCAAACAGCACGCCCCAAATTACGTTGTCATCCATCCAGACCTCGTCATACTCCGCCGAGGTCTCATAGACAATTTGTTGCGTTTGCTGGTCACGCATCACCAATTTGACGGCGCGGTAATACACCACGGGTGGCTCATCCATCCATCGCATGCCAAAGCCCATGTGGGGTCCACCAAACCCCATGCCCCAACCAAAACGCGAGCCGTAGAACCAGTCGTCATAAGCGGGGTGGTAAGCGCGGCCACGGCTGGCTGAAGCGCCCACTTGCACCACCAAGCGGGCCAGATCCGGGCGGGAATCGCGCACCAGGCCGACACGCTCCAGCGCCTTGGCCGCCGCCGCCTCGACGCGCGCAAAGCTTTGCTGCTGCGATTGCGAGGGCAAAAGCTCCATGCGGTAGGTGGCTGGCAGTTTGACGCCCGCCATGCTGGAGTAGGTTTGTACGCTGGACGTAATTTGGCGAGGGCCGCTGGCACAGCCTGCCAGCACAGCTGCAGAGGTGAGCAAGGCCGCCATGGCCCAGCGGCGAGAAAGATGCAACATACAACGGCTCCTTGTAGATCCTGGCACAACAACGCCGGAGGTGGGCGAGGCGCTGACAGGGCAGGCACGCTTGCGCAAGACAAGTGTGAGCTTAACCGCTGGCACATCTGCTCCCGTGCAGGAAGGGGGCGCGGTATGGCGTCACCGAAAGTAAAAAAGCCCCGCACATG
>JBJEZV010000010.1:0-2986 GCA_051887595.1 Comamonas sp.
CAAGATGGTCAGGTGCAGTTCACCACGGCCGGACACTTCAAAGATACCGTCTTCGTCGGTTTCCTTGACGCGCAGAGCCACGTTGGAGCGCAGTTCCTTTTGCAGGCGGTCCCAGATCTGGCGGCTGGTCACAAACTTGCCTTCTCGACCTGCCAAGGGCGAGGTGTTCACGCAGAAATTCATGGTCAGCGTAGGCTCGTCAATCTTCAGCATAGGCAAAGGCTGAGGATTGGCGGGGTCGGTGATGGTTTCACCGATACCGATGTTTTCGATACCGCTGATCAACACGATCTCGGAAGGGCCTGCTTCGGTCGCTTGCACGCGATCCAGACCTTGGAAGGTGTGCACTTGGTTGATCTTGCCTGTGTAAGGCTTGCCTTCAGGGCCAGCCATCACAGTCACTTGCTGACCGGGCTTGATCGTGCCTTGGGTGATACGGCCAACGCCGATACGACCCACGAAAGTGGAGTAGTCCAAAGCGGACACTTGCAGCTGCAAAGGTGCTTCTGCGTCGCCCTTCACATAAGGCACGTGCTCCAAAATGGTGTCAAACAGAGCCGACATGTCTTCGCCCCACTTGGCGCCAGGCTCACCCTCTTCTTTGGACGACCAGCCATTGATACCGGAGGCATAGACCACGGGGAAGTCCAACTGTTCGTCGGTTGCGCCCAGCTTGTCGAACAGGTCAAACGCAGCGTTGACCACCTTGTCGGGGTTCGCACCGGGCTTGTCCACCTTGTTCACCACCACGATAGGACGCAGGCCCAGGGCCAGCGCCTTCTTGGTCACGAAACGCGTTTGAGGCATAGGGCCTTCTTGCGCATCGATCAGCAGCACCACACCGTCCACCATGGACAGCGCACGCTCCACTTCACCACCGAAGTCCGCGTGGCCGGGTGTGTCAAGAATGTTGATGTGGGTGTCCTTCCAGGACACGGCACAGTTCTTGGCCAAGATCGTGATACCGCGTTCACGTTCGATGGCATGGTTGTCCATCACGGTGTCAACCACTTTTTCGTGTTCGGCAAATGTGCCGGATTGGCGCAGCAACTGGTCCACCATGGTGGTCTTACCATGGTCAACGTGCGCAATGATGGCGATGTTGCGGATTTCTTTGCTCATACTGTTTCCAAAATGCCACGAGACTTATGCGCGCGGCGTGCCTTCTAAGATTTGTTGAATTTCTAGGGGGCTGAGCAGGCGATCGGGTATCAGCTCCCCACTTGTGATGTGCCCCACACCCAGCAAGGCGCGCGGTTCATCTCCATATACAGCGACGGCCTCGGCATCGGGCCAGTCACCACGGCGACGCAGGCCGGTCAAAAACCGACCGCTCTCGCGCGCATCGAGCACCACGCGGGTGTGGGCATGCAGCAAGCAATCTGCTGGCTGCACCACTTGCATGCGCTCTTGTTCGGGCATGGCGATCAAAGCATCCAAAGTGATGCAACGATCGACACCAATGCCGCCCGTATCGGTACGGCGCAGCGAACGCAGGTGCGCGCCACAACCGAGCGCCTCACCGATGTCCTCTGCCAACGTACGAATGTATGTGCCCTTGCTGCACGTCACCGTCAGCTGCAAGGCATCGCAACCGTCCGCATCCTTGCACAAAACAATGTCCAAAGCGTGAATAGTGACATCCCGTGCAGGGCGTTCAATTTCTATGCCAGCCCGTGCGTACTCATACAGTGCTTTGCCATCTTTTTTGAGGGCACTGTACATGGGAGGCACTTGACTGATCGGTCCCGTGAACTGGGCTTGCACCTGTGCAAGCCTTTCAGGCGTGTAAGCCGCTATATCGACTGCGCGCTCACGCACGACTTCACCTTCGGCATCGGCCGTGGTGGTGACTTGGCCCAGACGGGCCACAGCCATATAGGTTTTGGGAGCCTCCAGCTGCAGCTGGCTGAACTTGGTGGCCGCTCCAAAGCACAGGGGCAAAACGCCCGTGGCCAGAGGGTCCAAGGTTCCTGTGTGACCGGCTTTCTCTGCGCGCAGCAACCACTTGACTTTTTGCAAAGCGTCGTTGCTGGACAGACCCAGCGGTTTATCGAGCAGCAACACCCCGTGCACAGGGCGCCGCTGCACCCGTGTGCGCGTGGCGTTCATGCTTAGGAGTTCTCTTCAGGACCGCGCGACGCCACTGCCTTGGCGATCAAGGCATTCATGTCGGCCGCACGCTCAGTGGTGCGGTCATAGACAAAGTGCAGCGTGGGAACGGTGTGAATGTGCAAACGCTTGAACAAGCCATTGCGCAGAAAGCCTGCGGCCTGGTTCAGCGCCTTTTGGGTTTCGTCGGGATCACCGATGAGCAAGCTAAAGAAGACTTTGGCGTGCGCATAGTCGGGCGTGACTTCCACGCCTTGCAGGGTGACCATGCCCACACGCGGGTCCTTCAACTCGCGGGCGATCAGCTCTGCCAGATCACGCTGGATCTGGTCCGAGACTTTGAAGCTGCGATTGGGCGCAGCAGATTTACGTTTAGGTGCCATTAAAAATTAGGAGCTTCTCGCCTTAGTCAGATAAGGGTTTGAAAGTCTTTTGACCTTCAAACCCTCATGAATCATAGGCTGACAGCTATGGTTTACAGCGTACGCGCGATTTCCTTGATTTCAAAGACTTCCAGCACGTCGCCTTCACGGATGTCGTTGTAGTTGCGCAGCTTGATACCGCACTCGAAGCCTTCCTTGACTTCCTTGACATCGTCCTTCAAGCGGCGCAGGGACTCGATTTCGCCCGTGTAGATCACCACGTTGTCGCGCAGCAAACGGAAGTGTGCCGAGCGGGTGACGTGACCCTGGGTGATGTAGGAACCTGCCACCGTACCGATCTTCGAAGCCACGAACACGGTGCGGATCTCGGCCATACCGATGATCTCTTCGCGCTTTTCGGGCGCCAGCATGCCGGACATCGCAGACTTCACTTCATCCACAGCGTCGTAGATGATGTTGTAGTAGCGCAGATCCACGTCGTTGCTCTCGGC
>JBJEZV010000011.1:0-1756 GCA_051887595.1 Comamonas sp.
CCCGTCAGTAGCGGCTTTGCCTGAGATTACTTGCGGTTTACGCCACACTTCACTGCATCGATATTTTGAGAGCATACACTTCACCCCATCGCGCTGTGGCAACTCATTTTTTGAGAAATCCTCGCGTCTAAAAAGCTTGCATGGGTGCTTAGGCCACCGCACCGTCGCTTTATATCGGGCAAGCCTTCTTTTATTCTGTGCACGATGCTTTCATTCAATCCCTATGTGCTCGTTGCACCTGTGTCCATGGCTTTTTTGGGCCTGGCGCTTGTGATTGCATGGAATTTTGATCGGCAACAACGCCCCCTATTCATGATGGGCCTTGGCATTCTTTCAACGAGTGCGTCGCTGGGAGCACAAAGTGTCATGACCCTTGACACGATTGCTCGCTATGCCGTCCTGACGGGTGTTTTCTATTTAGGTGGTGCATGGCTCATTGGCCGAGCGATGGCCTACAAATTTAATGTGCGCTATCACAATGTGACAGCCAGCCTGATTTTTTGCTTGGTCCTGCTGGGTTTGTATTACTACAGCCAAATCCATGAAAGCTTAGGAATCCGCGCCTTGCTCTTGGGCGCCGGCTTGAGCTCTTTGCACATTCTTCCAGCGCTGAATGTCTTCAGGCGTAGAAGACATTTGGACATGCTCGATGTCGTGCTGTACTGGTCTTACCTGTTTTTTTGTGTCTATACCTTTTTGCGTCCCGTGACTTTGCTGCTGCTAAGTTACTTCCAAGACGCCGCGTTGGTTCGCTCTATCTTCTGGTTCACCACCATGCTCGGGTCCATCCTGTTTTGCATGACGTTTACCTGCCTGCTGCTGGCCTCCTCCATCCGCAGCATCTTTCGCAAGCTGCACCGCGAACGCGACCTGGACCCCTTGACCAACTTGCTCAATCGGCGTGCCTTTGAAGAAGTGGCGATGCAAACAATGCAGCGGCGTGACGCCGCACCGAGTGTGCTCATGATGTGCGACATCGATTTTTTCAAAAAAATCAACGATACCTGGGGCCACCTCTATGGCGATGAAGTGCTGCGCGATGTGGCTGAGTGCTTGCGCCAAAGCACACGCCGACAGGACCTGGTGGCTCGCTATGGCGGTGAAGAATTTGTGTTGCTACTGCCTCAAGCCGATATCACTTCTGCACACCACGTGGCTCAGCGCATCCAGTCTCGCCTTACGCAAGCGTGCCATCGGCTGCCCAACCAAGCCAACCTCACACTCAGTATTGGCCTTACCGAAGTGCAGGCTGATGACACCCTCAGCAGCGCCATCCAGCGCGCAGACTTGGCGCTGTACCAAGCCAAGCACGCTGGTCGCAATCGCGCATTGGCTGCTTAGATTCAGCCCCCATGGCAAGCTCCCCCTATTGCCACCCTATTGAAAACGCGCATTGACCAACGGTAGCTGTCTCGAAGAGCATTGGTGCGTCCACACAAGGTACAGACCTTGTGCGAAGCACCCATCACAAGGAGACATGCATGCCCCACCCAACACCTTCACTCAATCGCCGCCACCTGCTGGCAGGCAGCGCCAGCACACTGGCCGCCGCAGCTCTGGGCGGTGTTCACAGCCAAGCGCTGGCACAAGCTGCTGGCAGCGCGGCCAAACCGCTGCCCGGCTACGCCAGCTTTAAAAATGCTGCCGCCGTGGTGGTGCACAGCAGCAATACCATCGAGACCAAGCGCAACGCCTTTGGCACCAGCGTGATTACGCCCTCGTCCAATCTGTACGTGCGCAACAACTTGCCCACACC
>JBJEZV010000011.1:1856-2982 GCA_051887595.1 Comamonas sp.
GCCATGGAAGATGCGCTGCTGGCTTGGGAAATGAATGGCGAGCCCGTGTCGCTGGCCCACGGCGGGCCGCTGCGTTTGATCGTGCCCGGCTACACCGGTGTCAACAACATCAAATACGTCAAGCGCCTGGCCTTCACACCCAAAGAAAGCCAGGCCAAGATCATGTCGCATGGCTACCGTATGTCGCCTTTGGGCGGCAAGGGTGATCCCAGCCAACCCTCCGTGCAAGACATGAGCGTCAAATCTTGGATTAACAGCCCGCTGCCCGATGACGGACAGCTCGCCGCAGGACAAGTGCAAATCCAAGGCGTAGCCTTTGGCGGCATGGACGCCGTGCGCGGCGTGGAAGTCTCTGTCGACGGCGGCACAACCTGGCACGCCGCACGCTTTGTTGGCCCCGACATGGGCAAATACGCTTGGCGCCAATTTGTGTTCCAGACCAAGCTGCCCAAGGGCACCCACGTGCTGGCCAGCCGCGCGACCGACGTCAAGGGCAATGTGCAGCCCGAACACCGCGTCGAAAATCAAAGCGGCTACAACAACACCAGCTGGCGAGACCATGCAGTGACCGTCACCATCGCCTAAAGCCTTTTCGCCCCTGATGTCCCCATCATGCCCTGCGCCATAGCGCAGGCGTGGGGCCATCATTTTTTGCTTCCGAATTCATGACCAAGTTTCTGCAGTCCCTCACCGCCCTGGCCTTGGGCACCCTGTTCACTACCGCCCACGCCAGCGATCCTGCCCAAATGACACGCGGTAAAGAACTCTTTACCACCGCCAAGCCCATGGCCTGCGCGCTGTGCCACACCCTCAAAGATGCCGCAGCCCAAGGCGCCATCGGCCCCGTGCTCGATGAACTCAAACCCAACGCCGCGCGCGTGAGCCAAGCCCTCAAAGATGGCATTGGCTCTATGCCCTCATACAAAGCGACGATGAGCGATGCCGACATCGCCGCACTGGCAGCCTATGTCAGCAAAGTCACTGGGGCGCAGTAAGGTGAACTGTCGCGCTCAGCTCTAACCGCTGAGCGCATGTTCCTCTGCGTCGCCCAATGATTAACGACCAGTGATCTGCTCAAATGAATAGCTGCTGCCCCTTGCCAAACAAGCATTTCAGCATGAAATCT
>JBJEZV010000012.1:0-2947 GCA_051887595.1 Comamonas sp.
CGGTCCCAGCGAAGGCGCAGCGGGCGCCCGTTGTCGTCGTCTTGCGCGCTGAGGTCAAAGTCCCAGTCGCCGCCGTCTTCCAGCGGGGCCTGGCGGCCTGCGAAGTCGTAGCTGGCCCAGTGCAGCAACTGAGCCACTTCGGCCAGCAGATCGCTCCAGCGCTCTTGTGGCACCGAGGCCATGGCATCCCAAGTGCCTTGGCCTGCTTCGTCTTCGCTGTAATCAAAATCTAGGTATTGCAGTTCCATGGCAGGCATTGAAGGTCTAAAAACACAAAAATCATAGCTTTTAGCCTTTGATGAGTAAGCATTTCCAATATAAAAGTATTGCAAAGCAAGGTTTTATAAAGGCTAAAAGCTACTTAATTTGAATAATTGATCGCCTGCAGATTGAGCCAGCTCGCTTCAATAGCGGCGGCCGTCATGTGTGGCTGCTCCATCGGAAACAAATGCCCACCGTTGACCAGCATAACGCGCCCTTGTGTCACCCGGCGCGTCATGTCCATCCCCACTTGCTGCATCTCGGTTGACGCCAAGCCGCCAATAAAGGCGGCAGGGCATTGCAGCGGATGTGCGCGCAGCAAGCTGCCGAGGTGGTGGGGCAAGGTGTTGTAGATGGCGGTTTCTTCTTCTCGCGTGAAATGCAGGGTGAAGCCGCCTTTACCATCGGGCACGATGCCGTGCTGCACATAGTCGCGCAGCACCTGCGGGTGCCAGCGCGCAAAGGAGGTTTTGCTTTGGAAACCTGCCAATGCAGCTTCGCGGCTGTTCCAGCGGTCGCGGCGCTTGCGGCTGATTTTGCCGGGCGAAAAACGTGAGATCAGCTGCGCGCGTTTGGCTGCAGCGAGTGTGGCCGCACGCCAGCCATCGAGCAAGGGTGAGTCCAGCATGACCACGGCGCGTGCCAGTGCAGGGTGCTGCGCTGCCAGCATGAGGCTGACAAAACCGCCCAGCGAGTGCCCCACCAGCACGGCAGGCTGGCCCCAGCGCTGCACCAAAGTCTGGGCAAAGTCATGCAGTTGCTGCACCAGACGTGGCCAGCCATCGGTCACCGGGTAACGCGCATCGTGGCCAAAACGGTCCAGCGCGTGCACATCAAAACCGCGTGCGCGCAGCGCTTGCAGCAGCACCTGATAAGTGCCTGCAGGAAAGCTGTTGGCGTGGGAAAAAATCAGAGGGGTCATGAACGCCTGGCGAACAGGCTGGACTGTGCGCCTCAGATAATTTTTTGTTCGGGAGAGGTGATTTTCTTGATGGGCTGCGGTGTGTCCATCACCAAGGGGACAGTGCTGTTGCCGCCAAACCACTGCGGGTCTTCAATGCTGTCAAACACGGCACGCAGACGCTCACCCCAGTCGCTGCGCAGCATGCGGAAGTAGGGGTTGTCTTCGTCGATGCAGACGATCTTGTCGCAGGTCAACCGGTTGGTTTCGTACACCACCAGATCCAGCGGCAAGCCTACCGAGAGATTGGATTTGAGCGTGCTGTCCATCGACACCAGGGCGCATTTGGCAGCCTCATCCAGTGGCAATTCGGGTGTGAGCACGCGGTCAAGCACCGGCTTGCCGTACTTGGCTTCGCCAATTTGAAAGTAGGGCGTCTCAGTCGTGGCCTCAATAAAGTTGCCCGCCGAATAGACCTGAAACAGGCGCATGCCCTCGCCCTGAATCTGCCCACCAAATAGCATCGAGACATTGAAATCGACGCCTGCGCGCTTGAGCGCCACACCATCGCGGTCATAGACATGGCGCACAGCAGCACCGAGCACGCGCGCCGCATCGAACATGCTTTGGGCATTCCAGATGCTCAGCACTTCGCCTGTGGTGTCATCGCGAATCGTCATGCTTTGCAGCAGCTCGCGCACGGACTGCGAAATCGACAAATTGCCCGCCGACAGCAGCACCATAAAACGTTCACCGGTCTTTTCATAGATCATCATCTTGCGAAAGGTGTTGATCTGATCGAGTCCAGCATTGGTGCGGGAATCTGACAGGAAAACCAGTCCTGCGTCGAGCTTGAGGGCAATGCAATAAGTCATGTCATATCTGGCAGAAAGCTACTGGTGCAAGCAAGTGTAGTGCCCGCTGCACCAAGCAGGTAATTCGGGATGTTTACGCCTTCTGTGCCAGTTTTTTCAGCTGGTAGAGGGCTTCCAATGCTTCGCGCGGGCTCAGCGCATCCGGGTTGATGGCCGCCAGCGCATCTTCCACAGGTGTGGCCTGCAAAGCCGAAGCAGGCAGGGGCGGCGGAGCAAACAGATCGACCTGATCTTGGCCTGCCTCGTCCCGCGCCTCTAAGGCCTCCAGGGTATGGCGCGCGTGGTGCAGAACAGCAGCTGGCATGCCTGCCAGTTTGGCCACTTGGACGCCGTAGCTGCGTGAGGCAGGGCCGGGCTGGATCTCGTGTAAAAACACAATATCGTTGCCAGACTCCGCCGCGCCGACGTGCACGTTCACCGCTGCCTTGGCCTTGGCGGGCAGCTCGGTCAGCTCAAAATAATGCGTGGCAAACAGCGTAAATGCACGGGTCTTGTCGTGCAACTGCGTGGCAATGCCGCTGGCCAGCGCCAGACCATCAAACGTACTGGTACCCCGCCCAATCTCATCCATCAACACCAGGCTGTGGGGCGTGGCCGCATGCAAAATCTGCGCAGCTTCGGTCATTTCCATCATGAAGGTGGACTGGGCATTGGCCAGATCGTCCGCCGCACCGATGCGTGTGTGGATGGCATCAATGGGCCCCAAGCGGCAGGCGCTGGCAGGCACGTAGCTGCCCATGCTGGCCAGCAGCACAATCAGAGCCACTTGGCGCATATAAGTCGATTTACCACCCATGTTGGGCCCAGTGATGATCTGCATGCGCGTGTTCACGTTCATGCGCGTGTGGTTGGCAATGAAGCTGCCGCTGGAGGTTTCTGCCATGCGCGCTTCCACCACCGGATGGCGACC
>JBJEZV010000013.1:0-2946 GCA_051887595.1 Comamonas sp.
GAAACCTTGCATTCTAGAAACACCCCGGCCACTTTCATTGGCTCAGCCCTTGCGCGTACCGAGGATGCACTTGACATCGAAAGAACAAGTTTTCCATAGCTATTAGCCATTGAATATCAACGACTTGCAATAGTTTTATATTGCAAAACAAGCATTAACAATGGGTAATAGCTCTTTTATCCGTAGCAATTGAGCGCCTGTACGCTCACTGCTTAGATGTTTGGCGGTCTGCATAGCGCGCCACAGCGTGCTGCAACAGCATGCCCACCAACATCGCCAACACAAACCACAGCACCTCCATCTGGCCTGTCGACAAGCTCATCAACGCTGGCCCCGGGCAAAACCCTGCCAACCCCCAGCCCACACCAAACATGGCGGCGCCGGTGAGCAGCTTGGCATCGATAACGGTGGAAGTGGGCAACTGCATGGGCTCTCCGAGCAGCGAGGTTTTGCGCTTTTTCGCCCATGTAAAGGCGATCAAGCCGACGGCAATCGCCCCACCCATCACCAAACCTAAAGACGGGTCCCACATACCCCACACATCCAGAAAGTTCTGCACCTTGGCGGGGTCTGCCATGCCAGACAGGATCAGACCCAAGCCAAACACCAGTCCAGCGATCAACGCAAACAAAGCCGTCATCACCTTAACCTCCCACCACATGGCGCAGCACAAAGACGGTGATCACGCCAGTTGCCATAAACGTTACAGTGGCCGCTAGCGAACGCAGCGACAGGCGCGAGAGCCCACACACCCCGTGGCCACTCGTGCAGCCTGACCCCAAGCGTGTGCCATAACCCACCAGCAAACCGGCAGCAATGATGAGTAGTGGATTGCTGGGCATCGTCACCTGCGGCAAGGGTGCAAACAACTGCCACGCTAGCGGCGCAGACAACATCCCCAGCACAAACGCCAGACGCCACAACCACTGCTGCGGACTGCGCCAGGTGCTGGCCTGTAGCAAGTTGCCCACCATGCCGCTGATGCCTGCAATGCGCCCCAAGCACACCACCATGATGGCGGCGGCTGCACCAATCAACACCCCTCCGGCCAACGAGTCACCGGGCGTAAACACATCCCAAGCAATGCTCATGTGAGCGCTCCTTCACAAAAGATATTGATTGTGATGCGATTCCCCATCAACGCTTTCTTGCGTGGTAAAGGTTCGCCCGATGGCATCTGGCAAATGCCTTGATCGCTGAATTTCTACCGCCCAACCATGCACGTGCCACTGCAGGTGTTGGCACGCCTGCCAAAGCAGGCCTGTGACTTCATTCGCTCCTGATCTGGCACACCCAAGTCGCAACTGCTTTGTCTTTTGCGCATCACGCGAATAGCGCGTGAACCACTAAGATCTGCTCCAGCCGCACCGCCATGGTGCGGCTTGTCCATTGATACACAACACAAGGACAACGAGGAGACATCACATGGAATGGTTGGGAGCGTGGCTGGGCTTAGGCCCTTGGGAGCATATTGCGCTGCTGTTGACGGCAGCGTTTGTAGCAGGGGCGCTGAATGCGGTGGCTGGAGGAGGCAGTTTTTTGACACTGCCTGCACTGGTGTTTACCGGCATGCCGCCCGTCACGGCCAATGCCACCGGCACCGTGGCGCTGCTGCCCGGCTACGCTGCCAGCGCTTGGGGCTTTAAAGACGATATGGCCCCGCCCCCGGGGCTGACCATGGGCAAATCCATCGCCCTGTCGCTGCTGGGCGGTGCAGCCGGTGCGGCGCTGCTGCTGTGCACCCCCAACGACACCTTTCGCAAGGTGGTGCCTTGGCTGCTGCTGGGCGCGACTGCCTTGTTCGCCTTTGGCCCACAAATCCGCGCCTGGGCCTCACGCTCTACCGGCTCGCACGCCCCAGCCAATACAAGCAAGGCAGCGCTGGGCATGCTGGCCGTCGCTTTTTATGGTGGATATTTCAACGGCGGACTGGGCATCTTGTGTCTGGCGCTGTTTAGCCTGTTGGGCCAAACGCAACTGCATGCCATGAATGGCATGAAGAATTTGGTCTCAGCCTTGCTCACAGCGATTGCTGTGGCTATTTACGCTGCGGGCGGCATTGTCGAATGGCGCCATGCGCTGCTCATGATGGTGGCTGCCACCCTGGGTGGCTATGGCGGCGCACGCGTGGCACGCAAAATTCCCGCCAATGTCTTGCGTTGGGGCATTGTGATCACCGGCTTGGTGATGGCCGTTTTGTTCTTTATGAAGGGCTAAAAGCAGCTTTTCATAATTGCGTAAAGCTACGCCCCTACAGGCCTTGCGCAAGTCCTGCAGGGGCCGCACTCAGCATTACCGCGCCATGATGACCTTGTTCAAATCCACGCCCAAGCTTTGGGCTTTTTGCAGCAGGGCCTGCACCTGATCTTTGGGCAAATCAGGCTTGCGCGACAGCAGCCAGAAGTAATCGGTGTTTTCGCCAATCACCAGCGAGGTTTGGTAAGCCGGATCCAGATAGACCACGTTGTAGCCGCCGTAAAACGGCCCAAAGAACGACACTTTCAGCGCAGCCGTTTTGGGGTTACCTATGAACTTAGCCTTGCCTTCCACTTCCTTCCACTCGTTCTTCTCAGCATTAAAGCCGCGGTTGATGACCTTGACCGTTCCATCGGAGTTGAGCGCGTAATTGGCTGTTGCCTTGGTCAGCCCCTTTTGAAACCGCTGGTCAATGCGCGCAATTTCATACCACTGGCCCATGTACTTGGCGGCGTCAAAGTTTTGTACAGGCTCGATATTGGCAGGCACCGACACCGCGCAACCTGCCGCAAACACAGTGACCGCAGAAGCCGCCAAAGCCACGCGCAACAACGCGCCTCGGCGGGGAATGGATGTGGAGTTCATGGAGTGTGCTTTCTGCGTGGGTGAAAGCCACCAGCCTAGGTGCTGGGAGGTTTGCCGCTTGTCAGCAGGCAAGGTGTTTGGGGTGAAGTCTTATGCCGCCAAGAT
>JBJEZV010000014.1:0-2908 GCA_051887595.1 Comamonas sp.
GGGCCCTGAGTGATTCGAACACTCGACCAACGGATTAAGAGTCCGCTGCTCTACCGACTGAGCTAAGAGCCCGTTCTGGAAATCCAGAGCGTTTGCTTTATTGCGAAGAAGTGGTGGGCCCTGAGTGATTCGAACACTCGACCAACGGATTAAGAGTCCGCTGCTCTACCAGCTGAGCTAAGAGCCCACTTCATTGCTGTGCAATCAAGCAAGACCGCTATTATGCACGAAAAACAGACGCTTTTGGCTCAAGGTCTTGCTTTTTTGCACGCAGTGTGCAGGGCTTTATTGCATGGCGTTGCGGCTGGCCAGCTCCACAAACAAGCCGCTGTGGTCCAGATCGCCTAGGCCGTGAGCAACCCCTTCGGCATACAGCTGTTCAAACAAATGGGTGATAGGCGCGTCAAAGCCAATTTCTTGGGCGGTCGCCAGTGCGTTGCGCATGTCTTTGAGCTGCACTGTCATCTTGCCGCGCGCCGCAAAATCGCGCTCAACCATGCGTTGACCATGCAACTGCAAGATGCGGCTGTCCGCGAAGCCACCGGTGATGGCCTCGCGCACTTTGGCCGGGTCAGCGCCGCCTTTGGCGCACAGCAGCAAGGCTTCCGCTACAGCGCCGATGGTGATGCCCACAATCATCTGGTTGGCCAGCTTGGCCAGTTGCCCGGCGCCGTGAGGGCCCACATGTGTTGCGCGGCCCAGAGCTGAAAAAACGGGCAAAGCCGCTTCAAAGTCTTCATGCTTACCGCCCACCATGATGGCCAGCGTGCCTGCCTGTGCGCCTACGGTGCCGCCTGAGACAGGGGCATCAAGGTGACGGATGCCGCGTTCGGACAGGCGCGCAGCGTGGTCACGCGCTTCGCGCGGCTGAATGGAGGCCATATCAATGACCAGGGTGCCGGGCGCCATGCCTGCTGTTGCCTGCTCCTCGCCCATGCCAAACAACACTTCGCCGACAATGCTGCCGTTTTCCAGCATGCTGATCACGATTTGCGCTGGCTGGCAGGCTTGGCGTGGGGTGTCGTGCACCGTGGCACCCAGCGCAGCCAGAGGCTCGGCTTTGGCAAGGGTGCGGTTCCAGACGTGGACATCATGGCCTGCATCGATCAGGCGCTGGGCCATGGGAAATCCCATCAGACCGCAGCCCAATAAGGCGATGCGCAAACGGGAGGGGGAGGAGGCAGTCAAGGTGTGTCTCCGGACAAGGAATCGGCAAGTAAGGGGCAGGGGGGGGCACTACCAGGCGGCTTTGATTGCGCGGCTGTGTGACTTGCGGATGATGATGATTTTTTCCAAAGCAGGCTTGCAAATGGCTTGCAATCGACGCGACCAGCGGAGCAGGGAAGCGAAGCCAGGAGCCACAGTGGGAGCACGCTGTGCTGCTGTATGCCGGTTCAGGCGTTGCGTGCAGCAGCGCGCTGGCCGATCAGCAGACGAAACGGCAGCAGCAAAAACACGGCCATGACCAGCTTGACGCCCAAATCGCCGAGCGCCCAAGTGATCCACGGCAGGTCTTCGCCGGCAAAGCCCACGCTCCAAAACACCGTGGTGTCCAGCACAGCCGCCAGCATCGTAGCCACCAAGGGTGCACGCCACCAGCGGCTGTGGCGCAGGCGATCAAACACCGTGATGTCCAGCATCTGAGAGAGCAAAAAAGCCAAGCCCGATGCGGCCGCAATGCGCGGTGGCGCCAGCAGTGCCGAGGCTGCAACGGCCACCGCAAAGCCCACCCAGGCGACACGCCGCGCTGGCCCCGGGCCAAAAGCACGGTTGACCAACTCCGTCACCAAAAAGGCGAACGGGTAGGTGATGGCGCCCCAAGTCAGCCAGTCATTGATGGCGTACTGCACCAAGATGTTTGATGCCAGCACGACCAAGCCCATGGCCAAGACGGCGACGGCCAGCTGCGCGGGGCGGGGATGGGGATAACGCATCGCAATCTCCGTGGGTGACCAGGTGCTTAGTAGGCGCCCGAGTTGCGTACACCGGAAGAGGGTACGTCAATGCCCAAGATCGCGCAGGCCACAGCTTCGCCGACCTTGATGCCATCGACACCCGCTGACAAGATACCGCCTGCATAGCTGGCACCTTCACCCGCAGGGTACAGGCCGCGCGTATTCACACTTTGGAAGTTGGCGCCACGGGCAATCTTCACAGGAGAAGAGGTGCGGGTTTCCACACCGGTGAGGACAGCATCGTGCATGTCGTAGCCGCGGATCTTTTTGCCAAATGCAGGCAGCGCTTCGCGCATGGCTTCGATGGCGAACTTGGGCAAGGCATGGTGCAAATCGCCCCAGGTGATGCCGGGCTTGTACGAAGGCGGCACGCTGCCGACTTCGGTCGAGGGCTTGCCCGCGATGAAGTCTCCCACCAATTGCCCAGGCGCGTTGTAGTTGCGGCCACCCAGCAAATACGCCTTGGATTCAAGCTGGCGCTGAAACACCACGCCCGACAGCGGGTGGTATGTGCCCGGAGATTGGTTTTCGACACCATAGGTTTGGCCATCAAACGCCCAGGCAAATGACTTCACATCCTGTGGGTAGTCCGAAGGCTCAATGGCGCACACCATGCCCGCATTGGCATTGCGCTCGGCGCGCGAATATTGGCTCATGCCATTGGTAACCACACGTTCGGGTTCGCTGGTCGCTGCCACCACGGTGCCGCCTGGGCACATGCAAAAGCTGTAGACCGCGCGGCCATTTTTGGCATGGTGCACCAGTTTGTAGTCGGCCGCACCCAGCAGCGGGTGACCAGCATTTTTGCCCCAACGCGCTTTGTCGATGACGCTTTGGGGGTGCTCGATACGAAAGCCCACCGAAAAGGGCTTGGCTTCCATATACACACCGCGCTCGTAGAACATGGTGAAGGTGTCGCGCGCGCTGTGGCCCAGCGCCATCACCACGTGGTT
>JBJEZV010000015.1:0-15837 GCA_051887595.1 Comamonas sp.
ACGGGCATGGTGCCCTATAGCGAGTTGGCCAAGGCCGACAATCCTTCGCTGGCCACGGCTTTTGTGGCGGTAGGTGCCGATTGGGCAGCGCAAATCATCTCCATTGGTGTGCTGGCAGGCATGACAACCGTGGTCATGGTGCTGCTGATGGGCACCGCGCGCGTGCTGCTGGCCTTGTGCCGCGATGGGCTGCTGCCACGCAGCTGGGGCGTAACGTCGGCCCGTGGCACCCCCGTGCGTCTGCAAGTCGCCGTGGGCGTGGTGGTGGCGCTGTTGGCAGGCTTTACACAGGTCGAGGCGCTGGAAGAAATGATCAACATCGGCACCTTGTCGGCCTTTGTGATGGTCAGCGTGGGCGTGCTGGTGCTGCGCAAGAAAAACCCCCAAGGCAGCGGTTATCGCGTGCCTTTCGCGCCGGTGTTGCCGGTGCTGTCGGCCGTGTTGTGCGTGTATCTGATGATGAACCTGACCACACTGACCTGGGCGCGCTTTCTGTGTTGGATGGCGCTGGGGGTGCTCATTTACGTGGGCTACGGCATGCGCCAATCACGTTTGGCCAAGGGCGAATAAGGCAGCAAAACATCAAAACAAGAGCTGCATGCCTTGGATACAAGCCACTTTCCATATGAAAAGTATCGGAAAACCTTGTCTGACTTAGGCAAGTAGCTTCACTATTGTGTGTTTTAGGGAACCGGTCTGCGTTGCAGGCCGGTTTTTTTTATGGCTCAAGCAGTCAGGGGGCTGAAAAGCTGTTTTCAATGAACGACACAAAAAAGCCCCACAGGCACGTGGCACTGTGGGGCTTGGCGTGGCGGTTGAAAAACGGCTTACAGCGTCGTGAAGACTTCGCGCGCCGCTTCAATGGTGCGGTCGATATCGGCTTCGCTGTGGGCCATGCTCACAAAACCGGCTTCGTACAGCGCGGGTGCAAAGTAGTGACCGCGATCGAGCATGCCGTGGTAGAACTTGTTGAACAAGGCGCCGTCGGTCTTCATCACTTCGTGATAAGTCGTGGGCAGCTCGGGCAGCAGGTAAAAACCAAACAGGCCGCCTTGCCAGTCCACGCTGAAGGGAATGCCCGCTTCATCGGCTTCGGCTTTCAGGCCTTGCATCAGGTGGCCGGTCTTGAGGTGCAGCTCGGCATGGAAGCCCGGTGCGCTGATGAGCTCCAGGGTCTTGAGGCCGCAAGCCGTGGCAATCGGGTTGCCCGACAGCGTGCCTGCTTGGTAGACAGGACCCAAAGGCGAGAGCTTTTCCATGATCTCGCGGCGGCCACCAAAGGCGGCCATGGGCATGCCGCCGCCAATGACCTTGCCCAGCACGGTCAGGTCGGGCACAAAGCCTTCGATGTCTTTGGCGTACAGGCTTTGCGCGCCGCCCAGCGCCACGCGAAAGCCCGTCATGACTTCGTCGTAGATCATCAGTGCGCCGTGTTCTTGCGTCAGTTCACGGATGCGGCGCGTAAATTCCACCGACGCGCGCACAAAGTTCATGTTGCCTGCGATGGGCTCCATGATCACGCAGGCGATGTCGCTGCCCATCTTGGCAAAGGCTTCTTCCAGCTGGGACACATCGTTGTATTCCAGCACGATGGTGTCTTTGACCACATCTGCAGGCACACCAGCGGAAGACGATGCGCCAAAAGTCGCCAGGCCCGAGCCCGCTTTGACCAGCAGTGCATCCGCGTGGCCGTGGTAGCAGCCGTTGAACTTGATGATCTTGTTGCGGCCCGTATAGCCACGCGCCAAGCGCAGGGCGCTCATACCGGCTTCGGTGCCGGAAGAGACCATGCGCAGCATGTCCATCGAAGGCACCAGCGAGCGGATCTTCTCGGCCAGCACCACTTCGCGTTCGGTAGGAATGCCGTAGCTAAAGCCGTCCGCCGCCGCAGCTTGCACGGCAGCCAGCACTTCAGGGTGGCCATGGCCCAAGATCATCGGGCCCCAAGAGCCGATGTAGTCGATGTACTGGCGCTGGTTGCTGTCCCAGAAATAAGCACCTTCAGCACGCTGCACAAAGGGCGGGGTGCCCCCAACGGCATTGAAGGCGCGCACGGGCGAGTTCACACCGCCAGGAATGACGTGCTTGGCGCGTTCAAACAGGGGCTGGTTCAGATCATTGTTTGGTGTCATGGGCAGGCATCACAAAGCCCTCAAGGGGCGGTTGATTGTCTTCAAGCGAAGACACGTCAGACAAACTCTGGGCCGCGATGGCGGCATCGGCGCTGTCGGCTTCGTCGCTCGAGCCTTCTGCGCCTTCTGCACCTTCTTCCGGCTGCGCCCAGAACATACGGTCAGGAATGAGTTGGCCCATGCCGGGGCGAAAACCGCTGCCCAGACTGTGGTCCAGGTATTCGAGCGCCTCTTGCGCGGCCGCACCCAGGTCGTTGCCTGCGGCCAGCAAAGCGGTCAATGCGGCCGACAAGGTATCGCCCGCACCGTTGAAGCTGCCGTCAAACAGCTCAAACTTGCTCGAACCAATCACGGTCTCTGTCGAGGCCAGCACGTTGTCCACGTACTGCTCGGGCAAGGGAATGCCGGTGACCAGCACAAACGGCACTTCCATCGCTTCGGCTGCCTTGGCAATGTCACGCGCGGTCGGTGGGCGGCTGTGGCTCCAATCGGGCAGCAGCCAGCGGCTTAGGGTGCCGTGGTTGCCCACCAGCACCGACGTTTGCGGCATGACCAGCGCCTGAAAGGCGTCCAAGTACTCTTCCAACCCATCGCCTTGCCACCACGACAGATCGGGCATATAGCTGATGATGGGGATGTCAGGGTAGTCGCTAGAGAGCTCGGCAATCGCGGCCAGATTGGCGGGGCTGCCCGCAAAACCCACCTTGATGGCGCGCACGGGAATGTCTTCAAGCACGGTACGTGCCTGGTCGGTCACTACTTCATCGTCGATGGCCGAGTGCGAAAACACGTGGCTGGAGTCGCGCACGACCACGCCGGTGACGATAGACACAGGGTGTCCACCCACCGAGGCAATGGTGGTAATGTCGGCCGTCAACCCACCTGCGCCACTGGGGTCGCAAGCGTTGAAACTCATCACGCACATCGGTTGTGCGAGCACAGTTTCGGTGGATTCGGGGGATTTTTTGGCAGTCGGAACTGCGGGGGGCTGAAATGCCATGCTGGGTCCCAAAGAACGCCCTTAACGCAAGTGCGTGCCACGGGGGCTAGATACAATCTTTGCATTCTATTGGAAGCGAATTTTTGCCGTGGCTGACCCTAAAACTTGGATGTGTTTGATTTGTGGCTGGATGTACGACGAGGCGCTGGGCGACCCCGAGCACGGCATCCCTGCTGGAACCCGCTGGGAAGATGTGCCTGACGACTGGACCTGCCCTGAATGCGCCGTCGGCAAGGCCGACTTTGAGATGGTGGAAATCTAAGTTTTCTGCCCTTACATGGGCGAAAACTATTTAATTGGGAGCTTTTAGCCTTTGCTACATCAGCATTTCAAGGTGTTTTATATCTGAAATGCTTGTAAACACTAGGCTGCTAGCTCCTTTTTCTTGGCTTGCTGCGAGGACAGCCACCGCGCAGCAGGACTTGTAAGGCCATGCGGGCGCGCGCTGGGTTCGTCGCTAAAATACTTGGTTATGCCCGCTGAATCTGCGCCTATCAATTTGACGCACCACTTCCTGATTGCCATGCCCAATCTGGAGGATGAGTCCTTTTCCCGCAGCGTGGTGTATTTGTGTGAGCACAACGAGCGCGGCGCGCTCGGGTTGATCATCAACAAGCCTTCCACGCTGAGCCTGCAATCCCTGCTCGACAAAATCCAGCTGCCCATGGGGCGCGAAGACTTGCGCGACGACCTGGTGTTTCGCGGAGGCCCGGTGCAAACCGACCGTGGCTTTGTGCTGCACGACCCCATCATCATCGAGGGCGCCAAAGAAGACGAGTCGGCCTATGCCTCTACGCTGACCATTCCTGGCGGCTTGGAGATGACCACATCCAAGGACGTGCTCGAAGCCATTGCCAATGGCGCCGGTCCGCGCCGCGTGCTGGTCACGCTGGGCTATGCCTCATGGGGCGAAGGGCAGCTAGAGTCTGAACTGGGCGAGAACGCTTGGCTGACCGTCAGCGCCGATCCGCAAGTCATCTTCGACACCCCTGCCGAAGAACGTTACAACAAGGCCTTGGGCCTGCTGGGGCTGCAGCCCTGGATGCTGTCGCCCGAAGCAGGACGCGCATGAACTCCGATACTTCTGACCCACGGCCCAGCAACGCTGCTGTTCAGGCCGTGGACTTTCCTGCGCACATTCAGCAGTTTTTAGCTTTCGACTTTGGCACCAAGCGCACCGGCGCTGCCTCGGGCAATCGCGTGTTTGGCGCAGCCAGCCCTTTGCCCACGATCAAGGCCGAAGGTGCAGATGCCCGCTTTGCGGCCATCGAAAAACTCATCAAAGAATGGCAGCCGCAGGCGCTGGTCATTGGCGTGCCTTACCACCCTGATGGGGCGCCGCACGAGAACACCGCACGCGCGTTGAAGTTTGGCCGCCAGTTGCGTGGCCGCTTCAATTTGCCCGTGTACGAAGTCGATGAACGCTACAGCACCACCGAAGCCTTGGCAGGTGGGGCCAAGGATGCCGATGCGGCCTCCGCGTGCATCATCTTGGAGCAATTTTTGAGGAGCATTGCATGAGTTTTTCCGCTGGTTCTTTGGTGCTGGATGCCGAAGCCCTGTACAAGGAGTTGCTGCGTGGTGTGCGCAGCCTGATGGGCCCCAACACCCAGTTGGTGGGCGTGGCCTCGGGCGGGGTGTGGCTGGCGGAGCGTTTGCACAAAGATTTGGGCCTGTCTGGCAAGGCCGGTGTGCTGTCTTCGGCCCTGCACCGCGATGACTTTGCCCAACGCGGCATGGCACAGAGCGTGCATACGCAAATCGATTTTGATGTGAATGGCGCAGATATTCTGGTGCTGGACGATGTGCTCTACACCGGCCGCACGGTGCGCGCCATCTTGAATGAGCTGTACGACTACGGTCGCCCCGGTTGTGTGCGCCTGGCCGTGCTGGTGGACCGTGGTGGACGTGAGCTGCCCGTGGCCGCCGAATTTGCAGCCGCCCGCGTGGCGTTGCCAGCCAGCCAGTCACTGGCCTTGGCCCGCAGCGAAGACGGCACCTTCCAATTCGAAGTCAAAGAGGCATGAACGTGCTGTACAAGCGCAACCCCCAACTGAACAAAAACGGTGAACTGATTCACCTGCTGTCCACCGAAGGACTGTCCAAGGACATCCTGACCCAAATTCTGAACACGGCCGATAACTTCGTCAGCGTCAACGACCGCGAAGTCAAAAAAGTGCCGTTGCTGCGTGGCAAGAGCGTGTTCAATCTGTTCTTTGAAAACAGCACGCGCACCCGCACCACGTTTGAAATCGCGGCCAAGCGCTTGTCAGCGGACGTGTTCAACCTCGACATTGCACGCTCTTCGACTGCCAAGGGCGAGACGCTGCTGGACACCATCGACAACCTCTCGGCCATGGCGGCGGATATTTTTGTCGTGCGCCACAGCGAATCTGGCGCGCCTTATCTGATTGCCCAGCATGTGGCTCCGCATGTGCACGTAGTCAATGCCGGTGACGGTCGCCACGCACACCCCACGCAGGGTTTGCTGGACATGTACACCATCCGCCACTACAAGAAGGATTTTTCTAACTTGCGTGTGGCCATCGTTGGCGATGTGCTCCATTCGCGCGTGGCGCGTTCGGACATTCATGCGTTGACCACTTTGGGTGCAGCTGAAGTGCGTGTGGTTGGCCCTCGTACGCTGGTGCCATCGGACATGAGCAGCATGGGTGTGCGCGTTTTCCATAACCTAGAAGAAGGCATCAAGGACTGCGACGTCATCATCATGCTGCGCCTGCAAAACGAGCGCATGAGTGGCGCACTGCTGCCGTCGAGCCAAGAATATTTCAAGAGCTTTGGTCTGACGGAAAAGCGCCTGGAGCTTGCCAAGCCCGATGCCATCGTGATGCACCCTGGCCCCATCAATCGCGGTGTGGAGATTGACTCTGCCGTGGTCGATGGCCCGCAAGCAGTGATCTTGTCGCAAGTGACTTTCGGCATCGCAGTGCGTATGGCCGTGATGTCCATCGTGGCAGGCAACGAAGCCTAATTGTTTTGATAGCTGCTAACCACTGATGGATAGAGGTTGGCAGCCATTTTGGTGTGAAACCATGAAAATCTTGATTCAAAACGGCCGCGTGATCGACCCTGCACGCGGGTTCGACCAAGTGTGTGATGTGGCCATTGCCACAGGCCGCATCGTGGCGATTGGCCAAGCGCCTGCCGGTTTTACCGCGGACCGTGTGATTGACGCATCGGGTCAGTGGGTGTTGCCCGGACTGGTGGACTTGGCTGTGCGCCTGCGTGAACCAGGGTACGAGCACGAAGGCATGCTGGCCTCGGAAATGGCTGCCAGCGTGGCCGGTGGTGTGACCAGCTTGGTCTGCCTGCCCGATACCGATCCTGTGCTGGACGAGCAGGGCTTGGTGGAGATGCTCAAGTTCCGCGCAGAGAAGTTGCACCAGTCGCGTTTGTTCCCCATGGGCGCACTGACCAAGGGTTTAAAGGGCGAAGTGCTCACCGAAATGGCGGAGCTGACGGAGTCAGGCTGTGTAGCCTTTGGTCAGGCGGATGTGCCACTGTCCAGCATCACCACGCTCAGCCGCGCATTGAGCTATGCCAACACATTTGGCTATGCAGTTTGGTTGCGACCCAACGACAAAGACTTGGGCAAAGGTGTGGCAGCCAGTGGGGCACTGGCCACACGCATGGGCTTGAGTGGCGTGCCTGTGGCTTCAGAAACCATTGCTTTGCACACCATCTTTGAATTGATTCGCGGCTCACAAACGCGCGTGCACCTGTGCCGTATTTCCAGCGCAGCAGGCGTTGAACTCATCCGCCAAGCCAAGGATGAAGGCTTGAATGTGACGGCCGATGTGTCCATCAACTCGCTGCACCTGACAGAAAACGACATAGGCTATTTCGACAGCAGTGCGCGTTTGGTGCCGCCCCTGCGCCAGCAGCGCGACCGCGATGCGCTGTCAGCGGCCTTGGCCGACGGTACGATCGATGCGCTGGTGTCAGACCACTGCCCCGTCGATGAGGACAACAAGGTCTTGCCTTTTGCCGAAGCAGAGCCGGGCGCTACCGGCGTGGAATTGTTGCTGTCGCTGGCCGTGAAGTGGTCGCAAGACCACCAAGTGCCTCTGACGCGTGCACTGGAGGTGGTCACTGCGGCTCCCGCGCGGCTGTTGGGTTCGGCATTGGGAACCTTGCAGGCCAGCTTAGGTCAATTGGTGGAAGGCGGCGTGGCCGATGTCTGCGTGGTGCGCCCCGATGCCGCATGGACCGTCAAGCCCCAGGCGCTGGTCAGCCAAGGCAAGAGCACCCCGTTCAGCGGCTACGAACTGCCTGCGCAGGTGCAAGTCACCTTGGTCAATGGCCAGCTGGCGTTTGAGCGCAATTGATCCACACAGCCCAATGCCTGCGCTGTGAGGGAGTGATGTAACGACACCAAGGAGGATGGGCCGGATGGCAGGAAACTGGCGTGCTTTGAAGCGTTTTTCTCGCATGTTGTGGCATGCGTTGCAAGGGGTGCGCACAGCACGCACAAATTTCCACCATCTGCCTAAAGCCCAGCAACAGCGCGTGGTCGAGCATTGGGCACATGACTTTTTGCAAACGGCAGGCGTGCAATTGCGCATTGAAGGTCAGCCAGTCACCCAAGGCCCTGTGCTACTGGTCGCCAATCACCAGTCTTGGCTGGACATTCCCACGTTGCATGCGGCGCAGCACTGCCGCTTTATCTCCAAGGCAGAGATTGCACGCTGGCCTGTGGTTGGGCAGTTGGCCCGCGCCGCAGGTACGCTGTTTGTGCAGCGCAGCTCGCGCCGTGACACGCAGCGCACCGTGCAAGCCATGGTCCAAGCCCTGCAGCAGGGGGATATTGTGACGGTCTTCCCGGAGGGCACCACGGGCGATGGCCGGGAGTTGCTGCCATTTCACGGCAACATGCTGCAAGCGGCCATTGATGCCGATGCGCCGGTGCAGCCCGTAGCCATGACTTTCGTCGATGCCCGCACGGGTGAACGCAGCTTTGTGCCTTGCGAAGCCTATCCCGATGAGCCCATGCTGCGCAGCCTGTGGCGCACCATCCAAACCGAGCATCTGATTGCCATCGTGCATTACGGCATGCCCGAAAAAGCCAATGGACGAGATCGACGCACCTGGGCCAATGATTTGAGGCTGCGCGTGCAGGCGCTGCGCAATGGTGCGCCCAAGTCCTGCCAACCAGACATGCAATTGCCCTTGGCTGCCTAAAGCTAGCCTTGGCCGCTGCGCCGATCACGGCACCGTCTGGCACGCTGCCTTGTCAAAATATGGGTACTGTGCAAAGTACATGCACAGGTCGTTAAATGGGAGGGCAGATGGACAAGATGGATGTAGACATTGCTGTCATTGGTGCAGGTACTGCGGGTATGCATGCCTTCAGCACAGCGCGGCGTGCCGGTGCACGCGTGGTAATGATTGACCATGGCCCATTGGGCACCACTTGCGCCCGTGTGGGTTGTATGCCGTCCAAAGCGGTACTGCATGCGGCCCACCGCTGGAGTACCTTGCAAAGCCTGCTGCCCAAAGGCGCGGCATTGCCAGCAGGGCACACCACGCCCCAACAACTGTGGCAGGAAGCCATGGCCATTCGCGACCAGTTGGTCGATGGCAATGTGCGCATGGTGCAAAAACTGGCGGGCGAAGATTTGCTGATCGCCAGCGCCCGTTTTGCAGATGCTCACACCTTGGAGCTAGACGATGGCCGCCGCGTACAAGCGCGCGCTTTTATTGTGGCCACCGGTTCCGAAGCGATTCAGCCCGCTGACCTGAAAGCTGAGCTGGGCGATCGCTTGATCACAACGGACGAGCTGTTTCACCTGCCCGATCTGCCGCGCAGTGTAGCGGTCATGGGTACGGGCGCAATTGGACTGGAGATGGGCGTAGCACTGTCGCGCTTGGGCGTAGATGTGGCGATGGCAGGGCGTTCGGGCTCGGTAGCGAAAGTGGCTGATCCTGAAGTGGCAGCTGCAGCCACGCAGTACTTTGCCCAGCAATTGCCCATCGCTTTGAATGAGAGAAACATCACCGTCCAGCGCGAGGGGGATAAAGTCATCCTGCAGGCTGGCGCACTCCAGCACCGCGCACAGTACCTGCTGGCTGCGCTGGGCCGCAAGCCGCGCCTGGAAGCACTGCAGGTTGAGCACGCGCAAGTGCGGATGGACGACCAAGGCCGCCCCATCATGCAAGCCAAGGGCAGCCTGCGCTGCGCAGGAACACCTGTGTTTTTGGCGGGTGATCCAGCGCCTGGCCTTGCATTGATGCATGAGGCAGGGCACGAAGGCACATTGGCTGCGCAGCAAGCGCTTGCGCTACTGGGGTGGGAGAACATCACCGAGCGCCACCGCACCGTGGCCATGTCTATTGTGTTTAGTGACCCTGACATTGCAGAGGTGGGGATGCGATTCGACCAGTTACCTGCCGATGCCGTCATCGGAAGTGTAGATGGCGCTGGCAGTGGCCGTTCCAAGCTAATGCAAGCGCCGCACCATCTACTGCGCCTGTATGCCGATAGGAGCAGCGGCAAGCTTTTGGGTGCCAGCATGTTCTGCGCACGCGGTGAGCACTTGGCGCACGCCTTGGCATGGGCCATCCAGCGTGGAGACACGGTCCAAGACATGCTGGCCTTGCCGTACTACCACCCGACTTTGGAAGAGATGATTGACACCGCTTTGCGGCAGATGCGGCGCGCTTTGCGCGCAGAGTGAGCTTGGCTTGTTCGCAGTGGCAACCGTGTCTGCAAGCGATGTTGATAATAGGTAACTATTTAAAAAAGAAGGCAGTATCGTGCGCCAATTTTGGATCCCTCTGGCCGCTGTGTTCGGCCTTACCGGCGTAGGCATGTCGGCTTATGCATCCCATGGTCTGGGTTTTATTGCTGATGCGGCTGTACGCGAAGCTACACGCACGACGTTGCAAATGGCGGTGCAGCAGCAAATGCTTCATGCCCTGGCCTTGCTGGGCGTAGGCATCTTGTCACTCAAAGGCTTAGGTAACCGCTGGATCTGCGCGGCAGGTGCTTTATTTGCGCTGGGTGTTTTGCTTTTTAGCGGCTTGATTTATCTGCGCACTTTTACTGGCATTGAAACTTTCAGGCCCTTAGTACCCTGGGGCGGTACGTGCTTGATGCTGGCATGGGCGGCCTTAGGTATCGGTGGCTACAAAGCGGCACGCAGCGCCTAAACTTGTGGTTATGAGCGATATCACGATCTTCCACAACAACCGCTGCAGCAACTCGCGTGGCGCCCTCCAAATCCTACGTGACAAGGGCATTGAGCCCAATATCGTGGACTACATCGCCACGCCGCTGACCGCACCAGAACTGTCGGAGTTGGTGGCACACATTGGCGTGCCGGTGCGAGAGTTGCTGCGCAGCAAAGAAGCTATCTACCAAGAGCTGGGTTTGGACAATCCCACAATGAGCGATGCACAGCTCATCATGGCTGTGGCCGAGCATCCGGTGCTGCTGAACCGCCCGATTGTGGTGACGCCCAAGGGGGCTGCGCTGTGCCGTCCGCCTGAGAAGGTGCTGGACTTGCTGTAGCCTGCATGGCTTAACAGCCCATACGGAACTGCTTGTCGCGTGTGGCTTTGCGGTCTTGCCGCAGCTTTTCCATTTTTGGGGCACTGCCGCCTTTCGCAGCCAACTCGTCAATTTTTTGGATGCGGCGCTCAGCAGCTGTGCATTCAGCACGCTGGGTGTTTTGCCTGCGTGCCGCTGGCAGCGCTGTTTCTGCCTTGTGGAGTTCACGCTGCGTGCGATCCCAATCTTGGGCATCTTTGCGCGCTTGCTGTCGGTGGTGCGAAGAGGGATTTGGCGCTGCAGGCGCAAGCTCCACCACATGGCTGTCTGCGCATGGCGTTGGGCTGTAGCTGTTGCCACAGCGAAAAACTTGCGCTTGGCTGTGGGGCATCACCATCCAAAAAGCCAACGCCGCCAGTGCGAGTTGAGGGACTAGGGACGAGAAAGCGCGGTACAGCATGTGTGCATGCTATGGCGTGGAGCACGCTGGCTCCAAGCGCGACTATCTAGGAAAAAACAGCGCGGTAATGCCAAAGATCAGGCTACGACGATGGGCGCAGATCTTATGCACCAGAGGATGGATCTTTAGGGTGGAAGGCCTGTTGTAGGCGGTGGGTTGTCGCTTGATAGGCCGATTGCGTGGCATCGGTGACAGAGCGACCTGCTTGCTTCACGCTCTCAGCCGCTGCCTGGGCCGTGCCCATCACACCATGTTTGATGCGGCCATATACCGCTTGTGTAATTTGCGTGCCGCTGTCTTTGACAATCTTGCCCAGTAACTGCGCTGCACGACGCGTCGCGCCTTGTTTAATGGTTTGGCGATCAGGCGCTTGATGGGGCGCGCAATACGCATCGGTAATCAGCCCTACGCGCAGCGTGAGAAAGGCATTCGCTGCGCCGCTGGCCAAGCTATTGGTCAATAAATTGCCCATACCGCCCAAGCCTGGAATGCTACCCATGGCTGCTGGTGTAGCCGATTGCACAATGGGCGCGGTCAGCTCGGCAAAGTCCACTTCTTCCAAGCCTGAAGCAATCAGCACGGACGCGCCGACATTGCCATACAGGTAAGTCATTTGCTGCAGCGATGGTCGCAGCCCATAGATGCGGGCAATGCGCCAGACCAGTTGCACTTGGCTGGCGAGAACCACCAAACCATCCAAGCGGCCGTTTTGCAGCAATGCGGTGCTTACCAGCACACTGGCAGCTGTATGTTGGGTTTCGCGCTCAGCGGCTTGGCGCAGTTGCTGCAGTGCTTGCGCAATGGCTTCATCGGTGTCGATGGACTGATCCGCCAACAGCGGATTGCGTGCCAAATGTGCGCGCAGGCGCTGATGGTATTCGGTCACTGCCGTCAAATCCCCCTCGCTGGGGTAGCGCAGCGCGACAGGCAAGCGCAGCAGCCACACGGTAGGCAGCAGCACGGTGGCGAGCAACAAGCCAATCAGTAGCCAAAACACCGGCTGTCCAGCCCCCAGGTGCAGGCGGTCTGCAGCATCGGCCAACTGGCTGACCATGGCCACTGCGAACACCCCGCACCAGACAACGAGCGCAGTGGCCAGCATCCATAGCAAGCGAGAAGTGAAGCGGTTCATGGCAGCGGCTCCGAAAAAAACGGCACCCAGTGTGCCTGAGTGCCGTGGGGTTTGCAGTGCGTGCTGAATTTTTAGGCGTTGGCCAGCAAGCCTTGCTTTTCAATAAAGGCAATGACCTCGTCCAGTCCTTCGAGCGTCTTGAGGTTGGTCATCACAAAGGGTTTAAGGCCTTTGGGTGTGGTGCGCTGCTTGATGGTGTCGCTGCGCATGATGTCCAGATTCGCGCCCACGTGCGGTGCCAGGTCGGTCTTGTTGATGACAAACAAATCGCTTTTGGTAATGCCCGGGCCACCCTTGCGCGGAATCTTTTCACCGGCGGCTACATCGATCACATAGATGGTCAGGTCCGACAACTCAGGGCTAAAGGTGGCGGCCAAGTTGTCGCCGCCGGACTCGATAAAGATAATGTCGGCATTCGGAAAATCCACCAGCATGCGGTTGATGGCTTCCAAGTTGATCGACGCATCTTCACGAATCGCTGTGTGTGGGCAGCCACCGGTTTCCACGCCCATGATGCGCTCGGGCGGCAGCGCGCCGCTGATGGTCAGCAGGCGCTGGTCTTCTTTGGTGTAGATGTCGTTGGTGATGGCGACCAGGTCCCATTTCTCACGCATGGCCTTGCACAGCATTTCAAGGATGGTGGTCTTGCCGGAGCCTACCGGGCCACCAATGCCAACACGCAGCGGTGGCAATTTTTTGGTGCGGTGGGGGATATGGTGCAGCGCAGAAGTCATGAGCGAAACAGTCGAGAGTATTGGTGTTCATGCCGCGCCGAAAGAATGGCCAGCATGGGCGAAAAAGCTTGTCGTTCAGCATCGGGCAGAGCCAAGGCATGTGCCACTGCGGCAGGAATGGCTTGCGTTAGGCGCGCCAGAATGCGCTGGCCAGCGCTTTGACCCAATGGCACGGCTTTGATGGCCGCTTGGGTCATGTTTTCAGCCCAACCAAAGGCGTAGGCCAGCAAGGCATCATGGGCTGTAGCACCTGTTAAGTGGGCGGCCAGCGCAAACGTGATGGGGTAGCTGGCATCTTGCGCTGCCAGCCATTGCACGCGCTCTTGAATGGCCAGTTCACCGGCGTAACGGTTTTTGAGCCACTCAATCAAGGAGCGCCCCATTTGCTCGGTTTGCAGCCGCAACTCCGCACTCTCGCGCGTATGGCGCACCCAATCATTCAATTGCGCAATGCGCCAGCTTTGGTCATCCGCCCAGGCAGGCAACGCTTGGGCAATGGCCGCCATATCACCGTTGGATTGCGACAGGTGCAATTGGTCGATGAGCCAGTCGCACGCCTGTGCTTCTGTGGTCACCAGCGCAGCATTGACGGCGGCTTCCAGACCTTCGGAATACGAAAAGCCTCCAATGGGCAGCGCTGGCGAGGCCAGCCACATCAGCTGCAAAAAAGTGGAAGAGGCAGTAGGGGCTTGCATGGTCTCAATGACTATGGCCGCAGCTGGCGCTGTGAGTGTGGTCATGGTGGTGTTCATGACCATCATGCGAGTGGCTATGGTGGTGCCCGTGGTGATGGTGGCTGTGACCGTCATTGGTCACATGGCCGCCGTAAGCACCGCCTTCGGGTTCAAATGGCAGCTGGGCTTCGACCACGGTCATGTGCATGCTGCGCAACATGTCCGCCAGCACATGGTCGGGTTCGATCTTGAGGTAATCGGGCTGCAGCTCCATGGGCACATGGCGGTTGCCCAGGTGATAGGCCGCACGCATCAAGTCAAAGGCGGTGCCATGCGTAGCGCAAGCGGTGATCTTCAGTACTTTTTGGGGCGCAGCAATAACGCGCACCATGGAGCCATCTTCGGCCACCAGCACATCGCCGCCACGCACGGCTTGCCCGCGGGGCAAGAAGATCGCCAGTTCACGCCCTAGGCTGTCGGTGGCCGCAAAGCGCGATTTCTGGCGTACATCCCAGTCCAGCTCGATGGTCGAAGCACGTTGGACCATGACGCGTGCCAACCCTTGGCCTTGGGGGAGTAATTTATTGACGGTCAACATCAGTAGTTCTTTCTTGGGAGAGGTCACACTTTGGTGCGATTTGTGCATGGGCATGTTTAGTAACACTTGATAGCATGCACCGTATGTCAACCCCTTCTGTTATCTCTTCTTCGGCTTCGCCAGACTGGCAACCCTGTGGTGTGCGCCACGTGGCGGTCTATGGCACTTTGCGTGTCGGCGGTGTCAATGACATCACCCGCCTGCGCCCGGGCATAGGTATCACAGGGCGCACGACGCTCACCGGCACGCTCTACGACATGGGGTGGTACCCGGGGCTGCGACTGCAAGGCCAGCAGCAAGTGCTGGCCGAGGTGTATCCGCTGGATCAGGGCTTGGAGCAATTGCTCGATGGCTATGAAGGGGTATGGCCTGAAGACACGGGCGAATATGTCAAGCGCATCGTCACCGTGCCTGTGGCACTGACCTCGGGCGGCACACAAATGATGGCCATGCTGGTCTACGAAGCCTTGCCAGCAGCTGTCGCCCACAGCCCCGTGATAGAGGCGGGCGACTGGCTGGCTTGGTTCACAACGCACAAGACCCCTCTTTAAAACAAGAAGTAGCGCTGCGCCATGGGCAAGCTGCTTGCAGGTTCGCATGTCAGCAATTGCCCATCTGCGCGCACAGCATAGGTCTGTGCATCCACTTCCATGCGTGGGGCCAAATCGTTGTGGATCATGTGCTGCTTCTTCACGCTGCGAATGCCTTTGACCGCCGACAGCGTCTTGGCCAGACCAAAGCGTTCACCAATGCCGGCAGCCAGACCTGCCTGCGAAACAAAGGTGAGCGAGGTTTTGGCAATCGCGCCGCCAAAGGCGCCAAACATGGGCCGATAGTGCACAGGCTGGGGTGTGGGGATAGACGCATTGGGATCGCCCATGGCCGCCATGGCGATGGTGCCGCCCTTCAAAATGCAAAACGGTTTGACGCCAAAAAACGCGGGCTTCCAGATCACGATATCCGCCCACTTGCCCATCTCCAAGCTGCCCACTTCATGGCTGATGCCGTGGGCAATCGCGGGGTTGATGGTGTATTTGGCGATATAGCGCTTGACGCGGAAATTGTCGTGCCGCGCGCTGTCGCCTTCGAGCTGGCCACGCTGCTGCTTCATCTTGTGCGCGGTTTGCCAGGTGCGCAAAATCACTTCGCCCACACGGCCCATGGCCTGGCTGTCGGAGCTGAACATGCTGATGGCACCAATGTCGTGCAGGATGTCCTCGGCCGCGATGGTCTCTTTGCGGATACGGCTTTCGGCAAACGCCAGATCCTCGGCAATGCTGGCATCCAGATGGTGGCAGACCATCAACATGTCCACGTGTTCGTCCAGCGTGTTGATGGTGTAGGGGCGTGTTGGGTTGGTGGAGGAGGGCAGGACGTTGGATTCGCCCACCACTTTCAGAATGTCTGGCGCATGGCCGCCGCCTGCACCTTCGGTGTGGAAAGTGTGGATGGTGCGGCCCTTGAACGCAGCCACCGTGTCTTCCACAAAGCCGGACTCGTTGAGGGTGTCGGTATGGATGGCCACCTGCGTATCGGTAACTTCTGCCACATCCAAGCAGTTGCTGATGGCTGCAGGTGTGCTGCCCCAGTCTTC
>JBJEZV010000015.1:15937-24499 GCA_051887595.1 Comamonas sp.
CCGGTGGCCGGGCCTGTGCCGCCACCAATCATCGTGGTCACACCACTGGTGAGGGCCTCTTCAATTTGCTGCGGTGCAATGAAGTGAATGTGGGTGTCAATGCCGCCTGCCGTCACGATGTGGCCTTCACAGGAAATGATTTCCGTGCCGGGGCCAATGATGATGTCAATCCCGGGTTGCGTGTCGGGGTTGCCTGCTTTGCCAATGGCGGCAATGCGCCCACCTTTGAGCCCAATGTCGGCTTTGACAATGCCCCAGTGGTCCACGATCAGTGCATTGGTCAGCACCGTATCCATGGCACCTTGCTCGCGGCTGCGCTGACTTTGGGCCATGCCATCGCGAATGGTTTTGCCGCCGCCAAACTTCACTTCTTCGCCATAGCCACCTGCGGCCAAGGTGAAGTCTTTTTCGACCTCGATCAGCAAGTCGGTGTCGGCCAGCCTGACACGGTCACCCACAGTGGGACCAAAGGTTTCGGCATAGGCGCGTTTGTCCATCGTGGCCATATCAGAGTGCTCCTTGAATCAGACCGCGAAAGCCATAGGCTTTGCGCTCACCTGCCAGATCCACCAATTCCACCGTGCGTTGTTGGCCCGGTTCAAAGCGCACAGCCATGCCGCTGGCAATGTTCAGGCGTTTGCCGTGCGCAGCAGCACGGTCAAATTCCAGTCCGGCATTGGTTTCCGCAAAGTGGTAGTGCGAGCCCACCTGGATGGGCCGATCGCTGGCGTTTTTCACCACCAACGTAATCGTAGGGCGGCCAGGGTTGAGAACGTGCACGCCCTCATCGACCAGTATTTCTCCGGGAATCATGGCAGGCCCTTTCTTCAAGCCAGGCGGGTGAGCATGAATGCGCCCAGAGCAGCGGTCAGTCCACCTGCTACCTTGGCGATGGTCTGAAAGCGCTGCATCACACGGTGCCCCACCACCATGCCCGCAAAATGCAGCAGCGCAGAGCCTGCTGCCATGCCGACGATTACGCCCGCAGCCGGTGCAAAAGCTTCTTCAAACAGCTCATAGCCGTGTGCCGCGCCATGGAAGAAAGCGAAGAGGCCAGTCAAACCAGCGGCGGCACCCACAGCCATTTTTTGCTGCACCATGACCAGCAAGCCCATCACCAACACAGAAGCCGCAATCATGGGCTCTACCGCAGGCACTTGCAGCCCTGCAAAACCTGCCAAGCAGCCCGCGACCAGCAGCGCTACAAAGCCTGCGGGCGCTGCCCAAGCCTTGCCCGATTTGCCAAATGCCAAAGCACTCCAGACACCGACTGCCAGCATGGCCGCCAGGTGATCGGTTCCACCGAATGGGTGGGCGATGGCATGCGTGAAGCTGTCCAGAAAGTTGTGGTGTCCGCCTCCGTCGGTTCCAACGTGTGCCAGCGCGCTCAAAGGCAGGGCGCCAGAAGTTGCCAATAGTGCGGAGAAGAGTTGCTTGGTTTTCATAGCTGATAGTCCAGACTGGATAAGGGCTAGGTGCCTAGAAGGCTGATATTTAGACAATGGGCTCGTGCACGGTCACCAGCTTGGTGCCATCGGGGAAAGTGGCTTCGATCTGGATGTCGGGAATCATTTCGGCAATGCCTTCCATCACATCGTCACGCGTGAGCACGGTGCGACCTTCGCTCATCAGCTGGGCCACGGTCTTGCCATCGCGCGCACCTTCCATCACGAAAGCGCTCATCAAGGCAATGGCTTCCGGATAGTTCAATTTCAAGCCACGGGCCTTGCGGCGCTCGGCCAGCAATGCGGCGGTGAAGATCAGCAGCTTGTCTTTTTCTCTGGGAGTTAATTCCATATCCGTACCTCAATCAGCCCGAGCATTCGGTAGGGCCGAATGAACTCGTTGGGTTAATTCCATTTGCATTGCGTCTGCATGCCGACACATGCGGCATACCTCAGCGAGCACCTGCATTCATTGCATGGCAGCTGCTGTGCAAGTGGGTCTAGAGAGACCAATGACTGGATAACTGCAAGAGGCGTGCCAGTGCGCTGGCTTTGGCCGCATTGGTGCATTGGTTCTGCATTGATTTGGTGCCTACCTGCAGATGGATGGGTTGCATGAACTTTTCTTTGGTGCGACCTTGTATTGATTTGGTGCATGTGCCGCAATGCGGGATTTTTTTTGCACCACATTAGTGAAAAAGTGAGCGCGCTAATCAATCTGGCACAGGCATTGCTTTGGACTGCGGGCAGCCGTCATCACGGCGGCATTACCCTTTACTTGCCCTTTGAGGAGTCTTTTCATGACCCAGCGTCGTTTCACTTTGAAGTCTTTGGCTGCGGCTGCAGCTGTTGCAGGTTTTGGTTTCACCGGTCTGGCTGCGCAGGCGGCCGACACCATCAAGGTGGGCGTGCTGCACGCTTTGTCGGGCACCATGGCGATCTCGGAAACTGCGCTCAAAGACATGGCGCTGATGACCATTGATGAGATCAATGCCAAGGGTGGCGTGCTGGGTAAAAAGCTCGAGCCCGTGGTGATTGACACAGCATCCAACTGGCCACTGGCAGCGGAAAAAGCCAAGCAGTTAATCAGCCAAGACAAGGTGGCAGTCACTTTTGGATGCTGGACTTCGGTGTGCCGCAAGTCGGTGCTGCCGGTCTATGAAGAAAACAACGCGTTGTTGTTCTACCCCGTGCAGTACGAAGGGGAAGAACTGTCCAAGAATGTGTTCTACACCGGCGCCGCGCCCAACCAGCAAGCCATTCCTGCCGTGGAATACCTGATGAGCGAAGACGGTGGCGAAGCCAAGCGCTGGGTGCTGTTGGGCACGGACTATGTTTACCCCCGCACGGCCAACAAGATCTTGCGCGCCTTCCTCAAGAGCAAAGGCGTGGCGGACAAAGACATCATGGAGGCTTACACCCCCTTTGGTCACAGCGACTACCAAACCATCGTGGCCGACATCAAGAAGTTCTCTGCCGGTGGCAAGACCGCTGTGGTGTCCACCATCAACGGCGACTCCAACGTGCCTTTCTATAAAGAGCTGGGCAATGCAGGTTTGAAGGCCACTGACGTGCCTGTGGTGGCGTTCTCGGTAGGTGAAGAAGAGTTGCGCGGTCTGGATCCCAAGCCCTTGGTGGGCCACCTGGCTTCATGGAACTACTTCATGAGCGTGAAGAACCCCACCAACGACGCCTGGATCAAGCAGTGGAGTGACTACGCCAAGGCCAAGAACCTGCCCGGCCAGTCCACCAAGCCTTTGACCAACGACCCCATGGAAGCGACCTACGTCGGCATTCATATGTGGAAGCAGGCCGTAGAAAAGGCCAAGAGCTTGGAAGTGGACAAGGTGATCGACGCCATGGCCGGTCAGACTTTCAAGGCGCCGAGTGGCTACACGTTGACCATGGACGCCAAAAACCACCACCTGCACAAGCCTGTGCTGATTGGAGAAATCAAGGCTGATGGCCAGTTTGATGTGGTGTGGCAGACCAAGGGCCCCATCAAGGCGCAGCCCTGGAGCCCCTTCATTGAAGGCAATGACAAAAAGAAAGATGAGCCAGAGAAGAAGTAATGCCCATGAGCTGACGTAATGCATGCATTGCGTCTGGGCATGGCAATTGCTTTGTCATGTCCATCACGCTCTTATTGACGGCCCGTCCAGCGTGACGGGCTTTTTTGTTGGGGAACAGGCTCTGCTTATGTGTTTACCTAATTTGCGCAAAATCCGATGGTTGCTCACAGCAGCATTGGTGTGCGGTGCATGGTGGCAGGCACCTGCACATGCGCTGACGTCTGAACAGGCCTTGGCCATGGCGCAAGGCGATAACGCAGCGCGTATCACGGCGATGAAGGAGGCCGTGGCGACCGGTGATCCACGTCGCACCGCGGATTTTCTTTCAGCCCTGCGCGATGGCGATGTACGCATTGCGCAAGACCAAACCTTGATCGTGCGCAATGGCCAGGCACTGCTGCCCGCAACAGCCGAGGCGGTGCCGCTGCCCGAGCAAGCTGACGAGGTGCGCACCAACAACCGACTGCGTCGCGAGATTGCAGATGCCTTGGCGTCACTGAACTTGCTGGTGGGCAATGACACTGAACGCCTGGAGGCAGCACGTGCCATGTTCAAGGGGGCGACGCCAGAGCGACTGCCCCTGCTCGACAAAGCGCTGGCCAGCGAATTATCGCCAGCCGTCAAAGCCGAACTGGAGCTGGCACGTTCGGCGGCGCTCTTGGGCAGTGACGATGCGCAGCAGCGCATTGCTGCGGCTGCCCTGCTGGCACAACGGGCGCTGCCTGCCACGCGCTTGCTGCTCAACGAACAGTTAAGCCAAGAGCAAGACCCGAAGGTGCAATTGGCGCTCAAACGTGCACTGGCTGAGGTGTCGGACAAGCTGGCTTGGGGCGAGCGACTGGGTGTGGCTTTCACCGGCATCAGCTTGGGTTCGATCTTGCTGCTGGTGGCGCTGGGCTTGGCCATCACTTACGGCTTGATGGGCGTGATCAACATGGCGCATGGCGAGTTGATGATGATCGGTGCCTACGCCACCTATGTGGTGCAGGGGTTGTTTCGCAGCTACCTGCCCGACTATTTCAACTGGTACTTGTTAGCTGCAGTACCTGTGGCATTCATGGCCTCGGCACTGGTGGGCGCCATCATGGAACGTGGCGTGCTGCGTTATCTCTACGGCCGTCCGCTGGAGACGCTGCTGGCAACGTGGGGCATTTCGCTGGTGCTGATGCAGTTGGTGCGCAGCTTTTTTGGCGCGCAAAACGTCGCGGTGGAAAACCCCGTGTGGATGAGCGGCGGCGTGCAGCTCTTGCCCAATCTGACGCTGCCGTGGAACCGCGTGATCATCATCGGTTTCGCGTTTGCCGTGCTGGCTGGCGTGGCCTTCATCATCGCCAAAACACGCATGGGTTTGTTTGTGCGTGCCGTCACACAAAACCGTCCGATTGCTTCGTGCATGGGCGTCAACACCGCGCGGGTGGACACCATGGCATTTGCTTTGGGAAGCGGTATTGCAGGCTTGGCAGGCTGCGCCTTGAGCCAGGTGGGCAATGTGGGGCCTGACTTGGGACAGAGCTACATCGTGGACTCTTTCATGGTGGTGGTGCTGGGCGGCGTGGGGCAGCTGGCAGGCACGGTCTACGCCGCGCTGGGCTTGGGCATCCTGAACAAATTCCTCGAAGGCTGGACGGGGGCGGTGCTGGCCAAGATTGCCGTGCTCATTTTCATCATTGCTTTTATCCAGAAGCGCCCGCAAGGCATCTTTGCAATGAAAGGCCGCAGCGCGGAGGCATGACATGACCACTACAACTTTGAAATCGAATGTGTTTGTGCCGGTAGAGTTACCCGGGCGCAAGCCGCTGCTGACCAAGGCAGGTTGGTCTGCCTTTATGGTGGCACTGATCGTGGTGTGCGCATTGGCACCGGTGCTTAATCTGTGGGTGCCTGAGGGCAGTGCGTTACACCTCTCGGACTACGCTGTGCGCCTGCTGGGCAAGATCATGTGCTATGCCATTTGCGCGCTGGCCATGGATTTGATCTGGGGCTACACCGGTATCTTGAGCCTGGGCCACGGCCTGTTCTTTGCGCTGGGCGGCTATGTGATGGGCATGTACCTGAGCTTGCAATCGGTCGGCCCCAACGAGCTGCCTGCCTTCATGGTGTTTTTGGCATGGAAAGAGCTGCCGTGGTTCTGGCAGCTCTCTGACAGCTTTATCGCCACCTTTATCTTGGTCTTCGCTGTGCCAGGCATCGTGGCCTTTGTGTTTGGCTGGTTTGCCTTCCGCTCGCGCATCAAAGGAGTGTATTTCTCCATCATCACGCAGGCGCTGACCTATGCGGCCATGCTGCTGTTCTTTCGCAATGAAACCGGTTTTGGCGGCAACAACGGCTTTACCGATTTCAAACAGATTCTGGGCATGCCGCTGGCCACCCAAGAAATGCGCATGGCGCTGTTTGTCATCACCGGTTGCACGTTGCTGGGCTTTTTCTTGCTGGCGCGCTGGCTGGTACGCAGCAAGTTTGGGCGTGTGTTGCAAGCCATTCGCGATGCGGAGTCGCGCGTGATGTTCTCGGGCTATTCGCCGCTGCCGTACAAGCTCACCATCTGGGTGATCAGCGCCATGATGTGCGGCGTCGCTGGTGCGCTGTATGTCCCGCAAGTAGGCATCATCAACCCCGTGGAAATGTCTGCTGCCAGCTCGATTGAAATGGCGGTGTGGACCGCCGTCGGTGGCCGTGGCAGCTTGGTGGGACCGATTGTGGGAGCCTTTGCGGTGAACGGTGCCAAGAGCTGGCTCACCGTGGCAGCGCCCGAGATCTGGCTGTACTTTTTGGGCGCACTGTTCATTGCCGTGACGCTGTGGATGCCACACGGCATCGTGGGCGTGGTGCGCAAATTGCGCGGTAAGGTATCGAAGAAGAACGCGGGAGGTGCAGCATGACGCCAGATTTGATGGAAGCGGGCGCCATCCGCATGCGGGAAGCGGCGGCCAAGGCTGCGCAAAACACGGCATCGGGCGGTCGCAGCGCCAGCATGGCGCGCATTGCCACGCCCGGTGAAGTGGACGTGACCCATGGCCGCATCTTGTACCTAGAAGACGTGCACGTGAGCTTTGACGGTTTCAAGGCCATCAACGGTTTGAACTTGGACATCGCGCCCGGCGAGCTGCGCTGCATCATTGGCCCCAATGGTGCGGGCAAGACCACGATGATGGACATCATCACCGGCAAAACGCGGCCCGACAAAGGCACGGTGTACTTTGGCTCGACCATAGATCTGCTGCGCCACAACGAGCCAGAGATCGCCCAGCTGGGCATTGGCCGCAAGTTCCAAAAGCCCACGGTGTTTGAGCAGCTGACCGTGTTTGAAAACTTGGAGCTGGCGCTCAAAACCCACAAGAGTGTGAAGCACAGCATGTTTTTCAAGCTCGACAGCGCGCAGCAAGACAAATTGGCCGAAATTTTGCACACCATCCATTTGGCGGGCGAGGTCAACCGCGAAGCGGGCGTGCTCAGCCACGGTCAAAAACAGTGGCTAGAGATCGGCATGCTGCTGATGCAAGAACCCAAGTTGCTGCTACTCGATGAGCCTGTGGCCGGCATGACCGATGACGAAACTGCGCGCACGGCCGAGCTGTTCTTGAGCCTCAAAGGCAAGCACAGCCTGATGGTGGTGGAACACGACATGAGCTTTATCAACACCATCAGCGAGAAGGTGACGGTGCTGTGCGATGGCAGCGTGCTGGCCGAAGGTACGCTGGCGCAAGTGCAGGCCGACGAACGCGTGATTGAGGTGTATTTGGGGCGTTAAAGCCTCAAAAATTAAAAACAAGAGCTACTTGCCATTGTGCAGCAAGGTTTTCAAAGACTTTTATATATGAAATGCTTGCTATATAAAGGTAAGTAGCTATGGATTTCAAGCAACACGGGCCATAGCAAAGCCCGTGGATGCACAGCCGGAGGTTGTGCAGGAGAAACACATGCTCAAAGTTCAGAATTTGCACCAGTACTACGGCGGCTCGCACATCCTGCGCGATGTGAGTCTGCAAGCCGAACCCGGCAAAGTCACCGTGCTGCTCGGTCGCAATGGCGTGGGCAAGACCACGCTACTCAAAAGCTTGATGGGGCTGGTGGGCATCAAAAGTGGCAGCATCAGCTGGAACAGCAAAGCCATCGACAAGCTCACGCCTTATGAACGCGCACGCTCCGGCATTGGTTTTGTGCCCCAAGGGCGCGAGATTTTTGGTCGTCTGACAGTGGAAGAGAACCTGCGCATGGGCTTGGCTTACCAAAGCGGCAGCACGCCCATTCCGCCAGATTTGTACGAGCTGTTTCCGGTGCTCCAACAGATGCTGCACCGCCGTGGCGGCGATCTTTCGGGTGGTCAGCAGCAGCAGTTGGCAATTGCACGGGCATTGGCACCTGCGCCGGGCTTGCTGATTTTGGACGAACCTACTGAAGGTATTCAGCCCAGCATCATCAAAGACATTGGCCGCGTGATTCGCATGCTGGCCAAGGAGCGCGGCATGGCGGTGCTGCTGTGCGAGCAGTACTACGACTTTGCCGAAGAGTTGGCCGACGAATACCTCGTCATGGAGCGTGGCGAAGTCATTGCCTCCGGCCCCGGCGCTGAAATGCAGGAAAAGGGCATTCAGAAACTGGTGGCGATTTAAGCCCTATCACTTCACAGGCCTGTTTACGAATACCGCTCCAGCGTCAGTCCCCGCATATCAATCTGTGGCGCTTTCCCACACACGATGTCTGCGACCACACGCGAGCTGCCGCAGGCCTGTGTCCAACCATTCGAACCATGGCCACAATTCAAAAACAGGCCTTTAAAACCCGTGGTACCTAGGATTGGTGGGCCATCGGGTGTCATAGGGCGAAGGCCACTCCAGAAACTCGTATTTTCATAATCCACGCCGTGCGGAAATAATTGCTGCACGGTTCGGATTAATAATGCTTTTCGATCTGGCGGTAATGACATGTCATAACCCACCAACTCGGCCATGCCCGCAGCGCGAATACGGTGGCCTAAACGGGAAATCATGACTTTGCTGTGTTCATCCATGATGGAGCGGTTGGGAACACAACTGTCATCGGTAATA
>JBJEZV010000016.1:0-2875 GCA_051887595.1 Comamonas sp.
ATGTCAGTGCCTATGCCGTAAATCATGGTGCTTTATCTACAAAAGATAGCTACCAGCCAGCGCCAGGACTTAATTTGCAATATAAAACTATTGCAAAACTAGCATAGACGCAGGCTAGTAGCTCTTATTTTTACTTCTTCGCCTGCATTCCTTGGTCAATGCAGGCTTGGTAGGCTTTGACGGTAGCTGCATAGCCCAGTTCCAGTGCGTCAGCAATCAACGCATGGCCGATGGAGACTTCTGCCACAGCCGGCAAACGGGCAATAAATGCCGACAGGTTGTCACGATTGAGGTCATGGCCGGCATTGACTTCCAGCCCCACATCGAGAGCCGCTTGAGCCGCTTGCGCATAGCGCTCGAGCTGCTGCGCTTGCTCAGGCGTGCCCCAGGCAGCCGCATAAGGCTCGGTGTAGAGCTCTACGCGATCCGCGCCCACGGCTTTGGCTGCAGCCATTTGCTCAGAATCGGGATCCATAAACAAGCTCACACGCACACCAAGCGCCTGGCACCGGGCAATCAGGGGCTTCAAACGCTCGGCATCTTGCGGAAAGCTCCAGCCGTGGTCACTGGTGAACTGGTCTTCACTGTCAGGCACAAAGGTGGCCTGGTGCGGCCGCACGCGCTCGATAAAGGCCATCAAGTTTTGCGTGGGATTGCCTTCGATGTTGAACTCGGCCTGCGGCCATTGCTGCATCAAAGCAGCCAACTCAAAAACATCGGTGCCACGTATGTGGCGCTCGTCCGGGCGCGGATGGATGGTGATCCCCTGCGCCCCGGCCTCTAAACACAGCTGCGCTGCGCGTGTAACCGAAGGAATGCCTAAATGCCGCGTATTGCGCAGCAGAGCGACTTTGTTGACATTGACAGACAGCGCGGTGCGGCGCGGGGTTTCAGGGGCGGTCATAGCGTTTGCAAATCCATCAACAGCTGCCGCGTGCGCAACTGTGGGCTGCCGCAATGGTATTGCAGCAAATGGCGCAGTTGCGGCTTCAATGCCGATGCCACTGCTGCGCAAGCACGTACCGTCGCAGGATAGGCGCCATCGCCTTGCGCCAAGGCCTGCTGCAGCATCTTCCACTGCTGGCCACTGAGCGAGCCACGATCGCTGTCCAGCGCCGGGCGCAAGCCCATTTCTGCCACCAACGTGTAGTGGCCTTCCGGGCGCAGGGGCTGCAGTGTCAGCGTTTCTTCCCCGAGTGAAGGCAGCAGACCCAACTCGCGCAGCAAGATCAATTCAAACGCGCGCAGCACGGGCTCAATCACCTCTTCGTGCTGCGTGGCCAGCAGCTTGACCACTGCACCATACACATCAAACAAATATGCGTAAGGATCGTCACGCGCCAGCAGGCGCATCAGCAGCTCATTAAGGTACATGCCCGTGAGCAAATTGTTGCCCATCGGCATGATGTGCCCGCCGGCCCACTCCGCACCCTTGAGCACATGGATGTCGGCATTGCCATCGCCCGACAGCGTATACGTGACTTTGAGCGGCTGCAGCGCCAGCAGCACTGGCCGGAAGTTAGAGGTATGGCGCTTCACGCCCTTGGCCAGCAGCGCCACCCGACCGCGGTGGCGCGTAAACACCTCCAGAATCAGGCTGGACTCGCTCCAGTCGTAGCGGTGCAAGATGTATGCAGGCTCTTCGCCCACGCGCTTAGCGGCCATAGATGCTCAAAAACGAAAAAAGGCCTCAGTGAGGCCTTGGGAAGCAACAGTGCACCCAGTGTTTGGGAGTTGGTTCAGCGCAGCGGCCGAGACGCGAAGCACCCGCGCAGACAGTGGCAGCGCCACGGCAAGCGGGTGCGGCAAAGTATCGGGAACCAAATTCCAAACAGCGATCATTCGTAGCCGAAGGACTTGACGCGAACCTCATCATCCGCCCAGCCAGACTTCACCTTGACCCACACTTCCAGGAACACCTTGGCGTCAAACAGTTTTTCCATCTCTTGACGCGCTTCCATGGAAATGCGCTTGAGGCGCTCGCCACCTTGGCCAATCACCATGGCCTTATGGCCATCGCGCTCCACCACGATCGTGGCGGCCAAGCGCATAAAGCGCTTGTGCACCTTGCTGGGTTCTTCTTCAAACTTGTCGATCACCACGGTCGAGGTGTAGGGCAGCTCATCGCCAGTAAAGCGGAACAGCTTTTCACGCACGATTTCAGCAGCCATGAAGTTTTCGCTGCGGTCGGTCAGCTCGTCTTCGCCGTAGAACCAAGGCTGTTCAGGCAGATACTTGGCGCAAATGCCGAACAAGCGCTCGATATCGTCACGCTTTTTGGCCGACATGGGCACAAACTCAGCAAACGGATGGCGCTCTTGCATGCTCTTGAGCCAAGGCGCAATCTCGTGTCGACGGCCCACCGTATCGAGCTTGTTGGCAATCAGCAGCGTGGGGATACCAGGCTTGAACAGGCTCAGCACCTTGGCATCGGCCAGCGTGAAGCTGCCCGCTTCCACCACGAACAAGATCAAATCCACATCGCTGATGGCGCCCATCACGGTCTTGTTGAGCGACTTGTTCAACGCCGTGGAATGCTTGGTCTGGAAACCAGGCGTATCCACAAAGATGAACTGGGTCTCTTCCTTGGTGCGAATGCCGGTAATGCGATGGCGTGTGGTCTGTGACTTGCGCGAGGTGATGGACACCTTCTGGCCGACCAGCGCATTCATCAATGTGGACTTGCCCACGTTGGGCTTACCCACAATGGCGATCAAGCCGCAGCGTTGCTCTTCCGGGGCGTACAAGCGCACAGGTTCTGCAGCGGCCGCCGCCATTTCGGCTTCAATCTCAGCAGCGCGCGCAATCAATGAAGGTGTTGCGCCGGGCTTGGCCGCAGCGAGCATGGCATCGAGTTCGGCCATGCTTTGGCCTG
>JBJEZV010000017.1:0-2838 GCA_051887595.1 Comamonas sp.
TTGACCAGCTTGAACGTGCCAATGTGGGGGTGGGCGGCATACAGAATTTCGGGTGGCGCGCCATACGTGACAAATTCTGTGAGCACCTTGCGGCCCAAGTGACGGGGGTCCTTGATCTGGCTGTAGAGCTTGCCGTCCGAAAAGGTACCCGCACCGCCTTCGCCATACTGCACGTTGGACTCGGGTGTGAGCTCGCGTTTGCGCCACAGGCGCCACGTATCTTTGGTGCGCTCACGCACGGTCTTGCCGCGTTCCAGCACGATGGGCTTAAAGCCCATTTGCGCCAGCACCAGCGCAGCAAACATGCCGCAGGGGCCAAAGCCGACCACCACAGGGCGGTGCTGCAAATCAGCAGGGGCTTGGCCGATGGGCTTCCACGCCATGTCGGGCGTGGGATTGACGTGCGGGTGGTCGGCAAACTGCGCCAGTAAGCTGGCTTCCAGCTGTGCATCGGTCAGCGTCAGATCGACGATGTAGACGGCCAGCAATTCAGACTTGTTGCGGGCATCAAAGCTGCGTTTGTGAACGGTGAGCTGGTCAATGCCCTCAGGGCCAATTCCTAGGCGCTGTGCGGCTTGGGAGCGCAGCGCTGCTTCAGGGTGGTATTCGGTGTGGTTCTCGGGATGGTATTGGAGGACCGACAGGGGGACTTTGAGTTCTGCGAGGCGAATCATGGGCTTGTAGTGATCAAGCAAGAAAGCGGGCATCGTAGCGCCAAGCCTTTGGCCTTGCTGCAAAGTCTGAATGCCCGAAAGCTGTTGCGCTGCGGCGCCCTGCACATAGCAGGGCAGCCACATGCACTTAGTACGACAGCTTGGAGTGCCCTACGCCGCCTGTCTTGTCGACCCGTATTTGCACAGGGATGCGTTCTTTGAGCGCCTCCACGTGGCTGATGATGCCAATCATCTTGCCGCTGGCATTCAGGGCATCGAGTGCAGTGAGCGCGATCTCTAGCGTCTCGCCATCGAGCGTACCAAACCCCTCATCGAGGAACAGCGAGTCGATCGAGGCTTTGTGGCTGACCAGATCGGACAGCGCCAAGGCCAGCGCCAGACTCACGAGAAAAGACTCGCCACCTGAGAGCGTGCGTGTGTCGCGTGCGACATCGGCTTGCCAGCTGTCCACGATGTCTAGTTCCAGCTCTCCGGTGGTCTTGCGGCGCAGGCTGTAGCGGCCATGCAGGCGTACCAGGTGTTGGTTGGCCAGGTACAGCAGATGATCCAGCGTCAGTCCTTGGGCAAATTTGCGGAATTTGTCGCCGCGCGCCGAGCCAATGAGTCCATCAAGACGCTGCCACATTTCACAGTCCAGACGCTGCTGTTCCATGGCCTGCAACAGCGATTGCTGCTTGGCGCGCAGCTGCGCTGCGTCTGCCAGCCGTGCACGGCATGCACCTAATTCGCTGGCCTGCTGTTCCTGCAGGTCTTGCATGTGGGTGATCTGTGCTTGGATGTCCTCGGCGCTGGCATCGCTGAGCGCTTGGGCTTGCAGAACCGCCAACCGCTGCTGGGCAGCCTGCCACAGGGCTTGGCTGCGCTGCAGGTCGCCATGCAGTTGTTCGTGCAGTGTCTGCAAGCGCTGGTGTTCCGTTGCAGGGAGCAAGGCTGCGGCAAAGTTTGCCTCATTGGCAAATGGGCTGTCATGCAAAGCCTGCTGCCATTGCGCGGCTGCCGCTTGCAGCGCCTGCTGCAGCTGATTCAGTGCCATCTCGGCCTGCAGCAATTGGCCTTGCAGACCGTGTTGCTGTTGGCGGCAGTTTTCGAGCTGTTGGATGCAAGAGGGCAGATCGGCAGGCACGTGCGCGCCACTATTCGGAGGTGCATCTGCCGCGCCCTCGAGGGCTGCCCATTGCTGCTGCCAATGGGCAGCGGTGGCGGCAGCTTGCGTGGATTGTTGGGCAAGGCTGTGCAGTTCCCGCTCCAGCGCGACCAGCTGTTGCTGGTGCTGTTGCCAGCGCGTCCATTCTTGTTCGCGGGATTGCAGCCAATCGGTGACTGCCGCTGCATCAGGCAGGGCATAACCCAGCGGCTGCAGCTGCTGCGAAAGTGTGTGGGCAAGCTGCTCGGTGCGAGACTGCAGCAGTTGCCAAGCCGCTTGGGCCTGTTGGCTTTGTTGTGCATGGTCGTGCAGCGCCTGCTCATTCAAAGCCAAAGCATGGCGGGCCTCATGGTGTTGCTGCTGGGCCTGCTGGACGGCTGCCTGGGCCTGCTGCAACTGTTGCTCGGCAAGCTCAGCAGCCTGCAACTGCGTATGCAGCTGCTGTGTGCTGTGCTGCGCTTGCAGATAGCGGGCTTGCAAAGCAGGCACGGAGGTGTCGGCCACCGTAACGCCAGCGGCCAGCGCTTCCCATCGCTGCTGCCATTGGATGAGCTGCTCCTGTATGGCTTCATGCTGCTTGTGCTGCTCTGCTTGCTGGGCACGGGCCGCCGCCCAATCAGCGCTCACCGCTTCGCCCTGGCGCTGCACCACATCGCGTTGCGAGAGCGCGTGTTGCAAGGCTTGCTCGGTGATGGACACATCGAGCGCTGCATAACTGGCAATGGCCGGATGCTCCTGCGAGCCACACAGCGGACAAGCGTGACCCGGCTGCAGCGCGTCTCGGTGGGCTTGCAGGCTTTGAATGCGTTGCTCTTGCAGCAGCAGGGTTTGTTTGTCCTGGACTTTTTCCTGCAGCGCTTGGTAGTGCGTACGCAGTTGCATGCGTTGCGCCTGCAGCTGTTCCATGCGTTGCGTGGTGTCGTGCATCGCTTGCGCATACTGCTGCAGCTGGTGGTGCAATGGTGCGCGCTGTTCAGCGTGTTCGCACAGCTGTTGCCAATGTTGGGTGTGGGCCAGGGC
>JBJEZV010000018.1:0-2822 GCA_051887595.1 Comamonas sp.
AAGTGGGTGATGAAGTGCGGCAAGCCTTTGTCAGCGCCCATGCAGACAACGCAAGAGCGTTCGAGTCTGCAGCGTCTGCTGGCAAGTGGATGGCAGATTTGCCTCTGCTGGCGCGCATGACGCTGCAGCGCATGGGCATCACTGCCATCTATGGCAACGATGGCTCGGCGCCTTGGTGCACCGTCAGCCAGCCTTCAGCTTTCTTTTCGCACCGGCGCGATGCCGCTCGACTTGGCAGTACCGGGCGCATGGCCGCCAGCATCTGGCGCGTTTGAGGCCTTCGCTTGTTGGGCTAGCCAGGATTGGTGCTCTGCTTCACGGCGCTGCCGCAGGCGGCGTTTGCGCTCTGGTGTGCCCAAGATATACACAAGAATAGACAGTGGCAGCACGCCATACAGCAGCAGCGTGATGGCAGCTCCCAGCAGGCTGCCTTGGGGGCTTGCGGCCTCAGCAATGGCCATCATCAGGGTCACATAGCCCCATGCAATCACGATCAGGTACATGACCATGCACTGTGCCTGAAATCGTCTCGTCTGTGTGCACGTCATAAGCGGCGGCATGAAAGGGTTGTCACAGTTATGTTGCTGCGCAACAATTGCTGCCACAACACCCACAGCGCACCATAAACCGGGGAGACAACGCATGAGTTCACAAGCTGCTTGGGAACAAGCCAGACAGCAAGCCCAGCAACTGTGGTTGCGCCCATGGATGCAGGCCATGCAAACGTGGGCTGCCAACTCCCCAGCGGCACCCGTCGAGTCAACAGCGCCGCCGGTGCGGCTTGACACCGCCAAGCTGCAACAGCTGCAGCAGCAGTACCTGCAGGCCATTGCACAACTTTTCACTTCTGGGCCAGATGCTACGGCCCTGTCCAAAGATCGCCGTTTTGGCGCACCCGATTGGCAGCAGCACCCTTGGGCTGGGATGGCAGCAGCCAGCTATTTGTTGAACAGCCAAACCTTGTTGGCCATGGCCGATGCCGTGCAGGCCGACGAGAAAACGCGCCAGCGCATACGCTTTGCCGTGGAGCAGTGGGTGGCTGCCATGGCGCCCAGTAACTTTTTGGCGCTCAACCCCGAGGCCCAGCAAAAGGCCTTGCAGACCCAAGGCGAGAGCCTGACGCAAGGCATGAGCAACCTGCTGCGTGACTTGCAGCAAGGCCATGTGTCAATGACCGACGAGCGCCAGTTTGAAGTCGGCGTGAATGTGGCCACTTCTGAAGGCGCTGTTGTCTACGAAAACGACTTTTTTCAGCTTATCGAATACCAACCGCTCACGCCCAAAGTCTTTGAGCGGCCCTTGCTGCTGGTGCCGCCGTGCATCAACAAGTACTACATCCTGGATTTGCAGCCAGACAACTCCCTGATTCGCTACGCCGTCAGCCAAGGGCACCGCACCTTTGTGATCAGCTGGCGCAACCCTGATGTTTCATGCGAGCACTGGACGTGGGATGACTACATCGAGCACGCCGTGCTGCGTGCCATTGCTGTGTGCCAAGCCATCACCGGAGCACCGCAAATCAACACACTGGGCTTTTGTGTGGGCGGCACCATGCTGTCAACAGCGCTGGCCGTGCTGGCTGCACGTGAGCAGCAGCCGGTGGCCAGTGCCACTTTGCTGACCACTTTTGTGGACTTCAGCGACACCGGCGTTCTGGATGTGTTCATTGATGAAGCTTTTGTCCAATTGCGCGAGCAGCAAATGGGGCAATCTGGTCTGCTCAGCGGCAAAGAACTGGCATCGACTTTCAGCTTTTTACGGCCTAACGAGCTGGTCTGGAACTATGTGGTGGGCAACTATCTCAAGGGAGAAACCCCGCCGCCCTTTGACTTACTGTACTGGAACAGCGACGCCACGAATTTGCCTGGCCCTTGGTACGTCTGGTATCTGCGCCATATGTACCTGCACAATGCGCTGATCCAGCCCGGTGCGCTCACGGTGTGTGGTGAACGCATCGACATGTCCAAGGTGGATGTGCCTGTGTACATCTACGGCTCGCGCGAAGACCATATCGTTCCCATTGGCTCAGCCTACGCCAGCACCCAGGTGCTGCGTGGCGACAAGCGCTTTGTTATGGGCGCATCGGGTCACATTGCTGGGGTGATTAACCCCCCAGCCAAAGGTAAACGCAGCCACTGGTTGCGCAGCGATGGTCAATTCCCCGCAGATCTACAAGGATGGTTGGAAGGTGCCCAAGAGCATCCCGGCAGCTGGTGGACCGACTGGGCCACATGGCTGCAGCGCCATGCGGGCAAATCAATTGCTGCGCCCAAACGCTATGGCAAGGGCAAAACCTATGCGCCCATCGAAGCTGCGCCCGGGCGCTATGTCCAGCAAAAAATCTAAGGATGCGTTGATCTGGAGACCAGTCTGCGCGCCCATTCACCCGCAACACTTTGCAATCTAACTACAAGGAAATCTCGTCATGGAAGACATCGTCATCGTTTCAGCTGTACGCACGGCCGTGGGCAAGTTTGGCGGCAGCTTGGCCAAGACCCCAGCGGTGGACTTGGGTGCCACCGTCATCAAGGCCGCGCTGGAGCGCGCACAGGTGCCGCTGGACCAAGTCGGTGAAGTCATTATGGGCCAGGTGCTGACCGCTGGCGTGGGCCAAAACCCCGCGCGCCAAGCCATGATGAAAGCGGGCGTTGCCAAAGAAACCCCCGCGCTGACCATCAATGCCGTCTGTGGCTCGGGCCTGAAGGCGGTGATGCTGGCTGCGCAGTCGGTTGCAACAGGCGACAGCGAGATCGTTGTAGCTGGCGGCCAAGAAAACATGAGCTTGTCGCCCCACGTGCTGCAAGGCTCGCGCGACGGCCAGC
>JBJEZV010000019.1:0-2798 GCA_051887595.1 Comamonas sp.
CCCTTGCACCCCATGCAAGTGCGCTACCAGGCTGCGCTACACGCCGACAAGACCTCGATTATATGCCGAAAAAGTACCTCTTGAAACGAGGGCAGCAATTTTTCGGATGTGGGCCAGATGGAAGTGTTCAATCGTCCGCCCACGCGGTTCGTTGCGCAACAACCAAGCCTGCAATTTTATCTCGTTTTGCATTTGCACGCTGGCCAGCGTCTGACAGGACCGTGGCCAGCGCCATCGTCGGTGGCGAGCACATATACGCCAGCCATGACAAAGCTTAGATATCGTCGAGCAAAGGATAGGGCAGAGAAAGCAAACGCACCGCAGCGCCTTGGGGGCCGTCGAGCGTCAATGCTTGGTCGCTGGAAGATGTCTGCATGCTGATGATGGCTTGCCAACCACCCGTAGGCGCAGGGGCGGCCTGCACCACCGTGCCTGTGGCTTGCTCAGCGTCGTCGGCGGCAAATATTTCTTGCCCGGCGTGCATGGCGCGGGCGCTTTCCACCAAGTAGCCGCGGCGCTTCAAAGTGCCGCGGAACTGGCTGCGAGCCACCACTTCCTGGCCGGGGTAACAGCCCTTTTTAAAGTTCACACCGCCGACCGACTCGTAGTTCAGCATCTGGGGCACAAACAGCTCAAACACTGGGGCAGACAGCGTGGCAATGCCACTGGCCACTTCGGTCCAGCGCCATGCATCGGCAGACAGCTTGGGCCCTTGGGGGGCAGCAACATTCGCTTCTGCCACCCACAGGGAGCGGGCTTGACCAGCGACGGGGTACAGCTGCACCCAGTGTGCGTCATCGCGCTGCTCTAAGCTCCAGGCTGGGGTGTCCGCTTGCAGCAGCTCTGTGCCCACAATGCCCAAGATCTGGAATTGGTCAGTGGCGTCAGAGAGCTTGGCCTTGGCGCGCAAGACAAACATCGACAAGCGTTTGAGTGTTTGGGCCAGCAAATCTTTGCTCAGCAAGAGCAAGATGTCGTCCTGGGCACGCTTGAAGCCAATGAAGCTCGCTTGCATGCGTCCTTTGGCGTTGCAAAACGCAGCCAAGCGCGCATGTTGCATATCCAGCAACGCGAAATCATTGGTCAATTGGCCGTGCAAAAAGCTGGCGGCGTCCTCGCCCTGTACGCGAATGACGCCCAGATGCGAAATGGGGGCAATGCCTTGAAGTGTCTGGGTCATGGGTGAATTATGATGCCGCTCTTTTTCATAGGATGACAAAGCCCGTGCGACGCCTACTTTTAGTACTGCTTTTTCTTTTGGCTGTGGCAGTGGCGGTCGCAGGCGCAGCTGCGTGGTGGCTGGGGCAGCCCTTGCGCATGCCAGCTGCCAGTGTGGAACTGGAAATTGAGCCTGGCACCTCACCGCGTGCCGTGGCGCAAGCGGTGGTGAGTGCCGGTGTGGATACCGATGCGCGCTTGCTCTACGCTTGGTTTCGTGTCTCGGGCCAAGACCGCCAAATTCGCGCTGGCAATTACGAGCTGACCGCAGGCACGACCCCGCGAACCCTGCTGCAAAAGCTGGTGCGCGGCGAAGAGAGCCTGCGGGCGATTACGTTTGTGGAAGGCTGGACTTTCCGCCAGATGCGTGCCCAGATTGCCAAGGATGAATTCCTCAAGCATGACACGGCCTCCATGAGCGATGCCGAAATCATGGCCGCGCTGGGCAAGCCAGGCGTAGCGGCTGAAGGGCGGTTCTTTCCGGACACCTATACCTATGCCAAAGGCAGCAGTGAGTTGGCGGTTCTGCGCCGCGCTTTGCGATCGATGGAGCGACACTTAGAGCAAGCCTGGGCACAGCGCCCCGCCGACACTCCGCTCAAAAGCATGGACGAGGCTTTGATCTTGGCCAGCATTGTGGAAAAAGAAACCGGGCGCTCGGCCGACCGTGGACAAATCGCCGGAGTGTTTGTGAACCGCTTGCGCATTGGCATGCGGCTGCAGACCGACCCGACCGTGATTTACGGCTTGGGCGAGAGTTTTGATGGCAATTTGCGCCGCCGTGACCTGCAAACCGACACGCCTTGGAATACCTATACGCGCGCTGGCCTGCCGCCCACGCCCATTGCCATGCCCGGCAAGGAATCCCTCATGGCGGCTGTGCGGCCTGATCCCACCAAGGCGTATTATTTTGTGGCGCGTGGTGATGGCACCAGCCATTTCAGCGCGACCTTGGATGAGCACAACCGCGCCGTCAATCGCTACCAGCGCGGCGGTCATTGAAGCCCAGCCATCAGCGATCGCCTATGCGGTCGCTTTTTTGAACATTAGAGAACTGTTTTGACTGCTTCTTCCACCCACGGATTGTTTATTAGTTTTGAAGGCATTGATGGTGCGGGCAAGTCCTCGCACATTGCTGCTTTGGCACAGGCGTTTCGCGATGCGGGGCGCACGGTTGTGCTCACGCGCGAGCCCGGCGGCACGCCATTGGCCGAGAAGCTGCGCGACTTGCTGCTGCACGACGCCATGGACCCGCTGACCGAGGCATTGATTGCCTTTGCAGCGCGTCGTGACCATTTGGTGAACGTCATTGAGCCCGCTTTACAGCGTGGCGAAGTCGTGGTCAGCGACCGCTTTACCGACGCCACTTTTGCCTACCAAGGTGCTGGGCGTGGTTTTGACTGGGAGCAACTGTCGGTGCTGGAACGTATGGCGCAGCGCATGGACCACGCTTCTGTCCAGGGCTTGCGTGAGCCGGACCTGACCATCTGGTTTGATCTGCCTGCACAGGTTGCCGCTGAGCGCTTGGCCACTGCGCGTGTGCCCGACCGTTTTGAAGCGCAGCCGCAGGACTTTTTTGC
>JBJEZV010000020.1:0-2750 GCA_051887595.1 Comamonas sp.
TGGCTGCAGCGCGCTGCAACTGGCCCTGCGATGGGTTTGCACATGATTTATTTATTACTGGCGCCAGTTCTGATTTTCTTTGGCGTGTTCTTTCTCTTGCCGATGGCGCAACTGTTTGTCATTGGCGGCAGTGGCGAGTTGGGGTGGTGGGCCTATGCCGAAGTGCTCACCAATGCGCATTACCTCAAGTCCATGGCAGTGACTTTGGTGGTGGCACTGGCCACCACCGTGAGCACCTTGGTTATCAGTGGCATTGCAGGTGTTTTTTTGCAGCGCAATGAGTTTCCGGGGCGCAGACTGTTGACCTCATTGCTCACGCTGCCGCTGGCGTTTCCTGGGGTGGTGGTGGGCTTCATGATCATCATGCTGGCAGGCCGGCAAGGCCTTATTGGCCAGATCACCCAAGAGCTGGGCGCGGGTAAGCTGGTGTTTGCCTATTCGGTCTTTGGCTTGTTTTTGGGCTATTTGTATTTTTCAATTCCGCGCACGATCGTCACGGTCATGGCGGCTGCAGAAAAAATGGATCCTCGCTTGGAAGAGGCCGCGCGCTCGCTGGGCGCTAGCTCTTGGCGGGTGGTGCGCGATGTGATCTTGCCTGCACTCAAGCCAGCTTTTATCTCTTCTGGAGCGATCTGCTTTGCCACCGCTGTGAGTGCCTTCGGCACGGCCTTTACGCTGGCTACGCGCATCAATGTGATGCCCATGGTCATCTACACCGAATTCACCATGTCCGCCAACATTGCCATGGCGGCGGCCTTGAGTTTCTTTTTGGGTGCGGTGACTTGGCTGGTGCTGGCCATTGCACGTTCGGCCGGTGGCTCCACCGTGGCGGCAGCAGGATAAGGACAAGGCCATGCGCAACACATCTTTGTCCTTTTCTTTGCAGCTGATATTTACGCTGTGCGTGTGTGCTTTTCTGATTGTGCCGGTGGGCATGTCTGCACTGGCAGGCATCACGGTCAACCATTTTGTGGGGCTGGAAAGCGGCCTGACCTTTCGCTGGATTGTCGAAGTCTGGGCTGGCTATGGCGACACCATCCTGCGCTCCATCGGCATTGCACTGGCTTGCTTGGCCATGACGCTGGTGCTGGGCATTCCCGCTGCGTATGTGCTGGCACGCAGCAGCAACCGCATCACCCGCGCGTTTGAAGAGCTGTTGATGCTGCCCATTGCGGTGCCGGGTCTGGCGACTGCGCTGGCCTTGGTGTCTGTCTATGGCGGCGTGGGCGACTTTCGCGGCTCCTGGACTTTCATTTGGGTAGGCCATGTGCTGTTCACTTTGCCCTTTATGGTGCGGGCCATTTTGGCGGTCATGTTGGCGCTGGATTTGAAAACACTGGAAGAAGGTGCTGCCTCCCTGGGGGCCAACCACTGGCAGCGTTTTGTCCATGTCATCTTGCCCAATTGCCGCAATGGCATCGTGGCAGGCGCACTCATGGTGCTGACGCTGTCGATTGGCGAATTCAACCTTACGTGGTTGCTGCACACCCCCTACACCAAGACCTTGCCTGTGGGGCTGGCCGATGCCTATGCCTCCATGCGCCTTGAAGTTGGCAGCGCCTACACCTTGATTTTCTTTGTGCTCATCGTTCCGTTGCTGATTGCGACACAGGCTTTGGCCAAACCCCGTTCCCGCAAATTTGTTGATGACGTGCCAGATGACACAAGTCTGGGCATTGCCAAGTGATGACGACCCCTTCTCCCCACGCTATTTCGATCCAGCTGCGCAACTGCGCCAAAACCTTTGCAGATGGCACGCGCGTGCTTGATGCGTTGGATTTAGACATCCACCCCGGCGAAACGCTGGTGTTGCTCGGTCCTTCGGGCTGCGGTAAGACCACGACCTTGCGACTGATTGCAGGGCTGGAGCAGCCCGATGCTGGCGGACAGGTGCTTTTCAATGGCCAAGACGTGACCGCCCTGGGCATTGAAAAACGCAATGTCGGCATGGTGTTCCAGTCGTACGCCTTGTTTCCCAATATGACGGTGGCGGAAAACGTGGGCTACGGCCTGCGTATTCAAAAATTGCCCCAAGCGCAGCAGCATGCCCGTGTCAAAGACATGCTGGACATGATGCGGCTGACGCCTTTGGCTAATCGCCACATCGACCAGCTCTCTGGCGGTCAACGCCAACGCGTGGCCTTGGCGCGGGCCATTGCCACACAGCCACGGGTGCTGTTGCTCGATGAGCCCTTAACCGCGCTCGATGCCCAGCTGCGCGATTCGCTGCGCATGGACATCAACTTGCTGCTGCGCAAGCTGGGCATTACGACGGTGTATGTGACCCACGATCAGGCTGAAGCCATGGCCTTGGGTGACCGCATTGTGGTGATGTCTGAGGGCCACGTGGCGCAATCAGGCACGCCGCGCGAGATTTACCACCGCCCACAAAATGCCTTTGTTGCCAACTTCATTGGCACCATGAACCGTGTACGTGGGCAGGTGATGAACCAGCAGTTTGTGTGTGAGGCCGGCTCGATACCGGTGTCCGGCGGAGACCGCCTGCTGGCTGAACTGATGTTCCGTCCTGAAGACGTGCAGCTGCAGTGCGAGCCCAAGACCCCAGGTCTGCAAGGCACGGTAGCCGCCAGTTTGTACCTGGGTGACCGCACGCGTGTCTTGGTGGACATCGGTCAGGGCCAACCCATGGTGGTGGAAAGCAGTGCCCGTTGCGAACTGCAGCCCGGTCAAGCCGTAGTGCTGGGCCTGCGTGCAGACAGCGCCATGCTGGCTTAAATCGCGAAGGACAT
>JBJEZV010000021.1:0-2734 GCA_051887595.1 Comamonas sp.
CAGGATGGCCGCAGCCAGCACAGCAACAAGGCCAAAGCCCTGCAAGTGCTGCAGGCACGCATTCAGGAAAAAGAGCGCAAGGAGCGCGAAGCCAAGGAAGCGGCACTGCGCAAGGGCTTGATTGGTTCCGGTGACCGCAGCGACCGTATCCGCACCTACAACTTCCCACAGGGGCGCCTGACGGACCACCGCATCAATTTGACGCTGTACAAGCTGCTCAACATCATGGAAGGTGATCTTGGCGATGTGATTGAGGCCCTCAAGCAAGCGCGTGAAGCCGAATTGTTGGCAGAACTCGAAGTGAATGCCTGAGATCCGCCAGCCCTAGTGCCTTTGCCACGATGATGCCTACCCTGCCCTCTTTGACAATGCAGCAAGCGCTGCTTCAGGCCCACCACCAAGGCCTGGAGCGCATTGACGCACAAATGCTGCTGCTGCACGTGCTGGGTCAGCCCAGTGCGGGACGCGCTTGGCTGCTCACCCACGACAGCGATGTGCTCACGGCCGAGCAGCAAGCCGCATTTGCGCAGCTGTGTGCCCAGCGTCTGGATGGCGTACCCGTGGCGTATTTGACGGGCTGCAAAGAATTTTTCGGCTTGCCGCTGCACGTTGATGCCCGTGTGCTCGATCCCCGCCCCGACACAGAGACCTTGGTGGAATGGGCGCTGGATGTGGTTGAAAACCACGTTTCACCTGCCATCATCGATTTGGGCACCGGCAGTGGTGCCATTGCCTTGGCCATTCAAAGCCAGCGCCCCGATGCCCAAGTGACGGCCGTGGATCTCAGCCCCCAGGCGCTGGAAGTGGCACGTGCCAATGCCCAGCGCTTGCAGCTGCCCGTGCAATTCATGTGTTCCTCCTGGCTGGAGCAAGTCACTGGCATGTTTGATGTGGTGGTGAGCAATCCGCCCTACATTCGGGAAGACGATGAGCACATGCCCGCCCTGCGCCACGAACCGCGCCAGGCGCTCACCAGTGGCGCGGACGGGCTGGACGACATTCGATGCCTGATTGCGCAGGCACCATCCCATTTGCATCCAGGCGGATGGCTGTTACTGGAACACGGCTGGGATCAGGCGCCTGGGGTGCAAACACTGCTGCGCCAGGCAGGATTTACGCGGGTACATAGCCGCCAGGACTTGGCCGGAATCGACCGCTGCACGGGTGGCCAAATCCCGCTGTGCGCCATTTCCGCCCAGACAGTGAAATAATCACAGGCAATGCTGGTCTCGCACACCGGCCCCCTACAGGAGAATTCAATGAGCGACGTACAACAACGCATCGACCAACTGGTCAAGAACAACGACATCCTGCTGTTCATGAAAGGCAGCGCCAGCTTCCCCATGTGCGGCTTCTCGGGCCGTGCCGTGCAGATTCTGAAGGCCTGTGGCGTCGATCCCAAATCCATTGCCACGGTCAATGTGCTGGAAGACCAAGAAATCCGCCAAGGCATCAAGGACTACAGCAACTGGCCCACCATTCCTCAGCTCTACATCAAGGGCGAGTTCATCGGCGGTTCGGACATCATGATGGAGATGTACGAATCCGGTGAACTGCAGCAAGTGATTGACGGTCAGGCCTGATCACATGCGCACCGCCGGGACCATGCCAAGCCCTGTGACCAGTTCGACTGGCCTGGCCCCTGCTTTATCCAAAACCGCCCCTGTGGGCGGTTTTTTCGTTCTCGGCCGCAGGGCAGCGGCACGAAGGAGTACAGACGCCCGCATGCGAAGGAGGCATGCAACTTGGTGACATTGGGCCGCCACCTGCCATTCCACTGACTTATGACATTGACCCAAAGCCTGCTCATCATTGCGCTGCTGATTGCTGCCAGCGCCTTCGTTGCTGTGGCCGAGATTTCCTTGGCCGCTTCTCGCCGTCTGCGCCTGCGCCAGATGGCCGACGAGGGCGACCCCCGTGCGGAAAAAGCCATCCAGATGCAAGAGCAACCCGGTGACTATTTCACTGTGGTGCAAGTGGGTCAGAACGCCATTTCCATTTTGGGCGGTATCGTGGGCTCCAGCACGATCACGGGCAGTTTGTCAGGTTTGTTGGAATGGTGGTTGCCTGCCACCATGGCGCAGAGCATTGCGTCCGTGTTGTCGTTCTTGTTCATCACGTCGCTGTTCATTTTGTTTGCCGACTTGCTGCCACGCCGCTTGAGCATGGTGGAGCCGGAATACCTGCTCATTCGCGTGCTGCGCCCCATGCAGCTGCTGACCAAGGTGTTCAAGCCCGTGGTGTGGTTCTATGGCCGGATCACCGATGCCGTCATCCACATGCTGGGCCTGCCCGACAAGCGCGACGAAAGCATCACCTCGGACGACATTTTGGCCATGACCGAAGACGGCGCACGCGCCGGTGTGCTGGCTGAGCGCGAGCAGCAGGCCATTGCCAATATTTTTGAGCTGGATACGCGCACCGTGGCCTCTGCCATGACGCAGCGCGATCGCATTGCGTACTTTTTGCGCGACGATCCCGACAGCGTGATCCGCGCGCGCATTGCCGAAGAGCCCTTCTCTACCTACCCCGTGTGCGAAGGCGATATCGACCACATCGTGGGCTATGTGGATGCCAAGGATTTGTTCCAGCGCGTGCTCAACAACCAGCCCATCTCGCTCAAGGACGACAGTCTGATTCGCAAGATCTTGCTGGTGCCCGATAAGTTGACGCTGGCCGAAGTGTTGGACCAGTTCCAGCAGGCGCACGAAGACTTTGCCATCATCCTCAATGA
>JBJEZV010000022.1:0-2725 GCA_051887595.1 Comamonas sp.
CCAATGGTGAAGATCTCTACGCCAGCATTGGCATTCCGCGCGAAGACAAGCCAGCGCGGCTGCGGCAGCTGGCCAAAAATGCCAGCTTCTTTGGAGCGCCGGTAGGCATTGTGGTGTATGCCGATCGCCGCATGGGGCACACGCAGTGGCTGGATATGGGCATCTATCTGCAGTCGCTGATGTTGCGCGCCACAGAAGAAGGTTTGGCCAGCTGCGCCCAAGGTTTCTGGCGCCGGTATGACGCCGTGGTACGCACACATCTGGGTGTGTCACAGGAATTTGCTGTGGTGTGTGGCCTGGCTTTGGGTTACGAAGACACCAAGGCCCCGATCAACACCATGCGTGCTACACGCGCAGACTTTGCGGAGTGGGGCGAGCTCAAAGGCTTTTAGGCTGGATTCCGCCGCAAGCGGGCCGACCAAGCAGTCACGCCCGATTGAGGCGCATGCGCTCGAGCAATGCCACCGCAGCGCGCACTGCGCGTGCAACCTGCGGATTGAGCTCCATCATGGTGGGTGAGGCCAGCACCACCAAACGGCTGGCATAGCGGGGATTTTTGAGGGGGCGAAACACCACCCCTTCCACACCCAGCAGAGCAAACGACGTGGGAGCAATCACTACCCCCAAACCACTGGCCACCAGCGACAGCGCATTGAGCAGCTGGCTGGCTTCGTGGCGAATCAGTGGCATGAATCCAGCATCCATGCACAAGGCCAAGGTGCGATCGAAGTAGTCGGTATCCTGGTAACGCGTGTAGCCCACAAAGGCTTCATGCATGGCTTCGGCCAGATCGATGGGAGCCTGCGTCTGGGCCAGCGGATGCTGCATCGGCAGTGCCAAACAATACGGGTCATCCAGGCTGGCAACTTCCAGCCCTTCAATGGGCCCGCCAGGCCGCGCAATACCCAGCTCGAGCTGGCCTTGTCGCAAAGCACGTTCTTGGTGCGAGGAAATCATCTCGCGCGCCTCCCATTGGACATCCCATTGCTCGTCCAAGCTTTGCCGAATCAATGCGGGCAACAAGGATTGCATGGCCGAAGGCACCAAGCCCAGTCGCAGGACCAGTTGGCTGTGCCGCCAGCGTTCCCGGGCGCGTACGGGCGCTTGCTCGGCACGCGCCAAGATGGCCCGGGCGTCTTCCAGCAGTGATTCACCTGCTGGGGTCAAACGCACACCTCGCGGCAATCGCACGAACAAGGGCGTGCCAATTTCTTCTTCCAGCTGCTTGAGTTGCTGGGACAGCGGTGGCTGGGCAATGAACAGTTTGCGCGCAGCTTGGCTGACATTGCCTTGTTCAGCCACGGCCACAAAGTAGCGCAGGTGTCGGAGTTCCATGCAGCTTATCCATACATTAGAAATATGGATTGAATACTAATTGAGTATTGGACATATGGAAAAGCTCTCCCAATACTTGAGGCTTTCGTGAGAGATGCGCATGCTTTGCCCATGCGATGCAACCATGCAAGCTTTGCAAAAAACTGCAGCAGCCAAAGGGCTGGTGCTACAAGATGTGGATGTTCCCGCTCCCGCAGCAGGAGAGGTGTTGGTGCGTGTGCATGCGACAGGCGTGTGCGGCACTGATTTGCACATTGATGAGTGGACGGCCAGCTATCACTTCCTAGCTCCTGCTTTGCCAGTGACCATCGGTCACGAATTCAGTGGTGTGGTGGAGGCCCTTGGGGAAGGTGTAGACCCCAGCTTCATGGGTCAATTGGTTGCAGTGCGTCCTTCCGTGACCTGCGGTGTCTGCGCAGCTTGCAACAGTGGAAATTTTGATGCGTGCACGACACGCCGGGGCATTGGCGTGATGCGCCATGGAGGCTTTGCCGAGAAAGTGGCCGTGCCTGTACGCAACTGTGTGCGGATTCCCGCTGGCGTAGCCGCCGATGTGGCCGCACTGGCAGAACCTTTGTCTGTGAGCTATGAAGCAGTGCGCACAGGTGGCATTAAACCCGGTGACCGTGTGCTGGTGCTAGGCCCCGGCAATATCGGCCAAGGCATTGCCCTGTTTGCTCGTGCAGCAGGTGCCTCTTTGGTGGTGGTCGGCGGCTACGACGATGCAGCCCGACTGGAAGTTTTGCGCTCTATGGGGTTTGACGATCTGCTGGACTTCAAAGAGCAAGACATGCAAGAAGCGCTGGCGGCGTATACCCAAAGTGGAGAGTTCGACGTGGTGATTGAAGCCACGGGCTCGGCTGCTGTGATTGCCCCCGCTCTGCGCGCCTTGAAAACCCATGGTGTGCTGGTGATTGCAGGTATTCACGCTGCTCCCGTCGCGATTGATTTGACGGCATTGGTGCGCCGCCACCAGCAAATCCGCGGCTCTTACCGCGCGCCTGAGCGCTGCTGGCCGGAGGTGGTGGAATTTATGCGTGAGCACCAAGAAGTGCTGCGCCGCATGATTACGCACCGCGTGCCGCTGAGCCAAGCCCCTGAAGGCTTCGCGTTAGCACGTGCCCGCTTGGCCAGCAAGGTGCTAGTGCAGCCTGCGCTGGAGTGCGCATGAGTGCGGCTTTTTTGGCACTGTGGAACGGCATTGACCGGCCCGAGGCGCGGCAGGAGTACGAAGCTTGGCATGGCCTGGAGCACGTGCCCGAGCGCGTCGGTCTTCCCGGTTTTGTGGAAGGCTGGCGCTATGCGAATGCGCGTACCTATTTCACGCTCTACCATCTGCAGTCGTTGCAGGCGCTGCAAACGCCCGAATATGCCGATGTGATTGCCCATC
>JBJEZV010000023.1:0-2720 GCA_051887595.1 Comamonas sp.
CCACTTCTTGCGCCGTATTGGCGGTCTGCGCTTGCCACTGCGCGATGGTGTGCAGTTGCTGCAGCTGGGTCTGCAATTGCTGCAGCGTGGACTGCAGGTTGTCGGACTGCAGTTCTAAGGCAGCGCGGGTCTCCGCATCGAGTGGCTGCATGCCTTGCAGCATGGCCTGCTGCTGGTCCAATTGCTGGCGCGCTTCTCGGGCACGTTCAAACACAGCTTGTGAAATTTGCCCATAGATCTCTGTGCCGGTCAGTTCTTCCAGCAGCTCGGCACGTTCATTGGCATTGGCATTCAAAAACGCTGCAAAGCCACCTTGGGCCAGCAGCATGGATTTGGTAAAGCGCCCGAAGTCCAGGCCTGTGATGCTGGCAATGCGCTTGAGCTTGTCACCAATGTGCGTGGTGAGGATTTCACCTTCGCCATCGGCAGTACGAACCCGGGCCAATTCAACCCGTGGCAGCTGCAACGCGCCATCGATCTTGTCGCGCGCGCGCCGCTGGCTCCAAAAGGCGCGGTAGGTCGTGCCTTGCACGTCGAACTCGACCTCGGCCAAGCAGTCTGCGGTGTGGCGCGTCATCAGTTCGTTGTGTGAGCCTCCCACGCTGCTCAGGCGCGGCGTCTGGTGGTACAGCGCCAAACAGATGGCATCGAGCAAGGTAGATTTGCCTGCACCGGTAGGTCCGGTAATGGCAAACAAGCCGCTGTCACTGAAAGGCGCGGTTCGAAAGTCGATCTTCCATTCGCCCTTGAGCGCGTTCAGATTCTTCAGGCGCAGGCTCAGAATTTTCATGCGTCATCTCCCGGGCCGCGCACGCTGTCCAACACCTGTTGGTAACGCTCCTGCAGTCCCTGGTGTTGCTCGGGGTTCAGCGTTTCTTGGGCCAGACGCCGCGCAAATACCTCTTGGGGAGACAGCGCATCCAGGGATTCGCCTGCCTCAGCTACTAAGCTGGCGCGATCGGCGCCGCGCTGGCGCTTGATGCGCAGCACCTGCAGAGGCAGGTCTTGGATCATGGATTCAATCCGTGGCGCCAAATCAGGCAGGTAGTCATCGTCTTGCACTGTCACTTCCAGCCACACAGAGTACTCGGGCGTCCCCTGGCTGGCTATGGCTTGTAGTTCGGCTGGCAAACTGGCGAGATTGCCGCGTACGGCGGCCAGAGATTGCACCACTGGGGTAGGCAAGGGCGTGACGCTGTGCAGGCCTTGTGCATCCAGCTCCACCAGTAGCATGGACTTGGTCTGGCGCGCTTCATCAAAGCCTAGGGCAATGGGCGAGCCGCTGTAGCGGATGTGCTCCAGTCCTCCGACTTTTTGAGGCTGGTGGATATGACCCAGCGCTATGTAGTCAGCGGGTGGGAACGCTGCGGTCGGAAAGGCTTCGAGCGCGCCGACGTAGATTTCACGCACGGATTCGTTGCTGCTTGCGCCCACCGTCGTCAAATGGCCTGTTGCCACAATCGGTACGTGCACACCATACGCTTGCAGTAATTCATTCTGGCGGCTTTGGGCTGCCGCGAACACTTGCGCATAGCGTTCTTGAATCGCGGCTTGCAAACTGCGTTGCTTGTCTTGGGCGCTTTGCCCAGCCTGGCTACTCACTACATCGCGGGGGCGAATAAACGGCAGGGCGCAAACCAAGCACCCTGGCAGCTCGCTGCCGCGCTGGGGCAATGCCACAACGTGTTGCGATGCTTCTCCTGTGGTGGTGATGACCGTGGTGTTCAGGTGCTGCAGCAAGGGCAGGCTTTCACCGAGGACGCTGACCGAGTCGTGGTTGCCTGCCAGCACCAGTAAAGCGACTTGGCGCTGGTGCAGTTCGGCAATCAATCGGTAGTACAAGGCTCGGGCATAGCTAGGGGGCGTGCCCGTGTCAAAAATATCGCCTGCGATCAGTACAGCGTCCACGCCGTGCACTTGTACTTGTTCTAGCAGCCAGTCCACCAAGGCCGCGTGTTCACGCTCGCGGCTGTGGTGCATGAAGTTCTGGCCCAGGTGCCAGTCAGATGTGTGAAGAATGCGCATGAAAGATCACGGATGCAGCAAGAGTGCAGCATGCTACCTGCTGCATCCGCAAAGCCGGTGCAAAGAGAATGCATTAACGGCCGCTGTGAAGCGGCCGCTACTGAAGTAATGGGAGATGTACAGCTGGCTTTAGGCTGGCTCGCTCAGAAAGCCTCCACTTTGGTGCGCCCACAGCTTGGCGTAGATGCCCCCCAACTGCAGCAGCTGCTGGTGCGATCCTTCTTCAATGATGACGCCTTTGTCCATCACGATCAGGCGATCCATGGCTGCAATCGTGGACAGCCGGTGGGCAATCGCAATCACAGTTTTGCCTTCCATGAGCGTATCCAGGCTGGTTTGAATAGCGGCTTCGACTTCACTGTCGAGCGCACTGGTGGCTTCGTCGAGCAACAAGATCGGTGCATCCTTGAGCATTACGCGGGCAATCGCCACACGCTGGCGCTGGCCGCCCGAAAGCTTGACGCCGCGTTCGCCCACCTGGGCGTCATAACCGCTGCGGCCTTGGCGGTCAGTCAGCGTTGCGATGAAGTCAGCAGCTTCGGCTTTTTGCGCGGCAGCACGCATGGCTTCTTCACTGGCATCAGGGCGGCCGTAGAGGATGTTCTCGCGCATCGAGCGGTGCAGCAGCGAGGTGTCTTGTGTGACCATGCCAATGGCGCTGCGCAGGCTGTCTTGGGTGACTTGCGTGATGTCTT
>JBJEZV010000024.1:0-2714 GCA_051887595.1 Comamonas sp.
TAGGCGTCACTGGCGCGTGCTTCCGTGGTGGCAATAAAGGCCGAACCAATATAGGCAAAGTCTGCACCCATCGCCTGCGCGGCCAGCACGGCACCGCCCGTGGCCATGGCACCAGACAAAGCCAAAGGCCCATCGAACCACTGCCGAATTTCTTGAATCAGCGCAAACGGGCTCTTGGTGCCCGCATGACCGCCCGCACCTGCGGCCACAGCAATCAATCCGTCCGCGCCTTTTTCCATCGCCTTGTGTGCAAACTTGTTGTTGATGACATCGTGCAACACCACACCCCCCCAGCTGTGCACAGCGGCATTGACGTCTTCGCGCGCCCCCAAGCTAGTGATAACCAAAGGCACTTTGTACTTGGCGCAGATGGCCATGTCTTCTTCCAGCCGATCGTTGCTCTTGTGCACGATTTGATTGATGGCAAATGGAGCAGCAGGCGAACCTGGATGGGCGCGATCGTGTGCGGCCAAGGTCTCAGTGATCTCGGCCAGCCATTCGTCCAATTGCGAAGCGGGGCGTGCATTGAGCGCGGGCATGGAGCCCACAATCCCTGCTTTGCACTGGGCTATGACCAACTGCGGATGGCTAATGATGAACAAGGGTGAGCCGATGACCGGCAGCGTCAGGTTTCGCAGCACGGCGGGAAGCTTGGACATGCCACAGACTCCTTAAAGAAAACAAGAGAAACACACTATCTCGTGCTTTGCGCAACTGATGCACAAGGCACAACATCCAAGTCATCAAAAGGCGTCCAGAGGCAATGCGCAGGCACTTTCGCCACCCGCCACAATGCTCTCGCACAAGCTGCTGGTGCGCGGCAAAATATGTTCAGCGTAGAACTGCGCCGTCGCTATTTTGGCTTGCATAAAGACCACATCCTCGCCCTGTTGCAACTGGGCTTGTGCTGCGAGCAAGGCTCGCGCCATCTGCCAGCCCACCACCAAATTACCCGCCAGCATCAGGTAAGGCACACTGCCGGCATACACGGTGTTAGGTGCTGTTTTAGCGTTTGCCACTACAAAATCGACTACCTGTACAAAGGCTTCACGCGCCGTTTGCAAGCGTTGCGCCACCGATTGCGCGGCAGGTGTTCCACTGGCGCGCAACTCCGCTTCCGTCTCGGCTATTTGTGCCGCAATGGCTTTGGCATTGGCTCCACCATCGCGCACGGTTTTACGCCCCACCAGATCGTTGGCCTGAATGGCAGTCGTACCTTCATAAATAGTCAAAATCTTGGCGTCACGGTAGTACTGGGCAGCGCCTGTTTCTTCGATAAAGCCCATGCCGCCATGCACTTGCACGCCCAGGCTGGTCACTTCCAGGCTCATTTCGGTGCTATAGCCTTTGATCAGCGGCACCATGAACTCATAAAAGGCTGCTTGTGACTGCCGAACTTGCGCATCAGGGTGGTGATGGGCTGCATCGTAGGCAGCCGCCGCCCTGATGGCCATAGCGCGGCAGCCTTCTGTAACCGCTCGCATGGTCATCAACATGCGGCGTACATCTGGGTGATGGATGATGGCTGCACTGCCTGTAACGCTGCCATCTACAGGTCGGCTTTGCACACGCTCACGCGCATACTGCACTGCATGTTGGTAGGCACGCTCTGAAATGCCTACACCTTCCAACCCTACTCCATAACGCGCCGCGTTCATCATGATGAACATGTATTCCAGCCCGCGGTTTTCTTCACCCACTAAATAGCCAGTTGCGCCACCATGGTCGCCGTACTGCAACACACATGTAGGTGATGCCTTGATACCCATCTTGTGCTCCAGCGACACGCAATGCACATCGTTGCGAGCGCCTAGCGAACCATCGGCATTCACCAAAAACTTGGGCACCACAAACAGGCTGATACCTTTCACCCCTTCAGGCGCCCCTACAGTTCTCGCCAGCACCAGATGCACGATGTTGTGCGCCATATCGTGCTCACCATAGGTAATGAAAATCTTGGTGCCAAAGATTTTGTACGTGCCATCACCCTGAGGTTCGGCCTTGGTGCGCACAAGTGCCAGATCAGAACCTGCTTGGGGTTCGGTCAGGTTCATTGAGCCTGTCCATTCGCCGGAGATCAGTTTGGGCAAGAAGGTTTGCTGAAGCATGGAGTTGCCAGCCGTTAACAAGGCTTCGATGGCACCATCGGTCAGCAGCGGGCACAAGGCAAAACTCATATTGGCGCTGTGGAGCATTTCTACACAGGCCGCACCAATGGTTTTGGGCAGCCCTTGCCCGCCAAAATCTTGCGGATGTTGCAAGCCTTGCCATCCACCTTCCGCAAACTGCGCATAGGCTTGCTGAAAGCCGGGAGATGTCGTGACCACCCCATTTTTGAGTGTGGAGGGCGATTGGTCTCCCACCAAGTTCAGTGGCGCCACCACTTCTTCACAAAAACGCGCGCTTTCTTCCAAGACGGCTTGTGCGATCTCCAAGCCCGCATCTTCCAAACCCGGCATCTGCGCCACTTGCTCCAAGCCTGCCAGATGCTCCATCGCAAACAGCATGTCCTTGACCGGTGCCTTGTATGTCATGTGCTCCACCTTTCTTGTCTCTGCGTATCGTGTTTGTTCAAAGGTCAGCAAGCGTGTAGCAACGGGGAGCCAAGAGCCACCGCCGCCACACGTGCAGCAAAAAGGGGCTCGCAGCCCCCGATATTTATGTGTGCATCACAGCTTTTCCACCAGCTCAGGAATCGCGGTAAACAAATCGGC
>JBJEZV010000025.1:0-23044 GCA_051887595.1 Comamonas sp.
CTGGGTGCGATTGAGCATATGCACGTCAAGCCTGCCAGCGCATCACTGCACTAAGACCCGCTAACACAACCCTTGATACGTCGTTGCTTCGCCTTGTCGTACGCTAGTACTGCCTGCGGCTTCGCGCCTACGCGGCCCGGCCTCCTCTCAAACGCAAACCTGCGGTTTGCTGGGTAGTGTTAGCGGCTCTAAGTTTTAGCTTGCATGCGCAGCGCCTTTGAACTTGGGCGCACGCCATGGTTGGTGACCACTCCAAGGTGGTGAGAACCCACATGCTGTGATGGCATGTGGGTTTCTTTTTGGGTGCTTTTTCTATGTAAATAAGAGCTGTATGCCAGCTCCAGATAAGGTTTTCCAATATAAAAGTATCTGAAAACCAATGTAGACAAGGCAAGCAGCTATCAAATACCTGTTTATCTGCCCAAAAAGCAAAAAAAGACCGCCTGCGCACAAGCGCGGCGGTCATAAGGAATTTTGAAGGGTTGAGCGTTTGACGTGGCGCTGCTAGGCAGTGCCGCGACCGCAGGTGCTCAGACCTGCATGTTCATGACATCGGTATAGGCCTGCACCAAGCGGTTGCGCACATGCAGCGAGGCCTGAAAACCGATCTGGGCCTTTTGCATGGCCACCATGGTTTCTTCCAGGCTGACCGAGAGATTTTCCATCTGCACTTCACGTTGCAGGTGGGAAGAATGGTTTTGCGCCGCGCTGACGGAGCGCAAGGCGTTTTCCAAGGCTTGCGTGAATCCATGGCCTTCCGCCTCGGCCTTTTGAATAGGCTTGGTGAGGCGTTGCGCCATGTCGTTGGACAAAGGGGTCAACGAAGACGAGGTGCTTTGCAGGCGAAGATCCATGATGCGTACCTTGGTTTCTAACTTTCAGATGCCGCAATCGTAGTGAAAGCGTCGCCATTCATCTGGGGGAATAAGAAGGAAAAGTGCAGCCTTATCGGGGGAACGCCGAGAGCAGAAGTCCGAATAATCGGCGTCACGTTGGGCTCCGTCTAGGAGCTTGAGCACCGATTGGAAAAAGAACATGTCTGCAGTTGCCGAAATTCCTGTTGCCCCCACCCCCACCGCTGTGAGCGCCAAGGCTTCATGGCAGCAAAAATTGGCCAGCCTCGACCGCAACCAGCGCCTCATGCTGGGCGGTGTCGGTGCGTTGGTGGTGGCCGGTTTGGTGGCAGCCATGCTGTTTAGCCGCCAGCCTGACTACCGCATGCTGTTTAGCAACCTCAGCGACAAAGATGGTGGTGCCATCGTGGCGCAGCTGACGGCCATGAACGTGCCCTACAAGTACACCGAAGGCGGCGGCGCGATCATGATTCCTGCGGACCGCGTGCACGACGTGCGCTTGAAGCTGGCGACGCAAGGCTTGCCCAAGGGCTCGGTCTCAGGCTTTGAAATCATGGAAACCAGCAAGTTTGGTATCACGCAGTTCCAAGAACGCGTGAACTACCAGCGCGCGCTGGAAGGTGAGTTGACGCGTTCGATTCAGGGGTTGGCAGCCGTGCAAAGCGCTCGCGTGCATTTGGCCTTGCCCAACCAAAATGGTTTTTTCCGTGAGCAGCAAAAGCCCACCGCATCGGTGCTGCTGACGCTGTACCCCGGCCGCATGCTGGACCGCACGCAGATTGCGGGCATCGTGCATTTGATTTCGTCGAGCGTGCCAGAAATGACACCTTCGGCCGTGAGCGTGGTGGATGACTCGGGCAAGCTGCTGTCGCAAGCCCCCAATCCTGATGAAAGCCCTGTGGATCTGCAGCAGCTGATGTACCAGCAGCAGCTGGAAAAGCAGTACACCCAGCGCATCTTGGACATTCTGGAGCCCGTGGTGGGCAAGGGCAATGTGAAGGCGCAGGTGACGGCGGAGCTGGATTTCTCGCGCACCGAGTCGACTTCTGAGCTGCATGCGCCCAATCAAGGCCAAGCGCCCAGCGCCATTCGCAGCCAGCAAGTGCTGGAGAGCACTGGCGAGCGTGAACCTGTGCCTCCTACCGGCATTCCCGGTGCGGTGAGCAACCAGCCGCCCCAAGCTGCGCAAGCGCCCATCAATGGCGCAGCGCCCCAGCTGCAAGCGGCCAATGAACAAAACATGATGCTGATCCCCGGCAGCAAGCGCGAGTCGGTGACCAACTATGAAGTGGACAAGACCGTGCGCGTGACCCGCAACAGCACCGGCACCATCAAGCGCATGACCGCAGCCGTGGTGGTGAACTACTTGCCCGGCACGCCACTGGAGGCAGGCGCCACCGCGACGCCCCAGGCTATGAGCGAAGCACAGCAAGCGCAGATGCTGGCCCTGGTGCGCGAAACCATTGGCTACAGCGCAGAGCGTGGCGACTCGGTCAATTTGATGAATGCGCCGTTCCAGCAAGAGCAGCGCGTGGCCTCGGACCTGCCGTTCTGGCAGCAGCCTGAGACGCTGGACATGGTGCGCTCGATTGCCTGGCCTGTGGGCTTGGTGCTGGCAGCGTTGATCGTGATGCTGGGTGTGGTGCGACCCATGCTCAAGGCACGCAAGAAGCGTGAACTGGCCAAGCTGGATCTGCTGGAAGCTGAACAACTGGAGCGCCCCGCATTGGCTGCGCCCAAGCCCGGAGAGCCAACGGTGGAGCAGTTGCGCCTGGAGCAAGCCCGTGCGCTGGCCAAGCAAAACCCGATTGCCGTGGCCAACATCGTCAAGACTTGGGTCAATGGTGAGAACGCCTAAAGGCCGCCACCAGTGCAACCACAACCACAAAGTACAAAGAGTTTGTTATGGATGAACGAGGCCTGAACGACGCCGCCATTTTGCTGATGTCCTTGGGTGAGGAAGAAGCGGCCGAGGTGTTCAAGCACCTCTCACCCAAAGAAGTCCAAAAGTTGGGTGAGACCATTGCGCGCATGCGCGGCGTGTCCAAAGAAAAAGTGGACTTTGTAATTGCGCGCTTTACCGATGACTGCGCGGCGCAAAGCCTGCTCGTGGAAGACGCCAGCGACTATGTGAAATCGGTGCTGCGCCGCGCGTTGGGTGACGACAAGGCTGCGCTGCTGCTCGACCGAATCTTGCAAGGCGGCGATGTCTCGGGCATTGAAAGCCTCAAGTGGATGGACCCTGTGTCGGTGGCCGAATTGCTGCGCAATGAGCACCCACAAATTGTGGCCGCCATCTTGGTGCATCTGGAGTTTGACCAAGCCGCTGCCGTGCTGATGCAGTTGCCAGAGCGTTTGCGCAGCGAAGTGGTGCTGCGGGTGGCCACACTGGAAGGTATCCAGCCTTCAGCACTCAAAGACCTCAACGAAGTGCTCTACAAGGTACTGGCTGGTGGCGACAAGATTCGCAAGACCTCGCTGGGCGGCGTGAAGACCGCCGCTGAAATGATCAACTTGCTCGGCGGCAATGCCGATGTGGCCGTGCTGGACACCATCCGCAACTACGACGCGGATCTGGCGCAAAAAATCATGGACAAGATGTTCGTGTTCGACGACTTGGTCAAGCTCGACGACCGCTCGCTGCAGCTGGTGCTGCGCGAAGTGGCATCCGAGACATTGATCGTGGCGCTCAAGGGCGGCTCCATGGAAGTGCGCGACAAGATCTTGGCCAATATGTCCATGCGTGCCGCAGCCGCGCTGCGCGAAGACTTGGAAGCCCGTGGCCCCATGCGCCTGTCCGAAGTGGAAACCCAGCAAAAGGAAATCCTCAAGGTGGTGCGCCGTCTGGCCGACGAAAACCAGATCACGCTGGGCGGTGGCCCCGAAGACAGTTTTGTGTAAAGCCCAGGTCATCCGGAAGAGAGTCAATCAATGACACGCTTTATCCCCAGCGAAGAAATCGACCACCAAAGCGTGCGCCAATGGCGCTTTGGCGGCGTGCGCAGCCGCGCTGGCCAGGGTTTTATCGCCATGCCCGAAATGACGGCCGAGCCCGTCGCGCTGTTGCCTGAGACCGAAGAGCCTGAAGCACTGGAGCCTGAGGTTGTTGAAGCGGAGCCTGTGGAGGTGCAAGACCTTGAACCTGCTGCGCCCAGCTTCTCGGAAGAAGAAGTGCAGCAAATGGTCGAACAGGCACGCCAGCAAGCCTATGAGCAAGGCGTGCAGCAAGGCGAACAAAAAGCCAGCCAGGAATGGCAGGCGCGCATGGCCGACTACCAAAACAACATCGGCCGCGAAGTGGCCCAGCGCCTCAATGAGGTGCTGCACCACGCCCAAACGGCGGTGCAAGGCTTGCAGCAGCAAATGGCGCCCGACCTGCTGCAACTGGCCGTAGACATTGCGCGCCAAGTGGTACGCCAAGAGTTGCGCTGCAACCCACAAGCCCTGCAGCCCGTGGTGTCTGAAGCGCTGGACATGCTGGGTGCGGACACCAAGCCTGCCTTGGTGCGTCTGAACCCCGATGATTTCAAACAGCTGGAAGCGCACTTGCGCGCCAGCTTGCCCAATCCCAAGGTGGAATGGCTGGCTGACCCCACCGTGCCGCTAGGCGGCTGCTTGGTAGAAAGCCAGGGCGCGCAGGTCGACGGCAGCATTGAGCGCCGCTGGCAGCGTGCAGTAGCGGCGCTGGGCTTGGTGTCGACCTGGTATGAAGGTGGCAACCATGGCAACTGACACGCCCACCACACCGGTCGTGCAGCAGCTCAAAGACATGCTGCGCGTGGGCCGTGAGCGTGTGCAGCAGCCCTTGCCGCTGCACAGCCATGGCACTTTGACGCGGCTGACGGGGCTGGTGCTGGAAGCCAGTGGCTTGCGCGTGCCTGTGGGTTCGCAGTGTCACTTGAGCATGCCGGGCCAAGAGCCTGTGCTGGCCGAGGTCGTAGGTTTTGCGGGCGACCGGGCATTTTTGATGCCTGCGGGCGATATCCAGGGCCTGTCTTGCGGCGCCACCGTCACGCCCGCGCAAGCTTTTGTGCCGCCTTTGCAATTGGGCGATACCGAAGCGCCTTCACTGGCCAATGGCGTGCTGCGTCTGCCCATGGGCGATGGTCTGCTGGGCCGGGTGGTGGATTCCCAAGGCAAGCCTTTGGACCATGGCGGCGCTTTGCACAATGTGGTGGCAGAAGCGCTGGATCGCGAGCCCATCAACGCCATGGAACGCGCGCCTGTGCGCGAGATGCTCGACACCGGCGTGCGTGCTATCAACAGTTTGCTGACGGTGGGCCGTGGTCAGCGTCTGGGTTTGTTTGCAGGCTCTGGCGTGGGTAAGTCGGTGCTGCTGGGCATGATGGCCCGTTACACCAAGGCCGACGTGATTGTTGTGGGCCTGATCGGTGAGCGTGGCCGCGAAGTCAAAGAATTCGTTGAAGACATTCTGGGCGAGGGCGACCGCGACCGCGCGGTGGTGGTGGCTGCGCCTGCAGATGCACCGCCGCTGCTGCGCATGCAAGGCGCCAGCTACGCCACGGCGATTGCTGAGCATTTCCGTGACAAAGGCAAGCACGTGCTGCTGCTCATGGATTCGCTGACGCGCTACGCCCAGGCGCAGCGTGAGATTGCGTTGGCGATTGGTGAGCCACCTGCAACCAAAGGCTATCCCCCCTCGTGTTTTGCCAAGCTCCCCGCGCTGGTGGAGCGCAGCGGCAATGGTTTGAATGGTTGTGGTTCGATTACGGCCTTCTACACCGTCCTGTCTGAAGGCGATGACCAGCAAGACCCCATTGCCGATGCTTCGCGCGCGATTTTGGATGGCCACTACGTGCTCTCGCGTGCGCTGGCTGAGCAGGGTCACTACCCCGCCATCGACATCGAGCAATCGGCTTCCCGTGTGATGCACAACGTGGTTTCGCGCGAGCACTTCGAGTTAGCTAGACGGTTTAGGGCCGTCTATTCGCGCTATCAAAAAAGCAAGGATTTGATACAAGTAGGAGCTTATGTGAATGGCTCCGATCCGCAGGTGGATGAAGCCATTCGTTTGCAGCCTGCCATGGCCACTTTCCTGCAGCAAACCATGTTTGAAGCTGCCCCAATGGAACAAAGCCTGGCCGAGATGCAAAACGTGCTGGGTCAGCCAGGCTAGAGAGATTAAAGGGACTGTGAATGTCGTCGTTGAATGCACTGATGGTTGCGATTGAAATGGCTGTGCGCAAGCGGGATGAGGCGCGCCAGCTTTTGCGCGATCGACAGCGCGCGCTGGAAGCTGCCAAGTCGCAGATGCAGCAGCTCGACAGCTATGCCCAGGAAATGCAGCAGCGCTGGGGGGCCTATGAAGGCGCTGCCATGAAGCCCGAGGTGATGTACCACCAGCAGCAATTCATGGAGCGTTTGCAGCACGCCATTAACTTGCAGACCAAGGTGGTGTCAGACCAGTCCATCCGCCTGGAAGCCGCACAAAAAGCCCTGATGGCTGCGGAGCTGCGTTTGAGCAGCCTGAACAAAGTGGTGGAAACACGCCGCCGCGATATGGCGCTGGCGCAAATGCGCCGGGAACAGAAACAGACCGACGAACGTGCTGCCTTGCAGTTCATCGGGCGTACCTTTGGTATGCAATTCCAGGAGGCTTAAGCCATGGACGTACAACACGCACCTGCCTCAGTGTCGTTGGGACTGGGCAAGACCGACAACAGCGACAAGTCCAGCGAAGACAAGGCCGAAGGGGTCAGCAACCCTGCATTCTTGCAGTTGCTGCAGGGCTTGCAGCACGACGCCACAGGCTTGGAGGCCAACAGTGCGGCTGAGGCCAGCGCTGCGTTGAACACCGATCTGGCGCAACCGCCAGAGGCCGGACTGGGCGGCGCTTTGCTGGCCAACCAGAGCTCCCCGGACGTCGCCGCCTTGGTGGGGCAGATGGGCGTCAGTGATCTGGTGCGCCAAACGCAGCAGCTGGATACTGCCAATGAGCGCATGAGTGCCGATCAGCTGCAACTTCAGCAGGCCATGCAGGGCTTGGCTGGCCCAGCGGCCAGCGCCGCAGCGCCTGCGGCCTTAGCAACGGCGGCTGGCCAAGGCTGGGGCCAACCGATCGCCACGGTGGCCGCTGGTGTAGCGCAGGCAGCGCCTGCAACCGTGGTTTTGCCAGGCGCCGGAATGGGCGTTGCGGCGGCGGCGTGGAGCGAAACCACAGGCACCACCGAAGCCGTGCTGCAAGCTGTGACCGAATTCGCAGGCGCAGAGCCAGAAACAGAAGGTCGCGTGTCCTTGTTGGGTGCTTGGCGCTTCGATACGCCAGAAGCGCAGGCCCACCCAGTGTTGCAGCGCATGGCTGGGCAGATTGAGCAGTGGGCTGTGGCGACTGCGGGTTTGCAGCCTCGGGGCAATGACAAGCAAGACGTCGGGCGTGCCGTGGCGGAGGCAGGTGCAGCATGGCTGTCGAGCAACCATGGCAGCCAAACGCAGCTGACTGAAAACGCCGTGCGCGAAACCCAATCGGCGCAGGATGCGGCATTTGAAGCGGCCACGGATGTGCCGCAAGAAGACATGCGGTTTTGGGTGCAAGGCAAACAGCACCGCGCAGACATTCTGATGGACCGCGACGGTCAAACCGTGCGCGTGCAAGTCTCTGTGCGTGGCAACGAAGCGCAGGTGACCTTCCTGTCTGACCAGGCCCAGACGCGCGAGATGCTGGACGAGAGCGTGGCGCAACTGCGCGAAATGCTGGAGCAGCAAGGCGTGGTGCTGTCCGGAGTGACTGTGCAAGCCGATGCGCGCGGCCAAGGCAAAGATGAGTCTTCACCGCAGCAAAAGGCTTGGGAATCGGGCAAGGTGCAGCATGCGAGCGTCGCAGTGCCGATCGACGGTGTGGCAGCTGCAGCACCGCGTGCCACCACAGGGGTAGATTTGTACGCGTGACGCCTTGGGTCGATGCGATGACCCACTGACGTGTGCAGAAGCTAGGTTTGCAGGATTTTTGCGCCTTTTATTCTGGCTATGATTTCCGTCTTTTTCGAAATAATAGGCCTTTGAGCATGCTCTTCGCCCCGTGCAAAGAGCCAGGTCTGCCTGGGTTTGCGACGGCAAGCCCCTATCCATCAAGGAAATTACATCGTGGCCGCTACTTCTACTGCCGCCGCTCCGGCGCAAGGCAAAGGCAAAAAATTGTTGATGATCGGTGCGATCGTCGCGTTGCTTTTGGTTATTGGCGGGGCAGCAGCGCTGTACATGATCAATCAGTCGCGCATTGACCCTTATGGCGATGAGCGTCCTTCCAAGGCAGTGCCTGTCATCCCCACATTTTTGCCATTGGAGAACATGGTGGTGAACTTGGCCGACCAGGGTGGCGACCGTTTTGCACAAATTGGTATCACGCTGGAACTGCAAGACGAGGCCACGGCCACCGTGGTCAAGCAGTACATGCCCAGCATTCGCAATGCCATCTTGATGCTGGTGTCGCAGCGCACCACGCAGGAGTTGCTGCTGGTGGAAGGCAAAGAAAAACTGGCCAACGACATTTTGCGTGAAGCCACACGTCCGCTGACGCAAGCCACTCCCCGCGCCGCATCGCGTGGCCTGGATGCTGAAGACGGCGAGCGCAGCCGCCCCGCGCCTGCGCCGGTGCGTCGCGTGCTGTTCTCCAGCTTCATCATCCAATAAGCCTGAGGAGCCACGGCATGAGTGATTCTTTTCTGTCGCAAGAGGAAGTTGATGCCCTTTTGGAAGGGGTGACCGGCGAGCGCCAGAAATCCGATTCCGAAGAGATCGATCAAGGTACCGTCCGGAACTACGACATCTCCAGTCAAGAGCGCATCGTGCGCGGGCGTATGCCCACCATGGAAATTGTCAACGAGCGCTTTGCGCGCAATTTCCGTATCGGTCTGTTCAACTTCATTCGCCGCAGCCCCGAAGTGTCGGTGGGCACGGTGAGCGTGCAGCGATACAGCGCCTTTTTGCGTCGTCTGGCGGTGCCCACGAACTTCAACATCGTGGCCATTCGCCCGCTGCGCGGCAACGGCCTGATTGTGTGCGAGCCCTCGCTGGTGTTTGGCATCATCGATACGCTCTACGGTGGCGCTGGCCGCCTGCAAACCCGTATTGAAGGCCGCGACTTTTCTGCGACCGAGCAGCGCGTGATCAATCGCCTGGTCGATGTGATCAGCGAAGAGTACAAAAAAGCCTGGCATGGCATTTATCCGTTGGAGCTGGCCTACCAGCGCTCGGAAATGCAGCCGCAGTTCGCCAACATTGCCACGCCCAGTGAAATTGTGGTGTCGACTGCATTCCAGCTGGAAATCGGCGATGTCTCTGGCTCCATCTACATCTGCATGCCTTATGCAACGATGGAGCCCATCCGCGATATCTTGTATTCCTCGACGCAGGGCGACTCCATGGAAGTGGACCGCCGGTGGGTCAAGGTGCTCACGCGTGAGATTCAATCGGCGGATGTGACACTGGTGGCCGAGTTGGCCCGCGCAGATGCCACGGTCGAGCAGCTGCTGGCCATGAAGCCGGGCGACTTTATTGAGCTTGATCGCCAGCCGCGCATTCGCGCCTCGATTGGAGGCGTGCCGATTTTTGAGTGCCAGTACGGCACACACAACAACAAATATGCCATCCGCATCGAGCAGTGTTTGCGCGGTGTGGATTCGAATTGGACCGGAGAGAAGAATGGCAACTGACCCAAACAACAACGGCAGCATTCCTGGGGATGATCCATTTTCGGATTGGGCGGAAGCTTTAGAAGAGCAAAAGAACACCGATCCCGCACAAGCTGCACTGGATGCTGAGCAAGGCGGCCCACTGTCGGGCAACCCAGCTTATGCCGGCCACACCGGCACGGAAGTGCCCGTCAACGACATCAACATGGTGCTGGACATTCCCGTGCAGCTGTCGGTGGAGTTGGGCCGCACCAAGGTGCCGATCAAGTACATCTTGCAGCTGGCCCAGGGCTCGGTTGTGGAGCTGGATGCGCTGGCCGGTGAACCCATGGACGTGCTGGTCAATGGCTACCTGATCGCCCAGGGTGAAGTGGTGGTCGTGAACGACAAGTTCGGTATCCGCCTGACCGACGTGGTCACACCTTCGGAGCGCTTGCGCCGCGTCAGCCGTGGATAACACTGGTTTCACCTCTTCGCTGCTGGCGCTGTGCCTGGTCATTGCGGCCTTGCTGGCGCTGCCTTGGTTGCTCAAACGCTGGCAGTTGCGCCAGCGGCAGCAGCAAGGGGTGCAAGCGGTCAGCACGCAGGTGCTGTCTTCCGCACACATTGGCCCCAATCAGCGGGTGGTGACCATTGAAGTGGGCCAAGGTGCCCAGAAGACCTGCTTGGTGCTGGGCGTGACGGCGCACAACATCCACTGCCTGCACGTGCTGGGGCAGCCCTCGGGCGCCGCAGCGAAAGCGCCAGATCCTGTGACTTTCGCAGGCGCCATGGCGCAGATTCAAGACTCGGACCATCCGCAACCATGAATATGCGATTTGGCTTTTCCTCTCGCACCGCCTGGGTCGCACCAGCCGCCGTTCTGGCGGCTTTTTGCTGTGCGCCACTCCAAGCCGTGGCGCAGACCACCGCACCCAGCTTGCCTCTTTTGGTGGGATCCGGTGGAGCGGGCAACAGTTTTTCTGTGCCGATTCAAACCCTGCTGTTTTTCACAGCGCTGTCGTTTTTGCCCGCCATCTTGTTGATGATGACGGGCTTTACGCGCATCGTGATTGTGCTGAGCTTGCTGCGCCAGGCTTTGGGCACGCAGTCAGCGCCGCCGAACCAGGTGATCATCGGCTTGTCGCTGTTTTTGACGCTGTTTGTCATGGGGCCCACGCTGGACCGCGTCTACCAAGACGCATATGTGCCCTACAGCACCAACCAGATGCAGTTCGAAGAAGCGCTGAAAAAGGCCGAGGCGCCCATGCGCGAGTTCATGGTGCGCCAAACGCGCCAGACCGATTACGCGCTGTTTGCGCGCTTGGCCAAGCTGGAGCCCGGCACGCAGATTGAAAACGCGCCGTTTCGCGTGGTGGTGCCGGCATTTGTGATCAGTGAGCTGAAAACGGCGTTTCAGATCGGCTTCATGATCTTCATTCCGTTCTTGATCATTGACATGGTGGTGTCTTCCATCCTGATGTCGCTGGGCATGATGATGCTGTCGCCCGTGCTGGTGGCGCTGCCTTTCAAGATCATGTTGTTTGTGTTGGCCGATGGCTGGAATTTGCTCATCGGTTCGCTGGCGTCGAGTTTTGCGATCTAGCGCTGCCGGAGATTTGCCATGACACCCCAAGCTGTTTTGACCTTTGGCCGCGAAGCCCTGACACTGCTGCTCATGATCTCCCTGCCCGTGCTGCTGACGGTGCTGGTGGTGGGTCTGGTGGTCAGTATTTTTCAGGCCGTGACGCAGATCAACGAAAACACCTTGTCCTTCGTGCCCAAGCTGGTGGCGGCGGTGCTGGTGTTTGCGATTGCCGGGCCGTGGATGCTCAGCACCGTGGTGGACTTTATCCGCCGCACGATTGAAAACATCCCCAATGCGCTGGGCTGAGCGCGCAGCCTAAGGCAAGGGAAGCAGGGCCGTGATCGGAATTTCTGAAGAGCAGTTGATGGCGTGGCTCTCGCCCATCATCTGGCCGTTTCTGCGCACCCTGGCCATGTTCACGGCCGCGCCCGTGTTCTCACAGCGCACCATTCCCGTGCGCGTCAAGATTGGATTGGCCTTTTTGGTCGCAGTGTGTGCGCAGGCCGTGCTCGATCAGCCGGTCGTTGCGGTCAATTCGCCCGAGGCGCTGAACTGCGTGATCCAGCAAGTGGGCATCGGTATTGCTATTGGATTGGCAGCGCGCATGGTGATTGCCGCGATGGAAGTGGCGGGCGAGTTCATCGGCTTGCAAATGGGTTTGAGCTTTGCCTCGTTCTTTGACCCTACCAGCGGCTCGCAGCTCAGCGCTGTCTCGCGCTTTTTGGTGCAGATCTTTACGCTGTTTTTTATTGTGGTGAATGGGCACCTGTTTGTGCTCATGGCCGTTATCAAGAGCTTTGATGCATTTCCGGTCAATGGCTCGTTCCTGCAGGCCGTCAGTCAAATGCGGCTGCACGAGCTGGGCGGCGAGGTCTTTGCCAGCGCATTGTGGATTGCTTTGCCCATGATGGCGCTGCTGCTGTTTGTGAACCTGACCATGGGCGTGATTGCCCGCATTGCGCCGCAGATGAACGTGTTTGCGATTGGTTTTCCCATCACGCTGACCGTGGGCATGCTGGGCATCACCGCCACGCTGCCCATGATGGAGCAGCCCTTTATGGCAATGATTGAGCGCACATTGCGCGTCTTCGGCGGCGGATTTTTATAGTTTTGCTTGCATAAAAAGAGCTGCTTGCCAGCGTCAGACAAGGTTTTCAGCATGTTTTGTATCTGAAAACCTTGCTGCACTAAGGCAAGCAGCTCTTTTTTTAGACCAAATGGTTGCGAATCGCGTAGACCGTGAGCTCGGCGTTGTTGCTCAGCTGCAGCTTTTCTAAGACCCGGGCGCGGTAGACGCTCACTGTCTTGGGGCTGAGCATCAGCTCTTCGGCAATGTCGGTCAGGCGCTTGCCCGAGGCGATTTTTTGCAGCGTCTGCATTTCGCGCTCAGACAACGCAGCGTGCGGCACTTCAGGCGTTTCTTGAGAGACGCTGTCGGCCAGCATCTGCGCGACTTCCGGTGTGAGGTATTTGCGCCCCTTGCTGACCACGCGCACGGCCTGGATCAGCTCCATCGGGTCGCCCGCCTTGTTGGCGTAGCCATGGGCGCCGGTCTTGAGCGAGCGCAGCGCGTACTGGTCTTCCGGGTACATGGAGACCATCAGCACCTTGATCTCGGGATAGCTCTCGCGCACGCTGGCCAGCACTTCCAGACCATTGCGGCCCGGCATGTTGATGTCCAGCAGCAGCACATCGCAAGGCGCGCTGCGCAGGGCGTCGCGCAGCTCGGCGTAGCCCGAAGCTTCGGCACACACCTCAATATCACCGGCATCGGCCAAGGTATCGCGAATCCCGCGCCGCAGCACGGCGTGGTCATCGCACAGCACAACCTGAATCAATATCTATTCCCCTTCTGTCCAACCAGCACCAGCTCATGAAGAAAGTGGGATGGAGACAATGACACTCGTTCCTTTCCCGATGTGGCTGCTGACATCGAGCCAGCCGCCGACGGTACGCGCGCGTTCCGCCAATCCTCGCAAACCAAAAGACTTGGGTTTGGCGCGCTGCGCCGCATCCATGCCACATCCGTTATCGCGCACTTCCAACGTCAAAAAACCTTCGGCGTTGGAGACATCGATGTGCACCTGGGTGGCCTGCGCGTATTTGCCGACATTGGTCAGCGCCTCTTGCGCCGTCCGGTAGGCCACCACCTGAATGTCTGGCGAAACGTCAATATGGGCTGGAGTATCCACGCGGATGGACACCCCCGTGCGACGCTCGAAATTCTCTGCCAGCCACTGCACAGCCGCGACCAAGCCTTGGTCCAGGACCGGCGGACGCAGATTCATCATGATCCGCTGGCTCGCGCCCAAGGCGTGCTGCAGCATTTCCAGCGCGGCCTGTGTGTGGGATTGGACACCAGGATCTGTTGCATTTCGGCCAATCCAAGACAGGTCAAATTTGACCGAGGTCAACGATCCGCCAATGTCATCGTGAATTTCTCGGGCGATGGCGGCGCGCTCTTGCTCGATCGATTGCTGCAAATGCTCGGTCAGCTCAGCCAGTTGACGCTCCGAGTGCTCCAGATCGCGCATGGCTTGCTCTTTGGCCAGCCGCGCTTCGTGCACTTCTAGGGTGCGCTGCATCACATGCGGCAGCCGCGCAATGTCATCTTTGAGCAAGTAGTCGGAAATGCCCCGACGGATGGCATCTGCAGCTGCGGTGTCGCCAATCGTGCCTGACAGCAGCACAAAAGGCGGGTGGCGCTCCAAGGTTTGGGCCAGGGCGAAGGCATCCAGCGCAGTAAAGCCCGGCAGGTAGTAGTCAGCCAGCACAATGTCGAAGGACTTGCTGCGCAAAGCCTGCACGAACGCCTCCAAAGTGTCGACCCAAATGACTTCGCACAGCATTCCCGCACGCCGTAAACTGATCTGCGCCAGCAGCTGATCGGCTTTTGAATCCTCGAGGTGGAGGATAAGCAGGGGCTTATCTGTTGGATTGGAAGTCACAGAGGGCGCTATCATTGGATACATCTTGGAACAAACTTTTCGGGGTGTGGATTCCCTTTGGCCGTCATGCAGCACGTTGCAAGCCCGACGTCACCGACGACCGCTTGCACCCGGGGCTGCGGTTCCCCCATCTTGGAGAAACGATGCAATCAGCGCAAACACCATCTACAGAGCCTGCCGTCAGGCTGCCTGTCATGGTCGCGGCCGAACTACAGGACTCACTGTTGGTCGTCATGCGGGATCTGCATCGTCTAGAAGGTTTGCTCAATCATGCCACGTCCAATTTGCTGGAGCGTTTTGGCGAAGCCAATGGCTTGCTAGAAGGCCAAGAGGCAGAGCACAACCCCGGATTAACAGCTGCACGCACGGCTTTGCGCAGTGCCGTGACCGAACTGCAGTTTCACGATATGGCGACCCAGCTGATTGCACACACCACCCGTGTTTTGCAGGGTTGTGCGTTTCGCTTGGCTTCAGAAACTATGGGCCACGATGACGATGAGCTGGATGCGCCGGTGATGGACATCCAGCCCGAGCGTCCCAACCCCGTGACACAAAGCGAGATGGATGCGGGATCCATCGAGTTGTTTTGAAGCCTGCCCGAGCTAGAACTACATTCAAACCCATTGTCCGTTGGAGCCTACATGCACTCGATCCTAGCTGTTGATGACTCACCATCCATGCGAAAAATGGTCTCCTTTACGCTGACTGGAGCCGGCTTCAAGGTGGTTGAAGCAGTCGACGGAATGGATGCCCTCGAAAAAGCCGAGGAGCAGCACATTGATCTCATCCTGGCAGACCAGAACATGCCGCGCTTGGATGGCATCGGTCTGACCCGGCGTCTGCGCGAGCACCCCCGATTCAAGAACACCCCCATTCTGATCCTGACCACGGAGTCCAGCGACCAGATGAAGCAAGCGGGCAAGGCCGCAGGCGCGACCGGCTGGCTGGTGAAACCTTTTGATCCCAATCGTTTGATTGAAGTCATACAGAAAGTGATCCGATAAAGACGTGGTCTTTCGGATGCAAAGAAAAAGATAGGAACCCCTATGGCGGATACACATCACGACGAGGCCGGGACGGACTTCGATCTCACCCAGTTCTACCAAATCTTCTTTGAAGAGGCTGGTGAAAACCTCGACCAGATGGAGCAGATGCTGCTCAACCTGGACTTGAACGAAGCCAATGACGAAGAGCTCAACGGCATCTTCCGCTGCGCCCACTCGATCAAGGGCGGCTCGGCCACGTTCGGCTTTACCGATGTCGCAGAACTGACCCACAAGATGGAATCTCTGCTGGACCGCCTGCGCCGCCACGAAATCACGCCCGTGCCCGAAATGGTCGATGTGCTGCTGGAGTCGGCCGACGCATCGCGCAGCCTGCTGGCACGCCACCAAGCCGGTGGTGAAGGCGAGGCCATGTCCACGGCCGATCTGGTCGCCCGCATCACGCGCCTGGCTGCTGGTGAAGGTGGTGAAGCCGCCGCAGCCCCGGCTGCAGCGCCCGTACCTGCTCCAGTCGCTACGCCTGCGCCGGCACCAGCTCCAGCTCCAGCTCCAGCTGCGCCGGGCGGATTGCGTCACCTGCAAATCAAGATTGGACCGGTGGAATCTCTCGAGGCAGCAGACGCCATCAAGGAACTGTTCCGAGACATTCCAGGCCTGGGCACGATCGAGGATGTGCCGTGCGATGCCGCGAAGACCCGCCTGTTTGCCGTGCAGACCCACTCCACCGACGATGACCTGCTGGACCTGATGGCCTTCCACGTGGCGCGTGAGCAAGTGCAGATCACTTCGCAAGACGCAGCGCCCAGCCTGGCCCCTGCTGCATCCGCCACTGCTGAGGCAGCACCCGCTGCTGCAGCCGATACAGATCCAGACGCGGAATCGCTGGTTCCTGTCGCCTTGCCCGAAGGCGAGGCATATGGCATTTTCGAAGGTGCGCCCGGAGCGCCAGCGGTCAAGCCCGTGGCAGCCGCTGCCAAGACGGCCACGCGACCCAACATGGCGCAGATGGAATCGACCAGCATCCGCGTGGATGTGAAGAAGGTCGATCAGCTGATCAATCTAGCGGGTGAGCTGGTCATCATCCAGGCCATGCTGGCGCAAAACAGCCGCACGCTTGACCCTTCAGCCAACCAGCAATTGCTGGCAGGCCTGGCGGATTTGGACCGCAACACGCGCGATTTGCAAGAAGCCGTGATGTCGATCCGCATGATTCCTATGTCCACCGTGTTCAGCCGCTTCCCGCGCATGCTGCGCGATTTGGCCAACAAGCTGGGCAAGAAGATCAATCTGGTCACCCAAGGCGAAGCCACCGAGTTGGACAAGGGCTTGGTTGAGAAGATCACCGACCCGCTGACCCACTTGGTGCGCAACAGCTTGGACCATGGCATCGAGTCGCCCGAAGATCGTATCAAGGCAGGCAAGCCTGAAGCCGGTACGCTGACGCTGGCGGCTTCGCACCAAGGCGGCTCTATCGTCATTGAGGTGCGCGACGACGGCAAGGGCATGAGCCGCGAGAAGATCCTCAAGAAAGCGCGTGAGCGCGGCATGGATGTTTCTGACAGCATGCCGGACAACGAAGTCTGGATGCTGATTTTTGCCCCAGGTTTTTCCACTGCCGATATCGTGACCGATGTGTCTGGCCGCGGTGTGGGCATGGACGTGGTGCGCAAGAACATCGCTGCGCTCAATGGCACGGTGGAGATCGACTCGGTGCAAGGCGTGGGCATGCGCGTGTCGATTCGCTTGCCGTTGACGCTGGCCATCATGGATGGCATGTCGGTGGGTGTGGGCAATGAGGTCTACATCCTGCCGCTGTCGTCGGTGGTGGAGTCTTTCCAGGTCAATCCTGCCGACATCAGCACCGTGACCCAAGGTTCGCAGCTGGTCAAGGTGCGTGATGAGTACATGCCTGTGATCGAGCTGGAGCGGGTGTTTGGCGTGCCACGCGAGCAGCAAGACAAGCGCAGCGACATCATGGTGGTGATCGAGTCCGATGGCGCGCGTGTGGCGCTGCTGGTCGATGAGTTGCTGGGCCAGCACCAAGTGGTTGTCAAGAACTTGGAGAGCAACTACCGCAAGGTGCCTAATGTGTCCGGTGCAACCATCCTGGGCGATGGCACCGTCGCACTGATTTTGGACACCGGCAGCTTGGTGCGCCGCAACCGTTAAAACAACACAGACCGGCGGCGGCAAGCCCTGCCGCTGGTCCGTTCTAATTCAGCAGTTGGTGGGTGTGCGCACAGCGAAGCGCCCCGCCGCACAAGGAGAACTCAATGAACATCATGGGTAAAAACGCAGAAAGCAAGGCTTCCGGCGCACGCGAATATCTGACCTTCCGCCTGGGCGAAGAGGAATATGGCATCGATATTTTGAAGGTTCAGGAAATTCGCGGCTACGAGCAACCCACTCGCATTGCCAATGCACCTGAATTCATCAAGGGCGTGGTCAATCTGCGCGGGACCATCGTGCCTATCGTGGACATGCGCCTGAAGTTCAATTGCAGTGAGGTGGAATACAACAGCTTCACCGTGGTCATCATCTTGAACCTGCGCAACCGCGTGGTCGGCATTGTGGTGGACTCGGTCAGCGACGTGATGGAGCTGGCGCCTGAAGCCATCCGTCCTGCGCCTGAAATCGAAAGCGCGATCGACAACGGCTGCATCTTGGGCCTGGGTTCGGTGGGCGAGCGCATGCTGATCTTGCTGGATATCGAAAAGCTCATGTCCAACGTCGACATGGGTCTGGTCGCGCCTGCAGAGTAATTCACTGCCGCATGACGGGCTGGGTGGGGCGGCAGCCATGCCGCAGTGCCCGGCCCAAGGTTTTCTTTGTTTGCGCGAAATTGGCTTGTATCACCATGCGTTCCTCTGATTCCGTCTCTGCGTCTGTGCTGGGCTCTGGCCCTGTGGCCCAAGGGCGCGAGTTCACCTGGACTTCGGCCGATTTCAGCCGTGTGCAAGCGCTGATCTACAAGCATGCGGGCATCAGCTTGCATGATGGCAAGCACGCCATGGTCTACAGCCGCCTCTCGCGCCGTCTGCGAGAGACCGGGCACGAGAGCTTTGATGACTATCTGAGCGGGCTGGAAAAGCAAGGCGATGCCCATGAGTGGCAAGAGTTTGTCAACGCCTTGACCACCAATCTGACCTCGTTCTTTCGCGAGCAGCACCACTTCGACATCCTGGCGCAGCACCTGCGCAGCAAGCCTGCCAGCACACCTTGGCGTGTGTGGTGCAACGCAGCGTCTACGGGGGAAGAGCCGTACTCCATCGTGCTGACAGCGCAAGAGACGCTGGGTGTGAATGCCAATTTCAAGCTGGTGGCCAGCGACATTGACTCCAAGGTACTCGCCACTGCTGCCCAAGGCGTCTACCGCATGGAAAACGTCAAGAACCTGAGCCAAGAACGGCTGCAGCGTTTCTTTATGCGTGGCAAGGCCAGTAATGCAGGCATGGTGCGCGTCAAGCCTGAGTTGCGTCGCATGATCGATTTCATGCAGGTCAACCTGATTCGCGACGATTGGCCGTTCAAGGAACCGTTTGACATGGTGTTTTGTCGCAATGTCATGATTTATTTCGACGCGCCCACACAGCGCAAAGTGCTGGAGCGCATCCACCGCGTGCTCAAGCCCGGTGGCTTGCTGTTTGTGGGCCATGCCGAGAATTTCAGCGAGTCGCGCGATTTGTTCATTTTGCGCGGCAAGACGGTGTATGAACGCATTTAACACCGCGTTTGCCGCGCTGCCGCCGTGTCTGGCGATAGCGCCCTTGCATAAGGCCCAACCATGAGCATGCTGCCATTTTCTGGGCTGAACTCCCCACCGCCACCCACATACGGTGCGCGCCGCGCGGCGCCAGAGCCAGCCCCGCTGTCCTCGCTGGAGGCGCTGCGCAGCCGGCCTGCCAAACCCGGCCAGGCGTCGTTCTTTTATTTCGATCACCATTTCCAGTACAACGCCGTCAAGGTGTTGCCGGGCGAGTACTTCGTCACCGGCGAGAACATGGTGATTTGCACGGTGCTGGGCTCGTGCATTGCGGCGTGCTTGTGGGACCGCAGCCTCAACATCGGTGGCATGAACCACTTCATGCTGCCTGAAGGCAGCAGCGCAGACGCCAGCGGCCGCTATGGCTCCTACGCCATGGAGCTGTTGATCAACGAAATGATCAAGCTCGGTGCGCGGCGTGAGACCATGCAGGCCAAGATTTTTGGCGGCGGCCAGGTGATGGCCAATTTCACGACCATGAATGTGGGCGAGCGCAACACGGAGTTCGTGACGCAGTACCTGCAGACCGAACGTATCCCTATCGTCTCGGAAGATGTGCTGGACATCTATCCGCGCAAAGTGGTCTATTTCCCTGTCACTGGCAAAGCCATGGTCAAGCGATTGGCCCATGCCCACCCCGAAGTGCTGGTGGAGCAAGAGCGTGCCACTGGCAGCGCCGCACAATTGGCCAAGACCAATGCTGGTGGCAGCGTAGACCTGTTTTGAGAGAGGCTAAGACAGAATGAACCGGAAGATTCGGGTGATTGTGGTGGACGACTCTGCGCTGGTGCGCAGCTTGCTTGCGGAAATCATCAATCGCCAGCCCGACATGGAATGCATTGGCACCGCCAACGATCCGCTGGTGGCGCGCGAGATGATTCGCGAGAAAAACCCCGATGTGATCACGCTGGATGTCGAAATGCCCAAGATGGATGGCATCGACTTTTTGGGCCGCTTGATGCGCTTGCGCCCCATGCCTGTGGTGATGATCTCCACGCTGACCGAGCGTGGTGCTGAAGTGACGATGCGTGCACTGGAATTGGGGGCGGTGGACTTTGTGGCCAAGCCCCGTGTCGGCGTTGCCAATGGCCTGCAGCAACTGGCCAGCGAAATCGTCGACAAGATCCGCGTGGCTTCTGTGGCCCACGTGCACCGTTCCGTGGAGCGCGCTGCCGCTGCGGCTGCTCGCTCGGCATCGCCCGCACACGCCCATGCGCCTGCAGCGCCAGTGTCCTCTGCGACCTTGCTGGGGCGTTTGTCGACGGAAAAGCTGATTGCGATTGGCGCCTCCACTGGTGGCACCGAAGCCATCAAAGAGGTGCTCACGCACATGCCTGCGGACGCGCCTGCCATCGTCATCACCCAGCACATGCCCGCAGGTTTTACGACCAGCTTTGCCGCACGCCTGAACAGCCTGTGCCAGATCACGGTCAAAGAAGCCACCCATGGTGAACGTTTGCTGCCGGGTCATGCCTACATCGCGCCTGGTGGTAAGCAGTTCGCTATTTCGCGCAGCGGTGCCAACTATGTGGCCGTGGTCGACGAGCAAGCTCCGCCCGTGAATCGCCACAAGCCATCCGTGGAAGTGCTGTTCAAATCCGTGGCCCACTTTGCCGGGCGCAATGCTTTTGGCGTCATGCTCACTGGCATGGGCGCAGACGGTGCGGTTGCCATGCGCGAGATGAAAGACGCGGGCAGCTACAACTATGTACAAGATGAGGCGTCGTGCATCGTCTTTGGCATGCCGCGCGAAGCCATCGCCCATGGCGCAGCGGATGAGGTACTGCCTTTGACGCAGATCGCACCCGCGCTGCTGAGCAAGCTGCGTGCATCGCCCGACGTGCGCCACCGTATCTGACCACGATCAGCGCTGCAGAAGCGGCGCTACATCAATAAAAAGAGCTGCTTGCCTAAGCTGCATGCGCTTTTCAAATAGTTTTGTATTTGAAAAGCTTTCTGTGCTTAGGCAAGCAGCTCTCTTTTTATCTTGATGAATGGGTGCAACGCATGCACCCATGCCCCTTAGTTGGACAACAGCTCCCAGCGCTCCAAGGCCTGCATCAACGCTTCTTCAATCTCGCCATCACGCGCATGCAGCTGCATGGCGTGTGCATTGTCGCGGGCGTAAATGCCTGGATCTTCCAGTTCCTTGCGGATGGTGGCTTGCTCGCTTTCCAGCTGGGCAATCAAGTCCGGCAGCTGATCGAGCTCGCGCTGCTCTTTGTAGCTGAGCTTGCGCTTGGCTGGGGTGGCGTTGGCGCTATTCGATTCCGAAGCCGCTTCAGCTTTGGTCGCTGCCGCTGCTTTGGGTGTGGCCGCCTTGGCCGCTTGCTCCGCCAAAGCACGTGTGCGTTGCGACTGCGTCAGCCAATCTTGCACACTGCCTTCGTACTCGCGCCACAGTCCATCACCTTCGGCGGCAATGATGCTGGTGACCACGTTGTCCAAGAACGTGCGGTCGTGGCTGACCAAAAACACTGTGCCGTCGTATTGCTGCAAAAGATCTTCCAGCAATTCCAGTGTGTCGATATCCAGATCGTTGGTCGGCTCGTCCAGCACCAAAACATTCGCAGGCCGTGCAAACAACCGTGCCAGCAGCAAACGGTTGCGCTCACCACCGGACAGCGAACGCACCGGCGAGTGTGCCCGCGCAGGGGAGAACAAGAAATCTTGCAAATAACTTTTCACGTGTTTCTTGTTGCTGCCAATTTCGATCCATTCGCTGCCCGGGCTGATGAAGTCCTCTAGCGTTGCATCCAGATCAATCTGGTGGCGCATCTGGTCAAAGTACGCCACTTGCAAATTGGCGCCACGTCGGATGCTGCCGGTATCCGCTTCCAGCTCGCCCAAAATCATTTTCAGCAGCGTTGTCTTGCCCGCGCCATTGGGGCCAATCAGTCCCACCTTGTCGCCACGCAAAATCGTGCCGGTGAATTTTTTGACAATGGTCTTGTCGCCAAAGGACTTGGACACATCCGTGAGCTCTGCCACGATCTTGCCTTGGTAGCCGCTATCACGGCCCGAGTCCACATCCAGCTTGACGCTGCCCAAGGCCTCGCGGCGAGATTGGCGGTTGGCCCGCAGTGCTTTGAGTCGTTCAATGCGGCTTTGGCTGCGGGTGCGACGGGCCTCCACGCCTTTGCGAATCCAGACTTCTTCTTGTGCCAGCAGCTTGTCCGCCTTGGCATTGATCACCGCCTCTTGCTGCAGCTGCTCTTCCTTCTGAGTCAAATACTGCGCAAAGTTGCCGGGGTACGACTGCAGCTGTCCACGGTCAAGCTCCACAATGCGGGTGGCAATGCGGTCCAAGAATGCCCGGTCGTGGGTAATTGTGATCACGCTGCCCTTGAAGTCGATCAGCAAATCTTCCAGCCAGGCAATCGAATCCAAGTCCAAATGGTTGGTGGGCTCATCGAGCAGCAGCACATCAGGTTTGGTCACCAAGGCTTGGGCCAAGGCCACGCGCTTGCGGGTGCCGCCCGACAAATTACCAATCACGGCTTGTGGATCCAGATGCAAACGCTGCAGCGTCTCTTCGACACGCTGCTCCCAGTTCCAAGCGTCCTGCGCCTCAATTTGGGTTTGCAAAGCATCCAAGTCCACGCCTTCAGCGCCCGACAGGTACAGCTCACGCACACGCGCAATCTCTGCCAAGCCTTCCGCCGCAGAGGTAAACACCGTATGCGCAGGGTTTAAATTCGGTTCCTGCGGCACAAAGGCAATACGAATGCCGTTTTGTACCTGCAGCGCTCCGTCGTCGGCATGTGCCAGTCCGCCCAGAATTTTCAGCAGCGAAGACTTGCCAGCCCCGTTGCGGCCAATCAGTCCGACGCGTTCGTTGGTTTCCAGTGAGAAGCTGGCGTGGTCCAACAAGGCCACGTGCCCAAACGCAAGTTGGGCGTCCAATAAGGTAATCAATGCCATGGTGGCTGCATTATCCAAGGCAGCGCCGTGCGCTGCCTCACTCCCGGCCATCTTGATGGCCGGGAGTGAAAAGGTTTTTTCTAAAATGGCGCCCAAACGGTGCTATAGTTCGCCTCCTTGCTAGTGCAGCGCATCTTTTTGCGCCAATCGTTGAAAAGTTTTTTGCAGGAATTTCTACAGAGCTTCAAAAGCGATGTACAATGCAAGTCTTCGCGGTCACAGCACTGTGACGGCGACGCAAAAGAAACTTCAAAAATTCTTTTGCAAGCACAGTAAAAACTGTGCTACAATACAAGGCTTCGCTGATCGCAGCGGGCTAGATTTCTGAAAGAGATT
>JBJEZV010000026.1:0-2705 GCA_051887595.1 Comamonas sp.
GACGATCAAACTTAGGTCAGCCGATGGTCTACCGGCTGCATGGGCGCAGGAATATCCGGGTCGCCCAGCAATTGCAGCAGGTTCATCTCCATGCTCCGGCACATGGCATCGAGCGGCAAGTCATTGTTGTCGGTGCCAAATGGCTCTTCCAGCTCATCACCGAGCGCATCCAGACCAAAGAAGGTGTAGGCCACGATACCCACCACAAAGGGGGTCATAAAGCCCGTCACGTCGACCAAGCCGAAGGGCAGCAAAAAGCAGTACAGGTGCGCTGTGCGGTGCAACAGCAAGGTGTACGAGAACGGGATGGGCGTATGGCGCAGTCGCTCGCACGATGCAGCGGCGAAGGTCATATGGGTCAGCGTTTCGTCCATCTTGGTGGACACGCAGGGATCAATCAACCCATCGCGCACGCATTGCGACAAATCATGGGCATTGGCCTGCACGATGGCATCGCCGCGATAGGCCAAAGGTAGATTGCGCACCCGCTCCCAGTCTTCATGCGTGAGCCAGCGCTCCAGCGCCCGATCATCCACGTGACCACGCAATTGCGCGCGCAAAGCATGGGCGTGGGCCAAGGCACGGTGCACCATACGCACACGCACATCCCCTTCACGGTTGTGCGCCTGCAAGGCTTGGGGCAGCTGAATCAAACTCAAGCACTGCCGCGCCAGCACACGGGCGCGGATGTTCAAGTCTCCCCAGAGCTTGCGACCTTCCCAGTAGCGGTCATAGGCAGTGTTGTTGCGAAAGCCCAAGAAGATGGCCAGTGGCAGGCCAATCAGCGTAAAGGGGATCGTGGTGACGGTAATCTTGATGTCAAACAAATAGCCGTGGGCGAAAGTCACCAGCACGGCCAGCAAAATGTTCAGCGAGAGTTTCCAGCGGATGCGCTGTAGCACCGACCCTCTCATGATGAGGAAAAGGGTCAACCCGGACGGGCGCTCGTGCACGATCATGGCAATAGAGATCTAAGGGAAAACCCTAGATTTCACCATGCCGCTCTGCGCAATTTCACGCATTACTGAAATTTTCAAACTCCAGAACAGGGTCTTTGCTTAAGCCTGCACCGCCCACCAAGCGCGAGGTTTTGGGCACGTGCATGCGCAAAAACTCCATTTGGTCCGCCAAGATGCGGCGATTGCGCAAGATAAAGTCTTCCCAGATGCTGGGCACATACGGGGCATACACCAGCGGCATGCGCGCCTGTTCGGGCGTGCGCGGACCTTTGCGGTGGTTGCAAGAGCGGCAAGCTGTCACCAAATTCATCCAGGTGTTCTGGCCGTTCTGGCAAATGGGTACGATGTGTTCGCGCGTCAGGTGCTGCACTTCAAAGGTCTTGCCGCAGTAAGCGCAGACATTGCGGTCACGCGCAAACAGTTTGGTGTTGGTCAGACCCGGTGTCAGTGCATGCGGATTGATGCGGGGCACGCCGCGTGTGCCAATGATGCTGTGCACTTCAATGCACGATTGCTGGCCTGTGACTGCGTTGTGACCGCCGTGAAATACGGCAACTGGCGCCCCCAAGGTCCAGCGTACATCGTCTGCTGCATAGTGCAGCACCGCTTCTTCCAGCGTGAGCCATGACTGGGGCAAGCCATGGGCGGACAGCTTCAAAACTCTCACGTTCGGGCCTCCTTGCACACAAGCTTGCGCGCCACAAGTCGCCCACGTTCGGGCTTCCCGCACCGCACATCTGCATCACAATATACTTGCTTTCGGTGACAAACTGCCACCGCACTCGCAATTGGCAGGTTTGCAAGCTATAAAAACCAAAGCAATAAAGATGAAGATTTTTCGCGGATTCAAGCACCCGGGACTGGCGCCACAGTGCGCTGTCACCATCGGCAACTTTGACGGCGTGCACCGCGGCCACCAAGCCATGCTGGCCTTGCTCCAGGCCGAAGCAGCGCAACGCGGTATTCCCACCTGTGTCTTGACGTTTGAGCCCCATCCGCGCGACTACTTTGCCCAGAAGTTTCAGCAGCCCGATCTGGCGCCCGCGCGCGTGGGCACGCTGCGTGACAAGCTTTCGCAATTAAAGCTGTGCGGCGCGGACCAGGTCGTGGTGATACCGTTCAACGAACAACTTGCCAGCCAGTCGCCGCAAGCGTTTATCCAGGAAGTGCTCGTCGATGGTTTGGGCGCTAAATATGTCTTGGTTGGCGATGATTTCCGCTTTGGCGCCAAACGTGCGGGTGACTATGCCATGCTGGACGCTGCAGGCCAGCAACTGGGCTTTGATGTGGCGCGCATGAACAGCTACGAAGTCCATGGCGAGCGCGTCTCTAGCACCACCGTGCGTGCAGCGCTGGGCGAGGGCAATATGGAGCTGGCCGCCCAAATGCTGGGCCATCCCTACACCATCTCTGGCCACGTGGTGCACGGTCGCAAGCTGGGCCGTCAATTGGCCGAATCAGCGCCGGGCGCCTTGGATGGCTTTCGCACACTGAACCTGCGCTTTAACCACTGGAAGCCTGCAGCCAGCGGCATTTTTGCGGTCCTGGTGCATGGACTGGATGCACAGCCCCTGCGCGGCGTGGCCAATCTGGGGGTACGCCCTTCGCTGGACCCCAATGACGTCAACGGCGGCCGGGTCTTGTTAGAGACACATTGTCTGGATTGGCCAGCCCACCTCGGTGGCGAAGGGGCCTACGGTAAAATCATCCGCGTGGAACTTTTGCACAAACTGCACGACGAGCTGA
>JBJEZV010000027.1:0-2691 GCA_051887595.1 Comamonas sp.
CCCCCGATTGGTTTTACGCTTTAAGCGTTGTTGGTCGCTTGCTCAAAGGGCAGGACCATTGCGTTGAGGTCTTTGCGCGTTTCGACCAAGACCAGTGGCCCTTCGTCCACCACCACCACGGGCGCACGCTCGCGTGGCACGCGTACAGGCTGCGGCTCTGCAGCAATTGCTGCTTGTACAGCAGCGACCTTCTCCGCATCCGAGTTGACCCATTCCAGACCTGCTTCACGAGCCAGTTGCACGAGTTCATCGACTGGCAGGTGGTACGTCTGAATACGTGGCAAAGTCGCAGCAGCAGGAGCGGCGGTGGTTGCAACAGCAGGTGCTGCAGGGGCCGACACTTCGGGAGCTGCTGCCGTATCGACGGCAGTTGCCTGCTCGGGCGCCGCCGCGGCAGGTTGTGCCACTTCTTGCGGGGCTACCGCAACCACTTCAGGCGCAGCTGCCGCGATGGGGGCATCAACCGCTGCTTCAGTTGCTGCAGCAGTAGTGGCAGGCGTCACCTGGCTGAAGTAGCTGCGACGAGGCGCTTCTGGCTGTGTTTCCACGGCTTCGGCTGTGGTCACCGCGGTGGTGTCAACAGTAGACACAGGCGGTTCGATGGCCAAGGCTGAGGCCTCCTGCACACCTTCTTCACGTGGTGCACCATTGCGGTCACGGCCATTGCGGCGATCACGACCATAACGGTCGCGCGAGCGGCGACCATTGCGGGGCGCTTCCTCACCGTTGGCCGCTGGCGCTATCGTCGCTTCCGTGGCCTGCAAGTCATTCACCATCTCTTGCACCACTTGGGCGTTGACTTCAGGTGCTGCGACGTTGTGCAGCTCTGCCGCACGGGGCTGGCGTTCACGGCGCTCGCCACGCTCACGACGAGGTTGGCGTTCAGCGCGCTCAGCTTCAGGCGCTGACACGCTATTCTCACCCACCGCAGCTTGCAGGTTGCGCTGTTCAGCGGTGTCTGTGTGACGGGGCTGACGCTCGTTGCGGCTGCGAGGTTCGCGCTGTGGGCGAGCGTTTTCATTGTTGCGGTCCATGCGTTCTGCGCGCTCACCGCGTTCATCACGGCGGCCATTGCGCTCTGTATTTTCTGCACGCTCGCTGCGTTCACCGTTACGACCGCTGCGCTCACCACGTTCCGCATTACGGGCACCACGTTCTCCACGCTCTGCATTGCGACCGTTGCGGCCACCGCGTTCGCCTCGGGCGCCGCGCTCGCCATTACGGCTTTCGCGGCCAGCTTCTGTTTTAGCAGCAGCCACTGGTTCGGCAGCAGTCTTGGGGCCAAAGCCAAACAGGCTCTTGAGCCAGGCAAAGAAGCCTTGTTCACGCACTTCAGTGCGAGGCGCTGCAGCCGCAGCGCGTTCCTTGGCTTGTGCACGAGGCGCAGGCTGGGGACGGGGCTCGGGTGCAGGCGGTGTATCAGGCAGCACGCCCTTGATCACAGGGGTTTGCTTGTTGGTGGGCTCTTGCGAGCGGCGGGTGACCTTGGTCACATCTTCCACTTCCTCGGCCAGCTTGTACGACGCATCCAGGTTTTCCAGGCGTGGGTCGTCGTGCTTGAGGCGCTCGAGCTTGTAATGCGGAGTTTCCAGCGACTTGTTGGGCACCATCAGCACCGAGACGCGTTGCTTGAGTTCGATCTTGGCGATCTCAGTGCGCTTTTCGTTGAGCAAGAACGACGCCACTTCCACAGGCACTTGGCAGTGCACGGCGGCAGTGTTGTCCTTCATGGACTCTTCTTGAATGATACGCAGGATCTGCAATGCCGACGACTCGGTATCGCGGATGTGGCCAGAACCGCCGCAGCGTGGACAATTGATGTGCGCACCTTCGCTCAGCGCAGGCTTGAGGCGCTGGCGGCTCATTTCCATCAAACCAAACTTGCTGATGGAGCCAAACTGCACGCGAGCGCGGTCTTGGCGCAATGCATCGCGCAAGCGGTTTTCGACTTCACGACGGTTCTTGGATTCCTCCATGTCGATGAAGTCGATCACGATCAGACCGCCCAGGTCGCGCAAACGCATCTGGCGGGCCACTTCATCAGCGGCTTCCAAATTGGTGCGGGTAGCGGTTTCTTCGATGTCACCGCCCTTGATAGCACGGGCCGAGTTCACATCCACAGACACCAAGGCTTCGGTGTGGTCGATCACGATAGCGCCACCCGAAGGCAGTTGCACCACGCGCGAATAGGCCGACTCAATCTGGTGCTCAATCTGGAAGCGGCTGAACAGCGGCGCATCGTCGCGGTAGCGTTTCACGCGGGCGGCGTGTTCAGGCATCACATGCGCCATGAACTGCTGGGCCTGCTCGTAAATGTCATCGGTATCGATCAGGATGTCGCCGATGTCATTGTTGAAATAGTCGCGGATCGCGCGGATCACCAGGCTCGATTCTTGGTAGATCAAGAAGGCGCCCTTGCCGGACTTGGCAGCGCCATCGATGGCGATCCACAGTTGCAACAGGTAGTTCAGGTCCCATTGCAGCTCAGGCGCTGTGCGGCCAATGCCAGCGGTGCGTGCGATGATGGACATACCCTTGGGGTATTCCAGCTGGTCCATGGCTTCTTTGAGCTCGGCGCGCTCTTCACCTTCGATGCGGCGCGAAACACCACCACCACGGGGATTGTTGGGCATCAGCACGACGTAGCGGCCTGCCAGTGAGATGAACGTGGTCAGGGCGGCGCCCTTGTTG
>JBJEZV010000028.1:0-2210 GCA_051887595.1 Comamonas sp.
GCCCCTAAAAAGGTCATCGTGGTGCCCGGCCGTCTGGTTAACATCGTTGTCTAACGCACTTGCTAAGGATGTCCGCCATGCGTAAACGCACGCTGCTTTCCCTGTTGGCCCTGGCCCCCGTGGTCAGTGCCTGCGGCTTTCGCCTGCGTGGCGCGCCGTCCTTTCCGTTCTCCTCGGTCTATGTGCAAGCGCCCAGCGGCTCGCTGCTGACGCGCGAAGTGCTGCGCAATCTGGCCACGGCCGGAGCGCAGTTGCGCATCGTGCTGCCACCCGCTAAGCCCGAGGAGGCGCAGGTGCGCCTGCAACTGCTGGGCGAGCGCCGCGAGCGCGTGGTGCTGGCCAAGACCGTTTCGGGCCAGGTGCGAGAAGTGGAGCTGCGCCTGTTCATGCGCTTTCGCCTGAGCGACGCCGAAGGCCGCACTTGGATCGAAGAGACCGAGCTGAGCCAAAAACGCGACATGAGCTACAGCGAAACCTTGGCTCTGGCCAAGGACGAAGAAGAAGCAGCGCTGTACCGCAACATGTACGCCGACATGGCCCAGCAAATCGTGCGTCGCCTGGAAGCGGCGGATGCTCCTGCCGACGAATAAGCCCGCATGCAATTGGCGTTGAACCAACTGGCCGCACACCTGCAAAAAGGTCTGCGGCCTTTGTATACCTTGCACGGCGATGAGCCGCTGCAGCTGCAAGAAGCAGTCGATGCCATCCGCGCTGCCGCGCGCGCTACCGGACATACCGAGCGCAGCGTCTATACCGTGCAAGGCGCGCATTTCGACTGGAGCAGCGTGCTGGCCGCAGGGGGCTCACTGAGCCTGTTTGCCGACAAGCAGCTGGTCGAAATCCGCATTCCCTCTGGCAAGCCCGGCAAAGACGGCAGTGTGGCGATCCAGCAGCTGGCAAGCCAATCGGTGCAAGATGAGAACACGCTGACCATCATTACGCTGCCTCGCCTGGATGCAGCCACCAAAAAAGGGGCGTGGTTTGGCGCGCTGGAGGCCAACGGGGTCACGATACAGATCGATCCTATCGACCGCGCCGCCTTGCCGCAGTGGATTGCCCAGCGCCTAGCACGCCAAAACCAGCGCGTCGCCTCTGGCGAAGAAGGCCAGCGCACGCTGCAGTTTTTTGCCGATCGTGTAGAGGGCAATTTGCTCGCTGCGCACCAAGAAATCCAAAAGCTGGGGCTGCTGCAGCCTGAGGGCGAGCTGCGCTACGAAGTGGTGGAGCAGGCCGTACTCAATGTGGCGCGCTACGACGTGTTCAAGCTCTCCGAAGCGGTGCTCAGCGGCAATCTGGCGCGCACCATGCGCATGATGGATGGCTTGCAAGCCGAGGGCACGGCCGAGGTGCTGGTGCACTGGACACTGGCCGAAGACATTCGCAACCTCCACCGTGCCAAAGACGCGCTGGCCAGCGGGCAGCCTCTGCCCATGGTGCTGCGGCAGTTGCGCATTTGGGGCGCCAAAGAAAAGCTCTTTGAGCGTGTGGTGCCGCGCCTGAGCGCCAGCGCCGCCGTGCGGCTGCTGCACTCGGCGCACCTGGTTGATGGGATTGTCAAAGGCCTGCCTGCCGAGGGTTGGCCCAGCCACAGCTGGCAAGCTTTGCGCAAGCTCGCGACCGACATGGTGCAGGCCCTCAACGCTGTGCCCCATCGCCGCTGATAGTCAAACAAAAGAGCTACCGGCCTTTGTCAGGCAACGATTTCCAAGTGTTTTATATTGGAAATCGTTGCCCATCTAAGGCAAGCAGCTCTCTTTTTGAATCAATATGCGCCAACACCCATGAAAAAAGCAGCCTGGACGGCTGCTTTTTTTTTGTGCATCTGCGCCGTCGCGCTGCGCGTATTAGGCGGTCAGGCGCTCCAAGGCTTCGCGGTACTTGGCCGCTGTCTTTTCGATCACATCCTGGGGCAAACGGGGCGCGGGAGCTGTCTTGTCCCACAGGCGGCCGTTGACCTTGGCCTGCTCCAGCCAGTCGCGCACAAACTGCTTGTCGTAGCTGGGAGGGTTCACACCGGCCTTGAGCGCTTCTTCGTAGCCTTCCACAGGCCAGTAGCGCGAGCTGTCAGGCGTGAGCACTTCGTCCATCAGCACCAGCTCGCCATCTTCGGTCAGGCCGAATTCGAACTTGGTGTCGGCAATGATCATGCCCTTGGTCAGCGCAATCTCGGCGGCTTCCTTGTAGATGCGGATCGCGGTGTCGCGGATCTT
>JBJEZV010000028.1:2310-3510 GCA_051887595.1 Comamonas sp.
TCGAACCAAAACAGCGCCATTTGTGTGAGCAGTTCGCCCTTGCCTGGAATGGGCTCGCCCATGATCACGTCGAACGCCGACAGGCGGTCAGACGCCACCATCAAAATGCGGTCGTCGCCCACGGCGTAGTTGTCGCGCACCTTGCCGCGGGCCAGCAGCGGCAGCGAAGTGATGTTGGAAGTGTGCAAGGCGGAAGTCGTGGGCTGTGTCATGAGAGGGCAGACAAAAAGATTCGGAACGTGTGTACACCTGCTGCCACATAAGCACCAAGCGCAACTCCGATGGGGGATTTTAGGGCCGGACCGCCGCCTGCAATGCGGACAATCTCGACTGCTTCAATGTCGATGCCGATCATGAACGGCCACGAAGCCCGCTCGAACAAGCGGTTGCAGCCTTCAGCAAAAACAGCCCATTTTGCGCTGTTTTGTGGCCCACGTCTGTAGGGCACCCATACCTTAGCGGGGCATGCCGATTTCCCGTTGCACATCACCAGCAACAGGCGCATAGTGGTTCGCAAGCGACGAATGCGCATTCAACCGCCCCGTCCGCACCCCCCGGTGCGGCATGCAGCTTTGCACACCTGAAAGCACAGGAGGTTGATTTATGAACTTGACCATCAGCGGCCACCACCTTGAAGTAAGCCCCGCCTTGCGCGCTTATGTGGTTTCCAAACTGGAGCGCGTACTGCGCCACTTTGACCAGGTCATTCATGTCAAGGTTTTGCTGTCCATGCACAACGCCGCGCAAAAAGAGCGCCGCCAGCGTGCCGAGTGCAGCATCCACGTCAAGGGCAACGCCTTGCATGCGGGCACGGCCCACTTCGATCTCTACGCCGCCATTGACGAGCTGATCGACAAAATTGACCGCCAGGTCGTCAGCCACAAAACCCGCATCAAAGGCTGGAATGGCGTGCCCCTCAAACGCGAAATCGGCACTTTGGCCATGGAATGACGCCAAACGTCTTTTGCGATGCCCAAGATTTAGGTAAAGTCCTAGGTGACAGAGGCCGCCAGCTGGCGGCCTTTTCGCTCCCCGGCGTCAGCCAGACATGTCCGTTAAGGGCGATGCATAATATTTCCACATGAACCGTTTAGCCTCCATCCTGTCACCCGCTCAAGTGCTCGTGAGCGTTGATGCCACCAGCAAAAAACGCGCTTTTGAAGAAGCCGGTCTTTTGTTTGAAGGACTGCACGGTTTGTC
>JBJEZV010000028.1:3610-6285 GCA_051887595.1 Comamonas sp.
GCCCGCCGCGTGGCGCGCATCATCAAGCTCGAGCCTCCCGTCGTGGTGCTGGCCGACGGCCAAAGCGCGCCCGATGCCCTGATTCGCATGTGTGAGCAAGCGCACATCCCCATGTTTTCAACGACCGAGGCATCGGCCTTTGTCATTGATGTGCTGCGCGCTTATTTGTCCAAGCACTTTGCCGATCGCACCACCATGCACGGCGTGTTCATGGACATTTTGGGCCTGGGTGTGTTGATCACAGGCGAGTCGGGTCTGGGCAAGAGCGAGCTGGGGCTGGAACTGGTCACGCGCGGTAATGGCCTGGTCGCCGATGACGCGGTGGACCTGTACCGCATCAACCAAACCACCATTGAAGGCAAGTGCCCGGAGCTGCTGCAAAACCTGCTGGAAGTGCGCGGCATTGGGCTGCTGGATATCCGCGCCATCTTTGGTGAGACCGCGGTGCGCCGCAAGATGCGCCTCAAGCTCATCGTGCACCTGGTGCGCAAGGAAACCATGGAGCGCGAATACGAGCGCCTGCCACAAGAGCCACTGACGCAAGATGTGCTCGGCATTCCGGTGCGCAAAGTCGTGATCCAGGTGGTGGCCGGGCGCAACATTGCGGTGCTGGTGGAAGCGGCCGTGCGCAACACCATCTTGCAGTTCCGCGGTATCGACACCTACGAAGAGTTTGTCGAGCGCCACCGCAAAGCCATGGAGCGCGACATGGGCCAGTCCTCGCGCTCACACTAACCCCGCCCCAAGCCTCTCTGGACAACAAAAAAGCCGCAATCAGCGGCTTTTCTTGTAAGTGCAGGCGTCTCAGATTCAGCGTTTGAACTTGCCCACGCAATCGGCGCACTGGCCGTAGAGCGACATCGAGTGGTCTTGGATGCTCCAGCCCATTTGGTCAGCAATCATTTGCTGGCGTTTTTCGATTTCAGGATCGTAGAACTCTTCCACCTTGCCGCACGAGGTACACACGAAGTGGTCATGGTGCTGGCCTTCGTTGAGCTCATACACGGCCTTGCCGCTTTCAAAGTTGCTGCGCAGCAAGATGCCGGCCTGCTCAAACTGGGTCAGCACACGGTAGACCGTTGCCAGGCCAATGTCCGAACGCTCATCCAACAGCACGCGGAACACGTCTTCTGCTGTCATGTGACGCTGACGCCCGCCTTGAAAAATCTCCAAGATCTTCAGGCGTGGCAGGGTGGCCTTCAGGCCTGTACTCTTGAGATCATCAATATTTTTCATGACTGGGCAAAGTTGAAGGATGGGGCTAGCTTACGCCAGCAACCGCCAACATCCAAGCAGGTACTCCCTCGGGCGGCGCATCGTGTGCAGGCCCATACAAAACCTGCCGCTACAATGGGGCAGATCATATCCCTTGGCTTATTACCCATGCATGTACAAGCTCGTTGTCGCCTTCGGGTGGCGCTGACCCTGTCTCTCGCCTCACTACTGGCTGCATGCAGCAGCGTGGGCGAGACCACTCGCAGTGCCATGAGTGCTCTGACCCCCTACAAAGTCGAGGTGGTGCAGGGCAATTTTGTCTCGCGCGAACAAGTTGAGGCATTGCAACCCGGCATGAGCCGCCAGCAAGTGCGCGAAATCCTGGGCACGCCCCTGGTGACCAGCGTGTTCCACGACGACCGCTGGGAATACGTGTTCACCATCAAGCGCAAAGGTGTGGATGCGCAACAGCGCAAGCTGACCGTGTTCTTCGAAGGCGATCGCCTGCTGCGCGCCGAGGGTGATCCCATGCCAACGGAATCGGAGTTTGTCGCGACGCTGGGCCAGCCCAACAAAAAGCTCAAAGTGCCCAATTTGCAGGCAACCGAAGAACAGCTGGCCAAGTTCCCAGCTTCCAACAAATCGGGCAAAACTGACAATGCGCAAACCACAGACGCCCCCGCGCCACAACGCAGCTATCCGCCACTGGAAAGCCGCTGATTTCCCAGCTGCATGACGCATGCAGCTCCAGCGCCGCAGCAGCTCAGTGCCCTGCGGCGTTGCTCGTTTTGAACCTTTGACGGAATTGTTATGACCACGACCTCCTCCTCCACTCCTTTGCGCGTGGCAGTGGCCGGCGCTTCTGGCCGCATGGGCCGCATGCTGGTGGAAGCCATTCAGAACAGCACGGACTGTGTCCTGGCAGCCGCTTTGGACATGCCTGGCAGTGCATCCATTGGCACCGACGCAGCAGCATTTCTGGGCCAAACCAGCGGCGCGTTGATTGAAAGCGACCTGAAGACCGCGCTGTCCAAGGCGGACTTTCTGATTGACTTCACCCGCCCTGAAGGCACTTTGGCGCATTTGGCGGTCTGTGCTGAGTTGGGCGTCAAGGTGGTGATTGGCACCACCGGCTTTAGCGATGCGCAAAAGGCCGAAATTGCCGCGTTTGCCGAGAAGACCGCCATCGTGTTCGCCCCCAATATGAGCGTGGGCGTGAACGTGACGCTGAAGCTGCTGGAAATGGCAGCCAAGGCGCTAGACACAGGCTACGACATTGAAATCGTAGAGGCCCACCACAAGCACAAGGTGGACGCACCCTCGGGCACTGCGCTGAAGATGGGTGAAGTCATTGCCGAAGCCCAAGGCACCCAGCTGCAAGACCGCGCTGTGTACGAGCGCTTTGGTCACACCGGCGAGCGCAAGGACAACAGCATTGGCTTTGCCACCGTGCGCGGCGG
>JBJEZV010000028.1:6385-7603 GCA_051887595.1 Comamonas sp.
TCCACCAGCAGCATCAAAAACTCTTCCCCGCCCAAGCGGAACAGGTAGTCGCCGCCCCGGATGCTGTTGCTCATGAGCGCTGCCACTTGCTGCAGTACCGCATCCCCGGCCTCATGGCCATAGCGATCGTTGATGTGCTTGAAGTGGTCAATGTCAATGGCCAACACCGAAAACACCGACGCCGTCTTGCGCGCATACGCCACTTCCTTGGTCATCACCACGGGCAAGAACTTGCGATTGAGCAACTGGGTCAGCACATCGCGCCCGGCGTCCAGTTCGCTGCTTTGGGTGAACAGCGCCTCCAAATTCATCGCCATGTGGCGGGTCTGGTCGCGCAGTGCCATGAGGGCGGCGGACATGTTCTCCGGCGTGCTGTGCATCAAAGCGGGCAGCAACTCCTCGTCGATGCACTGCATGGCTTCCATGATGGCCTGCGCTGCGGGCATGCCTTGGAACATGTCCATGCCTTTGTGGCGGAACCACAGCCCAAAGTCCGAAGATGCCACCTGCAGCATGGCCTGGCTGCCACCACCCATGGCGCGCAGGTACAGGCACTGGTTCTCCCAGGCCAGCAATTCCGCGCGACGTTGCTCGCGTACGGTGGACAAGTTTTCCGTCACAGAAAACAACCGATAAGCCTCTTGGCTGCGCGCAGTGTCTTCGCGTGAGAACGCATAGGCCTGCGACATGGCTTCCATGGCGTGGTCCAAGATGGCGCTGAGCAGCTGGCAGGCCCCATGGGCTGCCGCCGCGTGCTCGGCCTGCAGCAGGCGGTGGGCGGCGTCTTTGAGCCGCCGGGCGCCGCGCAGCACCAAATGCACGGGCACATCGATCCGTGCATGGATCTGGCCAATTTGCACCTGCCGCTGCACCAGCGCCGCAAAGTCTGCATCTAGGTCTGCGCCCAGCACGTCCTGGATCCATTGCTGCATGGAGCCCAGCAAGCGTGTGTGCACCTGTTCGTGCGACAACAACGCTGACGCCTGGGGATCTTCCAGCATGGCTTCGTAGAAATACTGTGCCAGCGTGGCGGCATGCCCAGCAGCCAAAGACTGCATCTGGGCCACGATAGGAGCGGGATAGCTTTGCAGCAATTGGCGCCATTCGCGCGCAAAGGAAGTGTGCATGATCTCGATGGCGATGCGTCAGAAGCCACGCCTGAGGTATGGACCAATAAAAAACCCGCGCCTATGAATCGACGCGGGTGGTGCGGATACT
>JBJEZV010000028.1:7703-10103 GCA_051887595.1 Comamonas sp.
TTGAACACCACGCGGTGCCATTCGGTCGATTCTTTGTTCTCGCCAGTGTTTTTGTCGCGCCAGCGGTCGGTGGTAGCGATGGTGACGTTGGCGACCTGGTCTCCGCTAGGGAAGGTGCGCATTTCGGGGTCGCGCCCCAGATTACCAACCAAGATAACTTTGTTTACGGATGCCATTGCATGGACCTTTGCAGTAAGTAGCGCGGGCAAAAAGTGGGGAGGTTCCCGCGCCAGATCATGATTGCAGCACCCCCCGGTTCGGCTGCAGGGCACAGCATACCGCAGGTGCCAATAGGCGTGCACAGCATGGTCCTGCCGCACAGCGGACGTCGCAGCGATGCCACGAAAAACTTAAGTTTTAAGAGCTATCAGCCTAATCGCCAAGCCATTTTCCAATACAAAACACTTTGAAAACGTTGTGTATCAATGGCAAGCAGCTCTTGTTTCAGGAGTTTTAAGCCTTGTTGCGCCCGATGGGCCGCAAGGGCCAGGTGATACACAGCCACAGCAGCATGAGCACGCTGGTGGTGGCAAACAGCGCGCTGGCGCCGCCCCACTGGGCCAGTGCGCCGCCCAGAAAACCACCTGCAAACAAGCCCAGCGACTGCAAGGTGTTGTACGCCCCCAGCGCTGCCCCGCGCAGCGAGACGGGCGCCATGCGCGAGACCAAACTGGGTTGGCTGGCCTCCAAAGCGTTAAAGCCGACAAAAAAGACAAACAGCAGCACCCCCAGCCCCACCAAGCTCGGTGCTTGGGCGCTCCAAGCCAAGGCACCCAAGCCCAGCTGCACCAGCAGCAACAGGGCAATCGACCCCAGCAAAGCCGCTCGCAAATGGCCTTTGCGCTCCAGCGCAAACAAGGCGCCCATAGCCACAAACGACAGCACCACCGCAGGCAAATAGACCTTCCAGTGCCCATCTTTGGCCAAACCGGCGCTCACCAGCAACGCGGGCACAGCCACCCACATAGCCATTTGCACGGTGTGCAAGATGAACACGCCGGCATTGAGGCGCAGCAAGTCCGGGTGCTGCCACAGCTGGTGCACATCACCACGCGGCGCCGTGCGCGATGCCGCAGGCTGTGCAGGCACCACCCACAACACCACGGCAATGCCTGCCAGCGCCAGCGCAAACGTGAGTCCAAAAATGCCAGACAAACCACCCCAGGCAGCCAATAAAGGACTGAGCACCAAGGCCAGCGCAAACACCAGCCCAATGGAGCCGCCGACCATGGCCATAGCTTTGGTGCGCACGGACTCGCGCGTCAGATCGGCCATGAGCGCTGTCACAGCGGCAGATACGGCACCCGCACCTTGCAAGGCGCGGCCCAGCATCAAGCCCCACAGCGAATCGGCCAGCGCCGCCACCAAACTGCCGCCCGCGAACACCAGCAAGCCTGCGACGATGATGCGTTTGCGGCCCCAGCGGTCCGAGGCCAGCCCCAGCGGCAGCTGAAATACCGCCTGCGTTAAGCCGTACAAGCCCATGGCCAGCCCGACCATGGCGGAATCGTCACCGCCCGGGTATTTGGCCGCTTCTAGCGCAAACACCGGCAGCACCAAAAACAGCCCGAGCATGCGCAGCGCAAAAATCAAGGCCAAAGAAACGCTGGAGCGACGCTCCTGCGCTGTCATGCGGCTGCTGGCGGTCGCTGTCGTGGCAGTAGGGATGGCGATTTGGGGTTCAGACACGCGGTACAAACAAAAAGGGACGGCACAAAAAAACCGCACAGAGCGGTGGCGACGACCTGGAACAAGTCCTGTAAGAAGCCCTTATTGTCTGCGATTCGTCCACAGCCTGCCACACGGGGCGCGGATCAAATCTCTATGATGTTTGGTTTTCCCACGGAAAGAACGCTCCATCGTGACTGCTGCTTCGACACCGAAACCGCCCATGGATGACGCTGGCCGCTATCTGGGTCAGACCCTGGGCCACCGCCACATCAGCATCCGTGGGGCGCGCACGCACAATCTCAAAAACATCGACCTCGACATCCCGCGCAACCAATTGGTGGTGATTACGGGTCTGTCAGGATCGGGCAAGTCGAGCCTGGCATTTGACACCTTATATGCCGAAGGACAGCGCCGCTATGTGGAGAGCCTCTCGGCCTATGCACGGCAGTTTTTGGGGCAGCTGGACAAACCCGATGTGGATTTGATCGAAGGCCTGTCGCCCGCCATCGCCATTGAACAAAAGGCCGCTAGCCACAACCCGCGCTCGACAGTTGGCACGATCACCGAAATCAACGACTACCTGCGCCTGCTGTTTGCCCGCGCTGGCACGCCGTATTGCCCCGAGCACAATTTGCCGCTGCAAGCGCAGACCGTGAGCCAAATGGTGGATGCGATCTTGGCGCTGCCTGAAGGCACGAAGCTGATGCTCATGGCTCCAGTGGCGCGCAG
>JBJEZV010000028.1:10203-12029 GCA_051887595.1 Comamonas sp.
CGGCATTACCAATTGGACGTCGAAGCCTCTTTTGACAGCTGGCCTGCACACGTGCAGCAGGTGGTGCTGTGGGGCTCGGGCGAAGAAAAAATTGCCTTCACCTATACCAGCGAGGGGGCAACCAGTGTCGTGGAGCACGTGTTTGAAGGCGTGATCCCCAATATGGTGCGGCGCCTGCGGGAGACGGATTCACCCATCGTGCGCGACGATTTGGCACGTTTGCGCAGCACGCGCACTTGCCCCGATTGCCAAGGCACGCGGCTGCGCCGCGAAGCGCGTTTTGTGCGGGTGGGCGAAGGTGAGCAAGCCCGCGCCATTTATGAAGTCAGCCGCGCCACACTGACCGAAGCGCACCAGTGGTTCACCAGCTTGAAGCTGCCCGGCAACAAGGCGGATATCGCCGAAAAAGTAGTCAAAGAAATCGCAGCGCGCCTGGAGTTTTTGCTGGATGTGGGCCTGAATTACTTGAGCCTGGACCGCAGCGCCGACACCTTGTCGGGCGGCGAGTCGCAGCGCATCCGCCTGGCCAGCCAGATTGGCAGCGGCCTGACAGGCGTGATGTATGTGCTGGATGAGCCTAGCATCGGCTTGCACCAGCGCGACAACGATCGCTTGATTGCCACGCTGCAGCACCTGCGGGATATTGGCAACAGCGTGATTGTGGTCGAGCACGACGAAGACATGATGCGCGCGGCCGATTGCCTCATCGACATGGGGCCGGGCGCAGGTGTGCATGGTGGCCGCGTGATGGCCCAAGGCACGTTTGAACAAGTCAAGGCGCACCCAGATTCGCCGACCGGCCAGTACCTGAGCGGGCGCAAACGCATCGCAGTACCTCGCCACCGCACGCCATGGCTGCCCGTGAAAGTAGCCACAGAAGTGGCCTCGCCGACACGCGGCTTTCCCAGTATTCCGGGGGCCACAACCGTTGATCACCATGGTCTGCAAACGCTGCGCATCGTGGGGGCTAGCGGCCATAACTTGCGCGATGTGACAGTGGAGTTTCCGGTGGGGTTGTTCACTTGCGTGACGGGAGTCTCCGGCTCGGGCAAGTCCACCTTGGTCAACGACACCTTGTATGCCGAAGTGGCACGCCAGCTTTACCGCGCAGGCACAGAACCAGCGCCGCATGTGGCACTGGAAGGGCTGGAGCATTTTGACAAGGTGATCAACGTCGATCAGGCGCCCATCGGCCGTACTCCGCGCAGCAATCCTGCTACCTATACCGGTCTGTTTGCCCCCATCCGTGAGCTATTTACCGAAACCAATATGGCACGCGAACGCGGCTATGGGCCGGGCCGGTTCAGCTTCAACGTCGCTGGTGGGCGCTGCGAGGCCTGTCAGGGCGACGGCATGATCAAGGTAGAGATGCACTTTTTGCCGGATGTGTATGTGCCTTGCGATATCTGCCATGGCCAGCGCTACAACCGCGAGACCTTGGAAGTGCAATGGAAAGGCAAGAACATTGCTGATGTGCTGGGGATGACGGTAGAAGAGGCACACGCCTTTTTCAAGGATGTTCCCACCCTTCACCGCAAACTGCAAACGCTGCTGGACGTAGGCCTAGGCTATATCCGCCTAGGGCAAAGTGCCACGACGCTGTCGGGTGGCGAGGCGCAGCGCGTCAAACTGGCCCTAGAACTTTCCAAACGTGACACCGGGCGCACGCTCTATATCCTCGACGAACCCACAACAGGCTTGCACTTTGCCGATGTGCAATTGCTGCTGCAGGTGCTGCACCAGTTGCGTGATGCAGGCAACACCATTGTGGTGATTGAGCACAACCTCGACGTGATCAAAACCGCCGACTGGATCATTGACATGGG
>JBJEZV010000028.1:12129-14687 GCA_051887595.1 Comamonas sp.
ACATCGCGAGCACTTTGCGCCAGGCTGCTGGCCTGGCGTGCGTTGTCGGCGTTGTTGCGCACCGTGGTACTGAGTTGCTCCATCGAGGCTGCAGTTTCTTCCAGCGCACTGGCTTGGCTTTCGGTACGGCCCGACAAATCCAAATTGCCTTGCGCAATCTCCGCGCTGGCCAGGGCCACACTGTCCGCACCTCGGCGCACTTGCGCCACCATGGGACGCAAACGTGCACGCATTTGCTGCTGTGCATCCAGCAGCTCGCCCACTTCGTTGGTGCCGGTTTCTGCATCTTCACCACTGAGGTCACCGCTGGCAATGGCTTGGGCCATGTGTACTGCACGCTGCAAAGGCTGGGTAATGGAGCGCACAAAGACCACTGCCAGCGCCACACCGACGGTCATGCCTGCGGCAACCAGCAGCAAAGTCAGCACCAAGGACTGGCGGTGCTCGGATTGTTCCTCCTGCAAATACTGGCTCAAGGCCTGTGCCCCTTCGACCGACACGCTGTTAATGGCTTCGATGCCACGTGTCAGGGTGTCAAAAAATACGGGCGATGCCAATGACAGTGCATTGGCATTGATCAGCTGGTCAGCGGCCAAGCTTAAGCCTTCGCTGGACAGCTTCTGTGCCTGTGCCCAGGGTTGCTGCAAAGCGCTGCGGAAGTTGGGATTCAGATGCATCGCACGCTGCAAAGAGCGATCCATGGACGCTTGCAAGTCCACGGCGCGTTGGTGCAGGGCGCGCAATGTGCCGCGGTTTTCCGGGGGAAGCACGCCTTGGGCCAAAAAGCCTGCGCCTTGTCCGCGCAGCAAACCCAGACTTTCGCTGAGCAAAGGCGCCTGCGTCAGCACCGCCTGAATCATGGCCTGGCTGTCTTCGTGCTCTGTGGTCGTGAGCTGGTAGGTATGCATCAGGCTCTCGTTGAGCAGCAGCATCTGGCCGATCAACTGCGTGTGTTGCGCCATGCTCTGTGGTCCTTGAATGGAGCGGCTGGCTACGGCCTGCTCCAGCACCTTCCAGCGCTGCACCATGTCATGGAACTGCTGTCGCAGTGCCTGAGGTGCTTCTGCCTGCACCAGCGCTTGCTGGGCTGCATCGAGCTGCTGGTGCACGGCATCTTTGACGCCTGCGCGCCGCGAGGCCATGGTGCTATCGCCACCCAGCATGCCTGCAGCCGTACCACGGTGCACCTGCAGTCGCTGTACGGCAGCATTGACCGCCACGATGGGTGGCATACCTGCGGCCTCATTGCGTGCATGGCGCAAACTGCCTAAGGCTTCTTCCACGTACAGCGACAAGGGCACGGCCACCATGACCAGTGCGATCAGTCCGAGTAACAACAGCTTGTGAGACAACCGCATGCGGTGCAGCCAGTAGTTCATGGAATCTCCAAAGAATGCAGAGCGCAGCGCCCTCGCATTGCTGCGAGGGCACTGTTTCAAAAAGTATCTAGCTCGAAAGTATCGGCATGCACCACCGCCGTCTTAGGCTTCATCTGTGAAAAACCGTGTGCCAAGCGCCTGGGTTTGATCCATATCAAGCAAAAGCTAGGCCTAGCGGATCAGGTTGCTCCCACGAAAGCAGCGTATGGTTACGTCCATGAGCGCAAACACTTCAACCAACTCATCTGCTTGGGATCACATCATCATCGGCGCCGGCATGGCCGGGGCCAGCGTGGCTTGGCAATTGGCACGAGCAGGCCAGCGTGTGCTGGTGCTTGAGCAAGAGTCACAACCGGGCTACCACACCACGGGTCGCTCGGCGGCACTGTTCGAAGAGCATTACGGGCCACAGCAAGTTCAAGCTCTGACGCGCGCCAGCCGCGCTTTTTATGAGGCGCCGCCCGCCGGGTTCACCGACCACCCCATCCTCGGTCCACGCGGGGTCATGTATGTGGGTACGGCGGCACAAAAGCCGTTGATTGACGTTGCTTACGCTGAGGCGCTCAAACACTCACCGGATGCCATGCGCTTAGATGGTGCAGCTTTGCGCGCCCGCGTGCCAGTACTGGCCGAGTGCATGGTCGATGGCTTTGTAGATGATGCGGCCCGCGATATCGACGTGCATGCGCTGCACCAAGGCTTCTTGCGTGGCATGCGCCAAGCCGGAGGTGCGCTGTGGTGTTCGGCGCAAGTGGTATCGCTCGCATGGGATGGCAGCGCCCAATGCTGGAGCGTAGCCTTGGCTGATGGGCGCCAGGCTGTCGCTGCATGCTTGGTGAATGCCGCAGGCGCTTGGGCCGATGGGGTTGGTGAGCTGGCAGGTGCGCGCGCTATCGGCTTGGTGCCTGCGCGTCGCAGTGCTTTTACTTTCCCCGTTCCTGCAGAAATGGATGCCACACATTGGCCTGCGGTGATCAGCGCCGATGAAAGCTTTTATTTCAAACCTGATGCGGGCCAGCTGCTCGGCTCCCCGGCCAATGCAGATGCCACCTATCCGCACGATGTGCAGCCCGAAGAAGAGGACATTGCGACTGGCATCTGGAACATCGAGCAGGCCACCACACTGCGCATTCGCCGCCCATCACACACCTGGGCTGGCCTGCGTTCCTTTGTTGCGGA
>JBJEZV010000028.1:14787-22838 GCA_051887595.1 Comamonas sp.
GACTGCAAAACCACGGGGCTGCGATGCAAATGGGCGGTCGCTTTCAATTCCTCTAGAGAAAGCCATACCGTGCGCACGATGCCTTCATCCAAAACCCGATGGGCATGGAATTGCCCCAACTCACCCGTGAAAGCAAAACGCATATAGGTGATGTCTGAACCGCTGCGCGTGCGGATAAACCGGTTCATGTAAATACCGACCAGCGCTTGTGGCGAGAAACTGTATGCCGTTTCTTCCAGCACCTCGCGCACACAAGCCTGCGCTGGCGTTTCTGCCGGATCTAAATGACCGGCAGGGGTGTTCAGGCGCAAACCATCTGAGGTGTTTTCTTCCACCAGCAAGAAGCGCTGGTCACGTTCAATGACGGCAGAGACGGTGACGTTCGGTTTCCAACGATTGGGCATGCGCGTGATTATCGCGACACCAGCACACCTGCATGTCAGTCAAGCACGCAACTGTAAGAAATTAGAGCGCTCGTGCCATATACACAGCGCCTTGCCCGTAAGTTTCAAGGTTGTGCTGTTGTTGTATGTCATGGACGGGACATAGAGAAAACCCTTGACGTTCCCAATAAGTCTGTGAGCCTTGTACTGACACCAGACAAGCTTGGGCAACGCCTCGCTCACGGCCCATTTGCAGCAAGCATTCAAGCAAATGCTTGGCCACACCTTGACCTGACAAATGGGGATGGACTGACATATCGTGCAAATACAGCACTTGCGCACCCGGTGCAGGCGCATTGAACTCACCGTTGAGGGGCGTGACTTTTCCAAAGTTAGACCAATATCCCACCAGGTAGGCATGCAAAGCCGTATCGCCTGGCTGTACGACGCCCAAGGAGCACTGGTACTCACATGCCAGTCGACGCGCAAAAACCTCTTCGCTTTCCAAAAACATATCGCCATAGCAAATGGTTTGCAGCTGGAGCAAGCTAGGTACATCACGCACGGACAAAGAGCGCACCATCCACGGTGCAGGCAGTTGGGTCATGTCACACATTCCTCTTGGATCGCAGCCCGCATTATCCAGAGCCTGCAGTGGCTCTGTTGGAGCTCGGTAGGCAAGACATGGCATCGGTCAATCCCCATGGATATAGCCAAAGATAATGAACCACATAAAAACTATCAAATTACAAAATTAATTAATAATAACTATTATTTAACTCATGTCTTCCTTACCCACTGTCTTGCATCGCCACCAATCTGCGCTGACCAAAACCGCCAGCTACTACGCCCTTCACGTGGCAGTGGCAGCCTGCGTCGCCTATGCAGTGACCGGCAGCTGGGCCATTGCGATGGGCATGAGCTTGCTGGAGCCGTCGGTTCAAGCAGTGGCTTACTTTGTGCATGACAAGTGCTGGGACAGGGTGGCTGTGCGCCGCTGGCGCAATCTGTGCAAATCCCTGAGTTATTACGCTGTACATCTGGCAGTGGCCACGGCTGTGGGCTATGCAGTCACTGGCAGCTGGCGTGCGGCTTTGGCCTTGAGCCTGCTAGAGCCAACGGTGCAAATGTTCTTTTTCTATGTGCATGAAAAGTTCTGGGATGCCAAACAGCATCGTTCGAGCCGCCAATGCCCACATGGTGTGGCCATGCACACTGCTTAATGGTTCTATGACACAGCGCACCTATCAGCACACCAACACCCATCCTCAGCGCTTTACCGATTGGCTGCTACACCAATGGGCCAGCCTGGGCAGCAGCACTGCAGCTTAATCGGGCTGCACAGAACAACACGGCGCTCCAGCCTGCGCACCTTCGTGCAAAACGCGCACACTGACTACATCCGCAAAAACCACATGCTTTAAACCCTGCCAAAGCATGGAAGTTGTGGTTAAATTGCGGCCTTCAAAGGGGAGTAGCTCCCCGCTGGGTGTGCATTCAGCCACACTGAGCGGATTGGTAAGTCGTCAATACGAAGCATGTGCTTCCGGCTTATCAGGTGAGATCCAGCAGGGTCTTGCGGGCAAGACCTTTGGGCGACTGATTACATATAGTCCCCCAAGGAGCTCCCATAGTGCCCTGGTGCCGCCACCAGTGGTGCCCAACTTCTCCCAGGGACTGTACGTAACCTAACTTTCACCAGCGCTCTTGCGTGCTGGCGGTTTTCACCTGAGGTTTATTATGGATTTGGATTTCCTGACCCATGCCCCGTTTTGGATTGCACTGGGGCAAATCATCATCATTGACATCTTGCTGGGTGGTGACAACGCGGTTGTGATCGCGCTGGCGTGCCGCAAGCTGCCGCCGGAACAACGCCGCAAGGGCATTATTTACGGCACGGCCGGTGCCATCATCTTGCGTGTGATTTTGATTGCCTTTGCCATGACACTGTTGGCGCTGCCCGCTTTGAAGCTGGTGGGTGCACTGCTGCTGGTGTGGATTGGTATCAAACTGATTGCGCCGGATGAAGAAGGTCATGACAACATTCAAGGCAGCGATAAGTTGCTGGCTGCCATCAAGACCATCATCGTGGCGGACTTGGTGATGTCGGTGGACAACGTGATCGCCATTGCTGGTGCGGCCCAAAGCTCGGGCGACCACCAGTTGCTGCTGGTGACCTTGGGTCTGCTGATCTCCATCCCTATCATTGTTTGGGGCTCGCAGCTGGTGATTACGCTGATGGAGCGCTTCCCTGCGATCATCGTGGCCGGCGGCATGCTGCTGGGCTGGATTGCTGGTGGCATGCTGGTAACTGATCCATTGTTTGTGAACCCAGATAAGTGGACCTGGGCACCTAAATTGTTGGCAGTTGAAGAAAATGGCATGGCCGTCTTTAACGCTTCTATGCCTCTTTACTGGATTGCTCACGTTGGCGGCGCTCTGCTGGTGCTGGCATTGGGTAAGTTGGTGGCCTCCCGCAAGAAAGCGACACCTGCAGCGCACTAAGCGCACACTACGCCAAGGCTGAGCATCAGCCTTGGCCGTCATGAAGCAACTTTGCAGCCAACGGCAGGGAACCAATAGCTTTCCTGCCGTTCCAAGCAAAGTTGCTTTTTTTGTGTCTTCCTTTTTTTTTCGCCCATTGGCTGAGGCCTATTTTGGAAACGATTATTGTCTACGTCGACGATGCGCAGTACGCATTGCCATTGTTAGAGACGGCCTCGCGCGCGCCCACCGCCACCAACACGCACTGGATTTTGGTGGCTTGCGCCCCCCGCATCACCCACCGCGTCAGCAAGTTCGTGAGCAATCGCGCCCGTGAACATTGGCGCAACAAATGGGCGGAGCGCTTGTTTGCTGAATGCGTGCCGTTGCTGCAAAGCACAGGGGCACGTGTGACCGCGAACTTGGCCAAAGGGCCCCTGCCTGAGGTGCTGGCCGATCTACAGCAAGTGCACGGCCCCCACGCACAAGTGGTCGATCTGCGCCGACCTAAGCTTGCCGAACACCAGCCCGCCCCAGCGCTGGCAACACAGCGCCCGTTGCAACGTTTGGCTTGCATGCTGACCGGCGTGAGTGCGGTGTGGACCGTGTGCGTCAGCGAAGTACTCGCCGCCTGATAGGCATGCCCATGACTTGAGGCATGAAGCCTTGCAAGCTATGCTGACGCTATGAAAATTTTGCTGAAATGGCTGCTCAGTGCTGCCGCGCTCTTGTTGGTGGCCGCTGTATTTAGCGGTGTGCAGGTCCAAAGTTTTGGTTCTGCCTTGTGGGCTGTGATCGTCATCAGTTTGCTCAACACCTTGGTACGCCCCGTGCTCGTGGTGTTGACCTTGCCTGCCACCTTGCTGACAGTCGGGCTCTTTCTGTTCGTCATCAATGGGCTCATGCTTTGGGCTGCTTCCGGCTTGCTGGGCGGCTTGCATGTCACAGGGTTTTGGGCTGCCGTATGGGGAGCCATCTTGTACTCCTTGCTCGGTATGCTGATCGAGGCTTTACTCGCGCGCCTGTTCCCGCAATAAAGCTTCCACCGCACGCAGCCGCGTGTCGATGATGGAGCCTTCAATATGGTCAGCCGCACTGGAACTGCGGCGCGCCACATCCTGCGCTGCCTTGAAACGATCTACCGCAGCGGCGTAATCGTAGTGGGCCACATGTGCTTCTGCTTCTGCGCGAATCGCCCGCAGTGGCTGTTGAACAGCTTGCCACGCCTGCGCCAGCAAGCGCCATGCGGCTGCATCTTGCGGATGCGTCACCACCCAGGTTTGCAATTTGTCTGCCGCCAAGGTCGACTGCCCTGACGCAATCCATGCCTGGCTGCTAAGCAACAACTGTGGGCGCGCCATGGAAGTCTCCTGCCCACCCACTGCTTGCAAGTGCTGCAATGCCACCTGCGGCTGCTGTGCAGCCAGTTCAATTTCAGCGCCCAACCATTGCACTTGGCGCTGTGCTGGCCCATCGCCTTGGCGCGCGACATGCTGCTGCAACTGCTGCCAACTCTGGCGCGCCGCCGACAGCTGCTTGAGCTCCAGCGCACTAATCGCCGCCACATACAACTGCCCTGCCTGCTCGAGAGGGCCTAAGCCTGCAAATTCTGGCATGCGCGGCAAGCCCATCCATTGCCGCAGTGTGTCTACGCCAGGACGGCTTAACACACGGGCACGTCCTGCCATCATGGCATGCTCCATGGTGGGCTTGGCAGCATGCTGGTGGTCGTGTGGCACCCGTGTTTGCATGTCTGCGATGCGCTCTGTCGTCAGTGGGTGGCTGCGCAAATAAGGCCAGCTGCCGTTGTCGTTCAAGCGGCTGGCATGCTGGAGCTTTTCAAACATGCTGACAGCGCCTTGGGGCGCAAAGCCTGCAGGCGCCAACAAGCTGTAGCCAATACGATCGGCTTCGCGTTCCATATCCCGCGAAAAGCTCAGCTGGTTTTGGATGGCAGCGGCCTGACCGCCCACGATCAAGGCATTGGCTGCGTCCGGACTTTTGCTCACTGCCAACGCCCCCAAAATCATGCCTGCGATCAGCAACGGCGTGCTGCGCTTGTCTTGGCCAATCATGCGTGCGATGTGGCGCTGGGTGACGTGTGTGAGTTCGTGCGCCATCACAGACGCCAGTTCATCGCGGCTACCGACGGCACCAATCAACCCAAGGTGCACGCCCAGATATCCCCCGGGCAGCGCAAAAGCGTTGATGCTCTTGTCGCGTCCCAGCAGCACCTGCCAGGCAAAACGTTCTTGAAGCTCTTCAGACAAGTCTCCACGCGCTTGAGAGGCCTGCACCAGCGGCTGCCAGATGTCCATCACGTAAGCATGCAGCTGTGGGTCGTCGATGTAATCAGGATCACGGTACAGGGAACGAATGATCCGGTCACCCAGGCGCCGCTCTTCGCTGGTGGTAATGTCAGCGCCATCGCCCATGTTGGGCAGCGCAAGCTGGGCATGCACAGGCGCCAGCTGCACCATACCGAGGTACAACACCACGGCCAGCGCACTGGCACGCGCAGCAGAACAAAGGGTGCGGGTGGAAGCAAAAGGCATAACTGGCGAAAGGCCCAAGGCCGTTGGAGGCAAAAACAGGCTCTTATGATGCCTGCATTGCGCCAACGTTCCCAGCGTTACACGCTGTCAGGCTTTGTAGCCCCCGTTGGTGCCTTCTCTTTGGAACAGAAACTATGAGCGATAACCAGCTGCCCAATCAGGGACTTACCCATTTTGATGACCATGGACAGGCGCACATGGTCGATGTGGGTGCCAAATCGCCCACGCACCGTGTCGCGATTGCCGAAGGCCGCATCGAGTTGCAGCCTGCCACCTTTGACATCGTGCGCCATGGCACCGCCAAGAAAGGCGACGTTCTGGGCGTCGCGCGCATCGCCGGCATCATGGCGGCCAAGCAAACCAGCAACCTGATTCCTTTGTGCCACCCGCTGGCACTGACACGGGTGGCCGTGGAATTTGAGCTGCTGCCCGAGCAGCATGCGGTGCGCTGTGAAGCCACGGTGGAAACCCACGGCAAAACTGGCGTGGAGATGGAGGCCCTGACGGCCGTGCAAGTGGCCCTGCTGACCGTGTATGACATGTGCAAGGCCGTGGACAAAACCATGGTCATGACCGGCGTGCACGTGGTGGAAAAGCGCGGCGGTAAAAGCTGGCAGGCGCAGGCGTAACCACCGCCGCTGTACGCGATATCAACTGGTGCTGCGACACATGGCCGGCCGGTAACGCGTCGGCAATGTGCCTTGGTCGCACGTCCAGCGAATAGAGCCCAGCGGCAGCTTGCCGACCAACAAAGGCTCATTGCTGGCGGCTGCGACTGCTTCCACTTTGGGCACATAGTTGGCATCCCCGGGCGCGCCTACTGCGGGGATTTCTGGCGTTGCCGCGCGCTCTGCAGTCGGAACCATGATGATGCTGTTGGCTCCTGCTTGACCGCCCGCCTTGGCGGTAAAGCTGATCTCGATTTGACCGTTGCTGCTGTCAATGGCAATGTTTTCAACGTTTTCGGTGGGCAGCGGCTTGTCCCAGCCTGCGGCAAAGGCGCTGCCCATGGCGGAATTTTCAACCACCGCATTTTTCGCAGCAGCGGCCAACACCAAGCCTTCTGTGACGCGGGCGCGAATGGTGTAGTCCTGGTAGGAAGGCAGTGCCACCGCCCCCAAGATGCCCAAAATCGCCACCACAATCATCACTTCCATCAGCGTAAAACCGCGTTGCAACTGAACCCGCATAGCTTGCTCCTGGTGTTGAAGAAAGCACAGGCTTTTGCAACGCCCATGCCAAGGATGGGCGGTCTGTGGGCACAGCTGAACGTGCATGGTCAGCGCCACATTGACAATTTGCGGCAATCCCAAGCCGCAATGCATGGCAGACATGACACTTATCGGCCTCGGCCTGGCGCTGCCATGCACCATGCAAAAAGCCAGCACGCAGGCTGGCTTTTGAGTGGGCGCTGTTAAGCACCCGAGGTGCTGCTGAGGCGTTAAGCCTTCTTGAGCAGACCTTGCAGCAGACGGCCCATTTCAGAGGGGTTGCGGGTGATGGTGAAGCCGCACTCTTCCATGATGGCCAGCTTGGCATCGGCTGTGTCAGCACCGCCAGAGATCAGCGCACCGGCGTGGCCCATGCGCTTGCCGGGAGGCGCTGTCACGCCAGCGATGAAGCCCACGATAGGCTTCTTCATATTGGCCTTACACCACTGAGCAGCTTCGGCTTCGTCAGGACCGCCGATTTCGCCGATCATGATCACCGCGTCGGTGTCAGGATCGTCGTTGAAAGCCTTCATCACGTCGATGTGCTTCAGACCGTTGATGGGGTCACCACCAATACCTACGGCCGACGACTGGCCGATGCCCAGCTCGGTCAGCTGCGCCACGGCTTCATAGGTCAGCGTGCCGGAACGCGACACCACGCCCACGCGGCCCTTCTTGTGGATGTGGCCGGGCATGATGCCAATCTTGATTTCGTCCGGCGTAATCAAGCCAGGGCAGTTGGGGCCCAGCAGCAAGGTCTTCTTGCCACCAGCAGCTTCCTTGGCCTTCATCTTGTTGCGCACTTCCAGCATGTCGCGCACGGGGATGCCTTCGGTGATGCAAATCGCCAGATCCAGATCGGCTTCCACAGCTTCCCAGATGGCGGCAGCAGCGCCTGCTGGTGGCACGTAGATCACGGAGACCGTAGCGCCAGTTTCCTTGGCAGCATCGCGCACGGAGCCGTAGATTGGGATGTCAAAAATGCGCTCACCGGCCTTTTTGGGGTTCACACCCGCAACGAAGCAGTTCTTGCCGTTGGCGTATTCCTGGCACTTTTCGGTGTGGAACTGACCGGTCTTGCCGGTAATGCCCTGGGTGATGACTTTGGTGTCTTTGTTGATAAAGATCGACATGTGTTGTTCTCCGAGGGCTTCTTACTTGACGGCAGCAACGATCTTGGTGGCCGCTTCGGCCATGGTGTCGGCAGCGATGATGGGCAGACCGGAATCCTTGAGGATTTGCTTGCCCAGCTCTTCGTTCGTGCCCTTCATGCGCACGACCAGTGGCACGTTCAGGTTCACGGCCTTGCAAGCAGTCACCACGCCGGTAGCGATGGTGTCGCACTTCATGATGCCGCCGAAGATGTTGACCAAGATGCCCTTGACTTCAGGGTTCTTGAGCATGATCTTGAAGGCTTC
>JBJEZV010000029.1:0-2688 GCA_051887595.1 Comamonas sp.
GTTGCTGCGCATGGGGTGGCGCAGCAGTACTGCCGTGCAGATGGGTTAATGTGTGGCCCATGACGATGAGCTTTTGGCAATTGGGATGGCGCACTTTATGGCGCGATGCGCGAGCGGGCGAGTTGCGTCTGCTGTGGGTGGCCGTGAGTCTGGCGGTGGCTGCTTTGACCTCGGTGGCGTTTTTTGCTGACCGGCTGGAAGCGGGGCTGCAACGGGATGCACGCCAGCTGCTGGGCGGGGATGTGGTGATTGCCAGCAGTGACGGGCATGTGCAAGACGCCATCGCCCAGGCCCAGCAACTGGGGTTGCGCCATGTGACCACCATGGTGTTTCCGACCATGGGCCGTGCCAGCGACGAGCAGGGCGGCATGGCGCGGCTGGTGGCACTGAAGGTGGTGGAGCCTGGCTATCCCCTGCGTGGACGGCTGCGCACCCAGCAGCAAGTCGGTGAGCCCGATGCGGTGACCACCGACATCCCGGCGCCCGGCCAAGCGTGGGTGGATGCCGCGCTGCTGGCGGCACTGGAAATCGAAGTAGGTGACGCACTGTGGCTGGGTGACAGCCAGTTGCGCATCACACGCATCCTGACGGCCGAGCCCGATCGAGGCAGCGGCTTTGTAAGCTTTGCGCCGCGCGTCATGATCCACCGCGACGATTTGGACGCTACCGGTTTGGTGCAACCGGCCAGTCGCATCACTTGGCGTTTGGCTGTCGCAGGCGACGATGCACAGGCTTCAGCTTTGGCGCGCTTTACAGCTTGGGCGCAAGCGCACATTGGTGAGCAAGGCCGCGGCGGGCGGCGGGTGGAGACATTGGAGTCTGGCAGCCCTGAAATGCGGCGCACGCTGGAACGTGGAGAAAAGTTTTTGAGCTTGGTGGCGCTACTGGCTGCGCTGCTGTCGGCCGTGGCCGTGGCTTTGGCTGCGCGTAGCTTTGCACAGCGCCATCTGGATACGGCCGCCATGCTGCGCGTCATGGGCTTGTCACAGGGCACGATTGCAAGGGCGTATGCGCTGGAATTTGCCACCATCGGCCTGCTGGCCAGTGCGCTGGGCGTCGCGCTGGGCTGGGGTGTGCACCATGGGTTTGTTTGGCTGCTGTCTGGGCTGGTGGCCGATGGTTTGCCTGCGCCCACGCTGTGGCCCGTGGGTTTTGGGGTGGGCATGGGCATGACGCTGTTGCTGGCCTTTGGCCTGCCGCCCGTGCTGCAACTGGCCCAGGTGCCGCCACTGCGCGTGCTGCGGCGCGAGCTGGGGGCGCTCAAATCGATGTCGGGCACGGTGCTACTGGTGGGGGTGTTGGGTTTTGCCGCGCTGCTCATGGCGGTCAGCCGAGATGCTGTCTTGGGAGGCATTGCCGCGGGCGGTTTCGCGCTGGCTGCGCTGCTCTTTGCGGCCATGGCATGGTTGGCTGTACAAGCGCTGCGCCGCATGGTGCAAGAAAACACGGCGCCACGCTGGCTGGTGCTGGCCACACGGCAACTGGCCGCGCGGCCCGGTTATGCCGTGATTCAGGTCAGCAGTCTGGCCGTAGGTTTGTTGGCTTTGGTGCTGCTGGTGCTGCTGCGCACAGATTTAGTAAGCAGCTGGCGCCAAGCTACGCCCGCTGATGCGCCCAACCGTTTTGTGATCAACATCATGCCGGACCAGGCGGCAGATTTTCAGGCCCACCTGCGCGCAGCTGGCGTGCAGCGCTACGACTGGTATCCGATGATTCGTGGGCGGCTGGTGGAAGTCAACGGCCGCGCAGTCAACCCAGATGACTACGCCAGCGAGCGTGCCCAGCGCATGGTCGATCGCGAGTTCAACCTCTCCAACACCGAACAGTTGCCAGAGAAAAACCGCATCGTTGCAGGCCAGTGGCGTGCGGGCGAGGCCGATGGTGCCAGTGTGGAAGAGGGCATTGCCAAAACCTTGGGGCTGCAGCTGGGCGACGCCCTGGTGTTTGATGTGGGCGGTGTGCGCCATGCAGTGCGCGTGAGCAGTCTACGCAAGGTGGATTGGGGCAGCATGCGGGCCAATTTCTTCATTCTGTTTCCCGTTGCTGAACTGCCCGATGTGGCGCAGACCTTCATGGCGGCCTACCGCGCTCCAGCGCAGACGGGCTTTGACAATGCGTTGCTGCGGCAGTTTCCGAACGTCACCAATGTCGATCTGGACAGCACCATTGCGCAGGTGCAGCGGGTGCTGGATCAAGTGATAAGGGCCGTGGAGTTTTTGTTCGCCTTCACGCTGGCGGCGGGCTTGATCGTTTTGTTCGCAGCGGTGACCGCCACGCGCGAAGAGCGCGCCCGCGAGTACGCCATCTTGCGCGCCCTGGGTGCCCACAGCCGCTTGCTGCGCCAAGTGCAAGGCGCCGAGTTGGCCGGTGTCGGCATGCTGGCCGGGTTTTTGGCCAGCGCGGTGGCCATGGTCGTGGGCTGGGCGCTGGCGCGTTGGGTGTTTGAATTTGATTGGACGGCAGCTTGGTGGGTGCCACTCGCAGGGGGCGCCGTGGGCGCCTTGCTGGCTTGGTTGGCAGGCTGGTGGGGCCTGCGCGAAGTGCTGCAGCGCCCGGTGGTGCAAAGCCTGCGTGCAGCCAGCGAATAGGCCATAAACATAGCTGCTTGCCTGCGTCCATCAACGTTTTCAGATAGTTTTCTATTTGAAAACCATATAGATCAAAGGCAAGCAGCTATAAAACACCGTA
>JBJEZV010000030.1:0-2683 GCA_051887595.1 Comamonas sp.
GTGACCATGCCAATGGCGCTGCGCAGGCTGTCTTGGGTGACTTGCGTGATGTCTTGCCCATCAATGGTGATGCGTCCGCCTTGCGGTTCGTGAAAGCGCAGCAGCAAGTTCACTAGGGTCGATTTGCCTGCGCCAGAGCGGCCAATCAGACCAATGCGTTCGCCGGGGCGGATGGTCAGGTTCAAGCCATCCAAAATTTTCTTGGAGCCGTCCTTGTAGTAGAAGCTCACATCTTCAAAACGAATCTCGCCGCGCGTGACCTGCAAGGCTGGGGCATTGGGGACATCGGCGATGGTGCGCGGTTTGGATAGTGTGGTAATGCCGTCTTGGATCGTGCCCACGTTCTCAAACAGGCCGGTCATTTGCCACATCACCCAGTGCGAATAGCCCGACACGCGCAGCGCCATGGCAATGACCGCAGCCACCACACCTGCGCCCACATCGCCGTGAGTCCACAGCCACAGGCCGATGCCGGTGCTGCCCAGCAGCAAGGCGGTGATCAGAATCTGGTTGGTGATTTCAAACTGCGCCACCAAACGCATTTGTGCGTAGCCTGTAGCTTTGAACTCTTCCATGGCCGAGCGCGCATATTCGGCTTCGCGTTTGGTGTGCGCAAACAGCTTGACGGTGGCGATGTTGGTATAGGCATCGGTGACGCGGCCGGTCATGGTCGAGCGTGCATCGGCCTGGGTGCGACCAATACGGCCCAAACGCGGCACAAAGTACCAACACGCCAGCGCATACGCGATCAGCCAAATGCCAAATGGCAGCAGCATGGTGCTGTCAAAGCTGCCAGCCAAGAGCAAGATGCTGATAAAGAACACGCCCACGCCCACCAGCACATCGACCACGATGAACACCACCTCGCGCACGGACAGCGCTGTTTGCATGATTTTGGTGGTGATGCGGCCGGCAAATTCATCGGCGTAAAAGGACATGCTCTGGCCCAGCATCAGCCGGTGAAAGACCCAGCGCATGCGCATCGGAAAGTTAATTGCCAGCACCTGGTGCTTGACGATGGTCTGCAACGCCAAGATCCCCACACTGCCTAGCAAAATCGCGCCCACGCCCAGCAAGCTGCCCCGGCGCAGCTCCCACAATTGCGCCGCCGGTGTGGTTGCCAACCAGTCCACCACCTGACTGAGTACGGCAAACAAGAAGGCCTCGTAGATAGACATGGCGGCGCTGCACAGCGTGAGCAGCAAAATCCACCCGCGCATGCCGCGCGTGCAGGCCCAGACAAAGGCTGCAAACCCCGGCGGTGGCAGCTGGGGCTCCGCGCTGGGGTAGGGTGAGATACGTTTTTCAAAAAATCCGAACAAGATGCTTCTCCTTGTGCGGAGCATGTTAGGTCAGACGTGATGGCTGCGTCCCTGGAGGGGCTCAAGACCTATTTTTTATAGCTTTCAGCCAGTGTGTAGTAAGGTTTTTGGATATAAAAATATCGGAAAACATTGCTGTATCTAGGCATAAAGCTATAAAAAACCAGTGGCACAGGCCACTGGCTTGGTTCGCAGTCAACGCTCTCTACTCAAGCGGCTTAAGCGTTGGGCAAAAAACCTTCGACTGAGAGATAACGCTCACCAGTGTCGTAGGCAAAGCCCAGTACCTTGGCGCCTGCAGGCAACTCTGGCAGTTTCTGGGCAATCGCTGCCAGCGTGGCGCCGGAAGAAATGCCCACTAGCAGACCTTCTTCGCGTGCGGCGCGGCGGGCGTATTCCCGGGCGGGATCGGCTTCCACTTGGATCACGCCATCGAGCAGCGAGACATCCAGGTTCTTGGGGATAAAGCCAGCACCAATCCCTTGAATCGGGTGGGGTGCAGGGGCTCCGCCGGAGATCACCGGCGAGGCTGCAGGTTCGACCGCAAACACTTTAAGGTTGGGTAACTTGGCCTTAAGCACCTTGGCCACGCCTGAGAGGTGGCCGCCTGTGCCAACGCCCGTGATCAGGACATCTAGGCCATCTGGAAAGTCGGCCAGCACTTCTTGGGCGGTAGTGGCTTCGTGGATGTCCACATTGGCAGGGTTTTCAAACTGTTGGGGAATCCATGCACCTGGGGTTTGCGCCGCCAGTTCTTCGGCACGGGCAATCGCGCCTTTCATGCCCTTTTCTTTTGGGGTGAGGTCAAAGCTGGCGCCATAAGCCAGCATCAGGCGGCGGCGTTCGATCGACATGCTCTCGGGCATGACCAAAATCAGCTTATAGCCCTTCACGGCGGCGACCAGCGCCAGACCCACGCCGGTGTTGCCGCTGGTGGGCTCAATGATGACGCCGCCGGGTTTGAGCGCGCCAGAGCGCTCAGCAGCTTCCACCATCGACAACGCGATACGGTCCTTGATCGAACCACCGGGGTTGCCGCGCTCAGATTTGATCCATACATTGGCGCCTGCGCCAAAGATACGGTTCATGCGAATCACGGGCGTATTGCCGATGGTCTGTAAAACGTTGTCAAACTTCATGGCATCTCCTTAGATAGGTTGAAGCAAGGAACCCATTGTGACCACTAGGTTCCTACCTGCAGCGATATGGATATTGCTACAGCGGATAAGTGCTCTTTCTGATCTGAACATGCGCTGGATCAAACGGCCATCAGTCAATTCCTTCGATAGTGTGGGCCAGATACCAGTCCTACAAGGAGGCCGTATGAGCTTGCTGCACATCAATATGGTGACCATGTTTTT
>JBJEZV010000031.1:0-1296 GCA_051887595.1 Comamonas sp.
GGATCGGTTCTAAACAACCAAAATTGCAGCAGCTTGCCTTGGTGGATTAAGGGTTTCCATAGGTTTTATATCGGAAATCCAGAGTGGACCAAGGCTGATAGCTCTTGTTTTCGAGCACGCAGACTTGCTTTTGACGTGCACTTTGCATCCAGTCCGTGAGAACACCATGCCCCAGGCTTATCCCAACACCCAATTGCTGATCAATGGCCAGTGGCGCGATGCCACCGGTGGCAAAACGATTGACGTGCGCAATCCGGCAACAGGCGCCGTCATTGGCACAGTCGCGCATGCCAGCAAGGCCGATTTGGATCTGGCGTTGCAAGCGGCGCAGCAAGGGTTTCAGGTCTGGAAGCACACCAGCGCCCACGACCGTCAGGCGCTGATGCGCAAGGCCGCCGGTTTGCTCAAAGAGCGCGCCGATGACATTGCGGCCTTGTTGACCCAAGAGCAAGGTAAGCCGCTGGTCGAAGCACGCACCGAAGTGTTGGCGGGTGTGGGCATCATCGAGTGGTTTGCTGACGAAGCGCTGCGCTTGTACGGGCGCATCGTGCCTGCGCGCCGCGACGATGTGCAGCAGCTGGTCATCAAAGAGCCTGTGGGTCCGGTGGCTGCCTTTACGCCATGGAACTTCCCAGTGAATCAGATCGTGCGCAAGATCAGCGCCGCGCTGGCTACGGGTTGCTCGTTCCTGTGTAAGGCGCCAGAAGAAACACCCGCTTCCCCAGCCGCCTTGCTGCAGTGTTTTGTGGATGCCGGCATTCCTGATGGTGTCGTAGGTTTGGTCTACGGTGATCCGGCTGAGATTTCTAGCTACTTGATTCCGCACCCCATCATTCGCAAAGTCACATTCACAGGCTCGACTGCAGTGGGCAAGCAATTGGCTGCGCTGGCAGGCCAGCACATGAAGCGCTGCACCATGGAGCTAGGTGGTCACGCGCCGGTGATCATTGCGGAAGATGCCGATGTGGAGCTGGCGGTCAAATCAGCAGGCGCAGCCAAGCTGCGCAATGCGGGACAGGTCTGCATCTCGCCCACCCGTTTTTTGGTGCACAAGAGCTTGCAGAAAGCATTTGTTGACCAGGCAGTGGCGTACATGGAGTCCATCAAAGTGGGCAACGGATTGGAAGCGGACACCAAGATGGGGCCGCTGGCCAATCCTCGCCGCGTCACAGCCATGCAGCAGCTGGTGGCCAACGCGCAGGCCAAGGGTGCCAAGTTGTTGCTGGGTGGCAAAACGCTGAGCGATGCAGGCAACTTCTACGCCCCCACGGTGCTGGCCGATGTGCCGGTCGATGC
>JBJEZV010000031.1:1396-2682 GCA_051887595.1 Comamonas sp.
TGGAAGCGCTGGAGGCCTATTTGATTCCCAAGGCGGTTTCCATCGCTATGGTGTAAGTGCTGCGGTTGGAATGAAGCAAGGCCGCTGTTCGCGGCCTTTTTTTATTGTTGAGAGTTGACGAAAGACAGCATTTAGCCATCGGTGGGCACATCGTCACCTAACGGACGTCCATCGGCCGCGCGTGCATCGGTGTTGACCAAGCCTTTTTGTACATCTTGGTGTGCTTGCTGCATCTCTGGATGCGGGGTTTGATTGGTCATGGTCACGCTTTCGTCGCGCTCGTGTGGCAGTTTGCCTGCGTGGCCCGGATCGTCGGTCGACTGCGGCGTGGTGGTGTCGACGCGTGCCAACGGGATGCGATCACCCGGATCGTGGTGTGGTGGCGTTGGGGTGGCGTTGTTGGGGTTGTCGTCCGATGTGGCGGGTAGTTGGGTTTTGTTGGGGTTCATGGTTCAGGCTCCTTGAACTCCAGTATGAAAAGCTCTCATCGCGCGGCATGTAGGCAGAGGTTGTGCCTGCATGGCGGCATTGAAAAGATTTTTGCAGTCAATGCATGCTGCGCTGCGTGACTTGCAGCTGCTCGGGCGTCCTACAGACGCAGGGCGGGGCGGGCTTCATGATGGGGTCTAAAAGATTTTTTCAGTCCACGACACAGGAGGAATGTATGTCTTTGACCCCAGGCGATTCCCAGCCAAGCTTCACCACATTGTTTGAACAGCTGGGCTTGGAAAGCGACCCGGACAGCATCGCGCGTTTTATTCAGCAGCACCAACCCTTGGATGAAGGCGTGCATATCTACGATGCGCCGTTTTGGACGCCGCAGCAAGCCATGATGCTCAAGGAAAAACTCAAGTGCGATGATGACTGGGCCATTGTGGTGGACCAGCTGAACGTGGCGCTGCACGAAAAGCCCGATTTGGACAAGCTCTGAAGCTGGCGACCAACGCGTTGTCTCCATCCACCCAAAGCAAGCTACGGCTTGCTTTCTTTTTTGTGCCGTTTTGCAGAACACAGCCGTAATGAACCTAAGCATGCTTTGCTAAACGTAGCTGCTAGCCTAAGACCAATAAGGTTTTCCAATAGAAAACTATTGCAAAACCTTTGCTATCAAAGGCAAGCAGCTGTACTTTTTGATGAATTCAAGTTTGCATCGTTTATTTGACCGGAATCGGCGTGCTGTGCGGCACGGATACAGCGGCGACGCTGTTTTGCGGAGAGCCTTCGATCACGCGGTCTGAATACGTCATGTAGACCAGCGTATTGCGCGTGCGGTCCACCATGCGCAC
>JBJEZV010000032.1:0-2676 GCA_051887595.1 Comamonas sp.
CAACAAGGGCGCCGCCCTGACCACGTTCATCTCACTGGCAGGCCGCTACGTCGTGTTGATGCCCAACAACCCCCGTGGTGGTGGTGTTTCGCGCCGCATCGAAGGTGAAGAGCGCGCGGAGCTCAAAGAAGCCATGGATCAGCTGGAATACCCCAAGGGTATGTCCATCATCGCGCGCACTGCTGGCATTGGCCGCACGGCGCCTGAGCTGCAATGGGACTTGAACTACCTGCTGCAATTGTGGAATGCCATTGATGGCGCCGCCAAATCTGGCAAGGGTGCTTTCTTGATCTATCAAGAATCGAGCCTCGTGATCCGCGCCATCCGCGACTATTTCAACAATGACATCGGCGACATCTTGATCGACACCGATGACATTTACGAGCAGGCCCAGCAGTTCATGGCCCACGTGATGCCTGAACATGCGGCCCGCGTGAAACGCTACCGTGACGACGCACCGCTGTTCAGCCGTTTCCAGATTGAGCACCAGATTGAGTCGGCCTATTCGCGCGTGGTGCAACTGCCTTCGGGTGGCGCCATCGTGATCGACCACACCGAGGCCTTGGTGTCTGTGGACGTGAACTCGGCCCGGGCCATCAAGGGCGGCGACATCGAAGAAACCGCTACCCGTACCAATTTGGAAGCCGCTGATGAAGTGGCACGCCAGATGCGTTTACGTGACTTGGGTGGCCTGATCGTGATCGACTTCATCGACATGGAGGAATCCAAGAACCGTCGTGAAGTGGAAAACCGCCTGCGTGACGCCCTGCGCCAGGATCGCGCCCGCGTGCAGTTTGGCTCCATTAGCAAGTTTGGGCTGATGGAAATGAGCCGCCAGCGCCTCAAGCCTGCGCTGAGCGAAGGCGCGCACATCAACTGCCCACGTTGCGGCGGTTCTGGCCACATTCGTGATACCGAGTCGTCGGCATTGCAAATCCTACGCATCATTCAAGAAGAGTCCATGAAAGACAACACAGCCGCAGTGCACTGCCAAGTGCCTGTGGAAGTGGCCTCTTTCTTGCTCAACGAAAAGCGTACCGAGATCGCCAAGATCGAACTCAAGCAACGTGTTTCGGTGCTGATGGTGCCCAACAAGTCGCTGGAAACCCCACATTACAAGCTTGAACGCCTCAAGCATGACGACCCACGCCTCGAAAACCTGGATGCGTCGTACAAGCTGGCCGAAGAAGTCGAGGATGTGACCAAGGTCACACGCCGCTCGCAAGAGCCCACCAACAAGCAAACCCCCGTGATCAAGGGAGTACTGCCTGATACACCACCTGCACCCGAGCCCCGCCCCCAAGCTGCGCCACGTGCGCAAGCCAAGGAACGTGCCGCAGCAGCAGCGCCTCGCACTGAAGTGCGTGAGCAAGGCTTCTTTGCCTGGCTCAAGAGTCTGTTTGGCTTTGGCCCCAAGGCTGCAGCGGAACCAGTGGCTGCAGCTAAAACAGAAACCAGCCGCGAAGGTCGTAATGGCGAGCGCGGTGCCCGCGGCGAACGCGGTAGCCGCAATGGTCGCAATGCTGAGCGCGGCGAACGTGGCCGTAATACTGAACGCGGTGAACGCGGAGGCCGCAACGCGGAGCGCGGCGAGCGTGCTGAACATGCAGAGCGTAATGGCCGCCGTGACGAGCGTGGCGAGCGCGCAGAACGCACGGATCGCAACAATGAAAATGCACGTCCACAGCGTGAACCTCGCAGCCGCAACGAGCGTCAACCTCGTCATACAGACAACGCTGAACAGCGTAACCTGCAAGCTGCGGTAGGTGAGAACAGCGTATCCGCGCCTGAAGCTGAACGCACTGAACGCCAACCTCGTCGTGAGCGTGGAGAGCGCCGTGAACGCCAGCCCCGTGCGGCAGAGATGCACAATGTCGCAGCACCTGAAGTCACTGCGCAAGTGGTGCAAGAGGTGGTGAATGACTTGCAGACCACGGAAGCAACAGTAGCGCCAGCGGTGAGCGGTGAGGAAGCGCCCCGCAATGGTCGCCGTTCACGCGACCGCTATGGCCGTGACCGCCGCAATGGCCGTGATCGCAATGGTGCATCACGTGAAGAAGGTGCCCAGGAGGCTTCGGCCTTGGCGATTGAGCCATCTGCAACAACCGTTGACACTGGTACTGTGACCACGGCCGACTCCACTGAAGCTCAGCTCGAAGCACCTCGTCGCAGCTACTTCAGCCAAGTGACACCTGCTCCTATCGCTGCTGTAACGGAGCCAGCAGTCGAAGTCTCTGCTGCGACAGCTGCGCCTGAAGCGGCTGCGGTCACTTCGCAAGAGGTAGCACAGCCTGCTGCCGCTGCACCTGAACTGGCTGCCGCCGAAGTGGTAGCAGTAGCCGAGCTGTCACCGGCCGAAGTACCTGCCACTGCAGCACCCGCTGCCGCGGCTCTGCCACGCATTCAGACTTACCAGTTGCCAGTCGATGAACTCGTGCAGCTGGCACGTGAAGCCGGTCTGGAATGGGTGAACTCCGATGCGGAGAAGGTTTCCGCTGTACAAGCAGCGATTGCCGCAGAACCTAAGCCTGTGCGCGTGCCACGCGAGCGTGCACCTGTAGTGGTGTTGGACGAGGGCCCACTGGTCTTGGTCGAAACGCGCAAAGACCTCAGTGCAATGCTCCTGCCCTTTGAGCAAGCGACCAACAACGCTTAAAGCGTAAAACCAATCGGGGG
>JBJEZV010000033.1:0-5866 GCA_051887595.1 Comamonas sp.
TGTCTGAAGTTGCCATCCACAATGGCACCGTCTATCTGGCAGGCCAAATCCCCGAGCACCACCCCGACGCCGACATGCGCACCCAGACCACCGAAGTGCTGGGCCATGTGGAGCGGCTGCTGAACGAAGCGGGCAGCAGCAAGGCGCACATCTTGTCGTGCCAGATTTTTATTCGTGATCCGGAAGACTTTGATGCGATGAATGAAGTCTGGGACGCCTGGGTCGTGCCCGGCCACACACCACCGCGCTGCACGGTGTTGGCGCCGATGGTGCATCCCACTTGGCGCATTGAGGTGGTGGTGACGGCGGCGCAGATCGCGCCAGCGGCGTAAAAGTGCACCGTCTTTCGCAACTGCCCTGCTAGGCGGCAGCTTCGGTAGCTTCACTAGAGGGCAGCGGTTGGTCGTGCAGCGCGCACAGGGTCAGTTGGCGCCAGCGTTGCAGGCCGGTTTCTACGATGACGTGGTCGGGCCCATCGGGGTTGATGCGGTCAAACATGGGCCGATAGCTGCGGTGCGCCTCTGGCAATGTGTGGTCCAGCCAAGCCAGGTCGTGCAGCGCCTCTTCAATCACGCGGGGCAGGTAGGCCATGGCGCTTTCGTGGGCGTCAGGCGTGGCGTGCAGGGCCTCTAGCGAGGGAATTTTGCCCAGCTGGCGCAGTTGGGTTTCAGACAACTGCAGCGGCTGGAGCAAGGTATGCAGCGCGTGGGCCATGCCATGCGCACCGGGTGCGCGTGCGTAGAAGGTGGCTTCGACCGCAAAGCTTTGCTGGGCCAACAGGCAAACAAAGGGCGCGATTTTGTGGGTGGCGAGAAAGCCCATGGTGTCGTGCCGCAGATAGGCCAACCACAGCAGCTGCGCACGCACCAGCATTTGCACGGCGTCGTTGCGATCGCCCCGGTGCTCCGAACCTAAGCAACCCAGCAAGTTGTCGCAATGGTCGCGCAGCCGGGCAAAGGCTTGCAGCGTGTCGGCCTGCTGGCGGTAAATGCCAAAGACAAAGGGCGAGGTTTCAATGGCCACCAGCGCTTGCTGCCATTGCTGCACCACTTCGCGCATTTGGGCGATGGCGGCCAGCGCGGCTTCGGTGTCGCCACAGTCTTCCAAGGCTTGCCACACATCTATGGTCGTGTCGCTGCTGTGCAAGGGCAGTTGCGCTTGCAGGCGCAGCAGAGCAGCGCGGTCGCTGTCTGTCAGGCGTTGGCTGCTGGGGTGTTCCAGGTAGTCGGCCACGTGCTGCAAGAGTTCAGCGCGGAAGCTGTCGTTCAGATTCACCTCTTCGGGACTGGCGCCCCAGACTTCACCATGGCGCTCCAACTTGTCGAGCTGCCACAGGTACAGCAGTTGCCAGTGGCGAGGCAGCGTCAGGATGGTGGGCATTTGCTGCGTGCGCTGGAGTGTGTGGGTGATGCTGCGGTTCACGGCCATCAACTCGGTGTACAGTTCATTGGAAGCTTTTTGGGCTTCACGCTCGTAGTCGAGTTGGGTCAGCACCTTAGCGCTGTTGGCGATGCTCAGCGCCGCTTGCGCGATGTGCAGCGTCACGATGATGCCCACCAGCGTCGCACTCATGCCCAGCGCAGCCAGCAAAAACGAGTTCAGCTGCAGCAACCCTTCCCATTCTTTGCGATCAACCGGCCAGTCTGGCAGCGCAAAGTGCTGGATCAAGCTGCCTGCGATAAAGACCAAACTGCCAAAGCCGACGGTGTAGGCCAGATAGCGAATGAAGTAGCTGGGAATCAGCGACTCGACATGGCGCATCGAGTCTTTGATGGACGCCGTATCGGGCGCAGGTGGTTCAAGGCGAGGCATAGACAAACACAGGCGCAACGGCGCAGCAGCAAAGTAACGACCGATTGTGCCAAGGCCATTGCCCACTTTTGCGACAGAGCGCCATACCCGCAAGCCATGCGACAGTCCAAATACTTCGATAAAAGAAGCTGCTTGCCTATGTGTACAAAGGTTTTCAGATAGAAAAGTATCTGAAAACCTTTGTTGATGCTGGTTGGTAGCTATTTTTATTACATTTTTATAAATGAGTTTTTTGTTTTTTAATATTAATCTAATTAAATAACAAAATTGTTTTAAATAATTACAATACTTGTTGTAAATATGAGATATACAAAAAATCAATACTGGAAAATTGATTTCCTAGGGTTTGTACTAGTGATTATTTGATGTCTGAGGATTAGATTTGCTTCAGTCTAAATTGGAGGGAATTGTGAAAATAAATTTTGGTAAAGCATTATTAATCGCTGGTGTAACTACCGCATTTTTAAATTCAGCCCTAGCACAAGATAATTACCCAGCTAAGCCTATTCGTTGGGTCGTCGCAACCGCAGCAGGTGGCGGTAACGATGTTCTGGCTCGCACCTTGGCGGAGCATATGTCCAAGCAACTGGGGCAGCAAATTATTATTGAAAATAAGCCGGGTGGTGCCAATATTATTGCTGCTGAATATGTGCTTGGCCAACCTGCTGACGGATATACTTTGCTCAGTGCAGACAACGGTACTTTGGTTAATAATGTGGCGCTTTTTAATAAGCTTTCTTATCAACCAGAAAAAGATTTCTCACCAATTGGATTAGCAGCTAAATTCCCACTGGTGTTGGCGACCCACCCAAAGAGCGGTTTAAATTCGATTGATGATGTCTTGAAAATTGCCAAAGAAAAGCCAGCGTTCTTGAGTGCTGGCTCTTCGGGCATTGGTTCACCCCACCATCTGGCGCTGGAGATGTTCAAGCACCATAACAAGCTGGAGATTACGCACATCCCCTACAAGGGCGGGGCGTTGTCGACCCAAGATACAGTCTCTGGCCAAATTCCGCTGGTAGTGATTGATCTGGCCACCGCCAATCCCATGATCAAGGCGGGCAAGTTGGTTCCGTTGGCAAGCTTCTCGCAAGACCGTGTGCAAGACTTGGCTCAAGTGCCAACCTTGATCGAGCGCAAACTTGCTAACAAGGAAGCCTTCGCTTGGGTGTCGGTGGTTGCCAAGCACGGCACTCCAGAGGCTGTGGTTGCCAAGCTTAATCAGCAATTGCGCGATGCGATCAATCAGCCTGCTATCAATAAAAAGCTGGTCGAGATGGGCTATATCCCTATGCCTTCTACCCCACAAGAAATGCAGTCGCATTGGAAGAGCGAGTCTGACTACTGGATTCAGTTCATCAAGCAGCAAGGCATCAAGCTTGATTGATATCTATGTCCCATCTCTTCACGATTGAAGACTTCCGTGGCCAGGCGCAAAAGCGCTTGCCACGCATGGTGTTTGACTATCTGGATGGCGCAGCCGAATCTGAATGGGGGTTGCAGCACAACCGTCAAGCATTCGCTGGTCATGTTTTTGTGCCCAAGCGTTTGCTCGATGTCAGCCAGAGGCAGCAGGCCGTGGAGGTGTTGGGCCAGATACAGCCGTCTCCGCTGATCATCGCGCCTACGGGATTGAACGGCTTGTTGTGGCCTGATGGCGATGCTGTTCTTGCTGAACGTGCACACGCTCAGCAGATGCCTTTTTGCCTGTCAACGGCGTCAAATTGCTCGATGGAGCGACTGCGTTCACGGCTACCTGATGCGAGGCTGTGGTTTCAGCTCTATATCTTTCACCGTGAGGCAGCCCGTGCCTTGGTGGAAAGAGCGATCGAGCAAGGTTACGAAGCGCTGATCATTACGGTCGACGTGCCTGTCAACGGTAAGCGCGAAAGGGATTTGCGCTCTGGTTTTCAGATGCCATTTCGCTATACGCCAAAGGCGGTTTGGGATGTTCTTACACACCCGCATTGGGCTTTGCAATACCTGCGCCATGGCAAGCCGAGCATGGAAAATTTGGAAACCAGTAGTGAGCACAACCTAGAGTTGCAAGCGGCACTGCTTTCACGGCGCATGGATGCCAGCTTTGATTGGCAAGCGCTGGATTGGCTGCGCAAATTGTGGCCGCGCAAGCTGATCGTCAAAGGTATTCTGGATGAAGCCGATGCTGTGCGATGCGAGCAAGCGGGTGTTGACGCGATCATTCTGTCCAATCATGGCGCTCGTCAGGTGGACAGTTGTGTGTCGCCAGTGGATGTGTTGCCGTCCATCCGCCAAGCGGTGTCCATCGACATTTTGGTGGACTCAGGCATTCGCCGTGGCAGCGATGTGGTCAAGCTCATGGCCATGGGCGCCAATGCGGTACTCGTTGGACGCGCAACTTTGTATGGTTTGGCTGCTGCAGGCCCTCAAGGTGTAGAGCGAGCCTTGGAAATTTTGCACAGTGAAATCGATACCACTATGGCCAACATCGGCTGTCCAAACCTAGCCAATATTGATGCCGCTTACGTAAGAAAGTTGTGAGCACAAAAGCATAAAAGCCCTGCCATTTCAAAATGGCAGGGCTTTATTACGTGATGACAGCTTCTGGACTCTTACGCCGCTTGCTGCTGCGCGGCCACGGCTTGCAAAGCTGCTTGCTCGATGTCGTAGTCGTAGAGCGATTTACGGAAGGCGGCGGAGTTGGCGATTTCTTTGTCGCGCTGTGCCAGGTCTTTGTATTTGGAGTCGTAGCGCAGACCGTTTTGGCGGGCTTCGGCTTGAACCATGGACGTGCGGGGGCGGCGCAGCGCTTCGTACTGATTGAGCAGTGCGGGCACATCGCTGTCGGTGGTGGCATGCTGCAGCAGCACGGCCAGTGCGGTGCCGTCTTCAATCGCTTGGTTAGCACCTTGGCCCAGGTGGGGCAGCATGGGGTGCGCTGCGTCGCCGAGCAGGGTCAGGCGGCCGTTGCACCATTTGTCGATGGGTTTGCGGTCAAACAAGCCCCACCAAAAGCAGGTTTCCACCTTGCTGAGCAGTTCGGTAATGCGTGGATCCCAGCCTGCAAACGAAGCAGCCAGTTCATCCCGATCACCCACAGCAGACCATGACTCAATGGTTTGGCTATCGGTGGGCACAAAGCCGACGTAGTTGACCATCTCGCCGCGACGCACGGGGAAGACCATGAAGTGCTTGCCATCGCCCATCCAAACTTGGTGGGCTTCTTTGCGCCAGTTGGGCAGCTTGTCGGCGCTGATCAAGCCACGGTAGGCGCGGTAGCCGGAGTACTCAGGCGCAGAGGGCGGCACCACGTACTTTTGCAGCACGGAGTTAATACCGTCTGCGGCCACCACCACATCAGCTGTGGCGGTGTTGCCGTTTTCAAAGGTCAAATAGGCGCCGTTGTCGTCTTGGCTAAAGCCGGTGCAGCGATGACCGGTGTGGATCACCTCGGCAGGAATGGTGTCTGCCAATGCTTTGAGCAAGTCGGCGCGGTGCATACCGTACATGCCGTTCCAGCCTTGCGAATCGGTGGTCAAGATTTTGCCGACCACGCTGCCGTCCATGCGGTAGTACTCAGAGCCGCTACCCACTTTAGCGCCCACAGCGGCCAAGGCAGGGCCAAGGCCCGTGCGTTCCAACTGGCGCAGGCTATTGGGGTAAATAAATACACCCGCGCCCACTTCGCCCAAAGCCTTGGCTTGTTCATAAACCGAAACGCGAATGCCACGGTGCATCAGGGCATGTGCAGCAGCCAAACCCCCAATACCACCTCCCACGATGGCAACATGTAATTGTTTTGTCATCACTTTTCCTTGCGGTCTTCAAATTCTGGTGAATTTATTTGTTGAGATTATTTTTTGTTCTTTTCGAGCAGGGCTTTGACCTGCGCATATTCGGCATTGATCTCGCGTGTCAATGCAGCACCATCGGCCCATTCTTGAATAATTCCCATAGGCTGTAATTGCGCAGCAATCGCGGGATTTTTGGCCACTTTTTCAAGTTCGGCAGAAACACGGGTCGTAATATCTGCGGGTGTGCCAGCAGGCATAAAGAAACCAAACCATACACCTTG
>JBJEZV010000033.1:5966-7258 GCA_051887595.1 Comamonas sp.
GCCACCAGTTCTTGCAAGGTTTTAAATTTCGAATCGCTGCGCGTAACCAAAATGGAAGGGCTGCGCGTAGATAAACCCAGTGGGATTAAATCGGTAGTCGGGTCGTAAGAAGCGCTGGATGGGTCGATCACTCGGCGAATCGTCAGCGGGCTATTTTGTGCAAACAAAATCGTATAGCCGTCTTTGGGCGAACGAATCACCGATTGCGCGCCAATAGAACCGCCGGCACCTGGGCGATTAATCACCGTGACGGCTTGGCCCAAAGATTTGGAGAGTTCATGGCCCATTAATCGCGCTGCGGTATCGGCTGCGTCACCGGAGGCCAAAGGCGTCACGATATTGATCGGCATGCTCGGATAATTACTGGCATGCGCGGAAAACGGTGCAATCAATGGTGCGGACAATGCAGATGCATAGGCCAAAATTTGACGTCTCGTAATCATTGTTGATGGACTTTCTTGATAGGAAATATCCAGACTCATGCCCCCGCAGAGCTGGAAAAAACCAATATGTCACCCTGCAAGCGCATGGATGACGCAATGTTTGGATGTGCTGATTCTGGACACCGGGTTCAGCTGTGGCAATGTGTTTTTGCGCATTGCGCAATAATGGGTAATGCCTGAAGAATTTCGTTCCCACCCTCGTGACTTTGTGGCCTCGCTGGAAAAGGGACTGCGGGTGCTGATGTGCTTTGACCGCAAACGATCGAAGCTGAACTTGACGGAAGTTGCGCAACTTACGGGCTACACACCAGCAACTGCACGGCGCCTGCTGCTGACACTGCAAGCCTTGGACTTTTTACACAGTGACGGCAAACGCTTTTGGGTGGCTCCAAGATCGCTGCTTTTGGCGCGACCTTATCTGGTGTCACGCCCTGTGCCACAGCTTGCGCAACCCATTTTGGATGCATTGGCGGAGCGTACCCGCCAGTCGGCTTCGCTGGGAGCCTTGCTGGATGGCGAGGTGCTGATCATTGCCCGATCGACAGGTCGGCGAACCTTGTCGACCGGCCTGGGCATTGGTTCACGGCTGCCAGCGTACTGTTCGGCCATTGGCAGGGCGTTGCTTTCGCAATGCAGTGCGGATCAAGTAGATGAGTGCCTCACACACGCTGTCTATGAAGCGTGGACGCCCAAAACCGTGTCGACTGCCAAGGGGGCCTTGCAAGCAGTGCAGCGTTGTATGAACCGTGGTTGGGCCGATTGTGATGAAGAAGTGGAGCTGGGCGTGCGTTCCATGGCGGTGCCTGTGACCGATCCTTCGACAGGCAAAGCAGCCTATGCGCTCAGTCT
>JBJEZV010000033.1:7358-9281 GCA_051887595.1 Comamonas sp.
TTTATTAATGTTCGTGAGCGCGTACTATGAATAAGGGTCTGTACTAGTTTTCAGGTGCTTTAAGTCGTTGTATTTGCAACTATAGATGCATAATTCCAAGTTGCACTTGGAAACAAATTAACAAAAGCATATGTTGCAGAAAATTAAAAATACCAAACTCACTCTGGGAGCCAAACTTTCCTTCACCACCTTGTTGGCCGTGTCTGCCATTATGTTGGTGATGGTGTGGGTGATTACTTGGAGTGTGTCCAGCACAATTACCCAGCGCGCTGAAACCAACATGCAGCAAAGCATGGACATGGTGCGCGGTTTTCTGGAAAGCAGTGATGCAGATTTGCGCACGCGCACCCATGCAGCGGCAGAAGTGTTTCACAGCGAATATGCCGTCACCGCCGATGTGATTGGCGAAGGCAGCGATAAACAGCTGCTGCTCAACGGCGCTGTTGCCAATGATGACCATACGTTGTTGGAAAACTTTCAGCGTATGACGGGCGCTGCCGCAGCGCTCTACGTGCGTGATGGGCAAAACTTTCGCAGCATTGCAAGCAACTTGAAGCAGCCTGATGGCAAGCGCGACGTGGGCGCCTTGTTGGCTACGCAAGATCCTGCATACCAGCACCTCAGCCAAGGCAAGCCTTATCTGGGCATGGCAAGTTTGGTGGGCAAGCAGTTCATGGCCGAGTACAGCCCGATTGTGGACAGCCAGAAAAACGTGATTGGCGCTGTGCTGGTGGCAACCGATTTCAGTGATTATCTGGAGCACATCAAAAAGACGTTGCGCGGGCTGAAGTTCGGTGAGTCGGGGTACTACTTTGTCATGCAAAAGGCAGGCCCTGAGCGCGGCGTGATTACCGTACACCCTCGTGTGGAAGGCGACAACCTGTGGGAGCGCGAAGACTCCAAGGGCGGTAAATACATTCAGCACATGCTCAACAACGAGCGTGGTGTGCATACCTATGAAGTGGTCAACGCCAAGGATGGCTCTAAGCGCACCATGATCACGGCGTTTGACAGCTTCTTGCCTTGGAACTGGACGATTGCAGCATCGATCTACCAAACAGAAATCGAGCAAGCCGATGACCAAGTGGTTCTGATGGTGGCCATTACCGGAGTGCTGGCGACGTTGTTGCTATCCGCTGCCATTTATTGGCTGATTCGCCGCAATGTGGTTCGACCTTTGGGGCAGGCGCTGGCCATTACCAAAGCCATGGCGCAGGGTGACTTGTCGCAGCGTGCGCAGGTCCAAAGCGCAGACGAAATTGGCCAGTTGCTCGATGCAGTCAATGAAACTGCTGATGCGCTGGATCAATTGATTCGCACCGTCAAATACAAAGCCAACAGCGTCACACTGGCCAGCAGTGAAATTGCCAAGGGCAATGCCGATTTGGCCAATCGCACAGAAAGCTCTGCCAGTGCGCTAGAGCAAACCGCTGCGGCCATGGAGGAGCTGGGCTCAACAGTGGGCCACAACGCTGAAAACGCCAAGACCGCCGATGAGCTCTCGCGCACGGCACGCACGGTGGTGACCAACAGTGGCCAGACTGTGAAGGCGCTGGTGGAGACCATGGCGTCTATTAACCAAAGCAGCCAGCGCATTGCAGACATTATTGGTGTGATTGATGGCATTGCTTTCCAAACCAATATCTTGGCGTTGAATGCAGCCGTAGAAGCGGCGCGCGCCGGAGAGCATGGCCGTGGATTTGCGGTGGTGGCCAGCGAAGTGCGCAGCCTGGCAGGCCGCAGTGCCGATGCCGCCAAGGAAATCAAGGCGCTCATCCAAGACAGCGTGCACGAAGTCAGCCAAGGCAATGCGCGCGCATCCGATGCAGGCGAATCCATGCAAATGGCCATTGCGGAGATGAACAAGGTATCCCAAGTGATCACCGACATCAGCCACGCCAGCAATGAACAAAGCAATGGCGT
>JBJEZV010000033.1:9381-22636 GCA_051887595.1 Comamonas sp.
TTTGAATCTCAATGGGGCAACAACTGCAAGTGATTGGTTCACGCATCTGCAATAGGTGTTGTTTCTTGTTCTTAGTGTTTCAATGGATATCGATAGGAATATCGGGTTTTCTCTCGAGTGCTAACCCTTGGTTAATCTCTGCGTTTGGATTGTTTAACGGTGGATTTATGCTTTGATTAAATCCATATGATTTTTTGATTTAATAAGAAACTAAATAAAAACAATGACTTGTGTTTTATTTTTCTAGAAATATAGATGTCGGATAGCAGGCGTTGAGTTGTTTTCTTCTTGTTATTTTTTGTAAGTTTGGCGTTAGAAATGCGCCGCAGAATTTATCAACAATAGTTATAAAACATAATCTTTTGATTGGCTGTGCTCCGTGAAGCTGGTGGGGGTCAGGGCTGCAAAAGAGCATGTTTTGGACTGTTGCTGGATGCTGCGCTCATCAAATAAGCACAAGCTTTCAAAGGGGCTGCTGACATGGTTTTGTCAGCAGTGAGAGATCGCAAAGAGGAGACATTTCATGAAAAAACGTAATGGTTTGCGTGCCGCCGCAATGGCTGCAGGTATGTTGGTCATGGCCGCAGGTGCACATGCCCAAAGCTCGGTCACGCTGTACGGCGTAATGGATGCGTGGGTGGGTAGCACAAAGGGCGCTACAACTGGTGTGAAGGCCACCGACAAGAAGGTGACGGGCCTGAACGCTGGCGGTATGGCAACCAGCCACTGGGGTATCCGTGGCACGGAAGATCTGGGCGGCGGTAACAGCGCTTTCTTTGAGCTGTCTAGCTTTATCCGTAACGACACGGGTGCACCGGGTCGTAACGATGGAGTCGCTCCACTCAATATTGCAGCAGATCCCTATTTTTCGCGTGCATCCTATTTGGGGCTGCGCAATGCCAAGCTGGGATCCATTCGTTTGGGCAATATGACCACCCCATTGTTTGTGAACTCCATTACCTCCAATGCATTTGGTGGTTCCATGGTGTTTTCTCCTTTGAATGTGGTGTCGATGGTGGGTAGCCCCATGTCCGGTGGTACCGGTTGGGCCGACACGATTACCTACGACAGCCCACGCTGGGGCGGTGTCAGCTTTACTGTGGCTAAGTCCTTTAGCGAGACGCGTGGGGGTGGCAATACCGGCGCACGTGTGGCCTATGCTGATGGTCCATTGTCCTTGGGCTTGGCGTGGCAAAGCGTGAACAAGGACCCTAAGACATTTGCTGATGGCACATCTTGGAACAACACCAAGACTTGGCAATTGGCTGCCAGCTATGACTTTAAGGTGGTCAAGCTCTTTGGTCACTATGGTCGCATCAAGGATGAAGGCGATCCACGACAGACAGTCCTCTTCCCCGCTTCTCATAACGTTTGGGAGCTGAGCTTGGCAGTTCCAGTGGGGCAGCATAAGATTTTGTTTGGTCATGCCAACCGTTCTACAAGCGATGCTGTAGCTTTTAATGCCAATTCCGTTGGTAATGTGAAGCGACGCATGACCTCTTTGGCCTATGAGCACACACTGAGCAAGCGCACTTCCGTATACGCCATTGCTTATAAGGACAACACAGAGTCGCGTACTGCAGCCACCGGTCCTAATGTGAAGGCTTCGGGTAGCAACTTTGGTTTTGGTCTGAAGCACGCGTTCTAAGACCACTGCTTGCAGTAAAAAAGGCCCCGGATGTTTGGATACATCCGGGGCCTTTTTGATGCTTAGGTCAGCACGCGTGATTTATTGGTACTCAGCAATAAAGATTTCAACGCGGCGGTTTTGGGCGCGGCCCCAGCTGTTGTCGTTGGAGGCGATGGGTTGGCGAGAGCCACGGCCTTCAGTTTGGATGCGAGGACCGCTGACGCCCAGATTAAAAATGTAGTCGCGCGTGGCATTCGCACGGGCCAGCGACAAGGGATCGTTGATGCGATCGTTGCCCGTGCTGTCGGTGTGCCCAACGATGATGACGCGGGTGTTGGGGTAACGGCGCAGGCTTTCCGCAAAGTTATTCAGCACAGGGCGGAACTGGCTTTTGATGGATGCACTGTTGCTGTCAAACGAAATGTCCGAAGGAATGTCCAGCTTGAGCTGGTTATCTGCGGTACGCGACACGGTCACGCCCGTGTTTTGGGCGGCAGCTTCCATTTCTTGGCGTTGGCGTTCCATGTTGGCGGACCAAGCATAGGTACCGACACCAGCCAAAGCTGCACCAATCAAGGCGCCTTTACCAGCTTTGTTGCCGGTGGCTTTGGCAATCCCTGCGCCGGCCAGGGCTCCAACTGCTGTGCCGAGGGCCGTGTTGCGCTGGGTGTTAGACATGGTCTCGCAGCCAGCCAGTGCCATGGTGGTAGCTGCCAGCAGTGCAATTACTTTGATACGTTGCAAAACGCGAACTCCTAAAAACAAAGCGAGACTGTAAGTTTTTTTGCAGTCTGAATAATTGGATTGCAGTAGTTTGAATGATTTTTTGTAGCAATCTATCCAAGAATCGTCAGGTATGTGGGGAAGTCGACGCAATGCCGGGGTCGCATCAGCAGCCACGGCAAACTGCCTCTTCACTGATCACAGTGCCTGACGCTTGGACTTGGGGCTGCGTCAGATGCTGAGAGCCAGCACATCGGTTTCTACGCACACACCGTTGCCCAGCGTGGCACGCAGCACAAACCCTTCATCGATGGCAACCAGCTGCGCACTTTCAACATGGAAGCCCTCGTTGTAGTGGCTGGACTGGAAGCTGAAATAGCCGCGCACTGGCAGTTCGGCTGCGCATTCCAGGTCTACGTTGGCATGCTGCTCCACCAGCCATTGGCGCGCGGATTGCAGGCTGGCGGCGATGGGCAGGCATTCTTGCCCGATATCGATATGTGCTTGACGCGTCACATCGTCTTGGCTCATTTCTGCAAACTCGCCGATGGTGAAGAAATCCACTTGAAAATTCTGAGTGCTCATGGTGTTTTGCTTGCTATCAAAAAGTGTGCATTTTGCGCGGTTGAGTAAGACACAGAAGCAGGAATGGAAATCCACCCAAAGAGCGCCACCAGAACATAAAAAAGCCCCGGCATTTAGCCGAGGCTCAGAGCAGTAGAGGGTCGTGCGCAGCTCGTTAAGCGCCCAGCTTCAAACTGCCCTTCATGATGTAGGCATGACCGGGGAAGGAGCAGAAATAGGTGTACTCCGTGCCAGCTTGCAGCTTGCTCACATCAATTTGCATGTTGGTGGACTCACCGCCGCCAATGACTTTGGAGTAAGCCAGCACACGTGCGTCATTGGGTTTGACGTATTCATTGTGAGCACCAGCTGCCATGCCATCTTTGGCGGCTGCGCTGGCATCGGCTGCTGTGGTCAGCACTAGGTTGTGGCCCATCGAGGCTTTGGGCATTTTGCCGGTGTGCTTGAGCGTGACCGTATAGGTTTTGCAGGCCTTGGGCACTTCAACGTTTTTGACGTTGAACTGCATTTGGTCGTTGCCTTCAATGGTGAGGGCGCATTCAGCTGCCATGGCTGGGGCTGCGCATACGCCGGCAGCGAGCACAGCCACAGACATCACGAAGTTTTTCATAACGCAAATCCTTCCAAAGGGAGATGGGTAAGGCCTATCCCGGCAGCTGTTTGCTGCCCAAAAGATTGGGGAATGGGATGGCGTGACGGCCCACATGAAGCCGCTTAGGGCCATATTGTGATCAGAATATCCAGCATCTCAGGTGCAAACAAGGCTGGCGTGCGACAGCCTTGTGCGTTGTGCCATGGCAGGCATGATGCTGCGCGCCATGGCACTCCCACATAAGGCTGTCTTGGCGTCGGCTCAGGCCAGTTGCGTGGAGCGGACTGGCAAAGTTGGGGCAGAAGCTGTCGAGGTGCGCTTGCTGGCTGCCGTTCCATGGGGATAGAGCGCACGCAGGCGGCTTTGGGCCAGTTGCAGGTCAAAGTCTTTGGCTGCAAAGTCAGCGCCCAGGCTGCGCACAGCTTGTGCATGCTGCGGATGTGATGCATCCAGAATTGCAGTTACTGCATCAGCAAAGCTCAAGGCACAGTCATAGTTTTCAGGGGGGCAAGCATTGCGGCCACCCAAGCAAATAGGCAGGCTTTGCAGCAGGTCTGGCGTCGGCAGTGGCGTAGCGCTTTCAAGTTTGATGCGGTGCTGCCAACCACGAGAGAAGTCATAGTGGTAGCGGATGGGCAAGGCCTGTGCTTGCAGCAACTGGCCCAGCGTGTAGCGGCGCGCATCCATGGTAGGGTCTTCGGGCCAGTCGGCATCTGGGATGCCATAGCGCTGGCCAGCAATTTCAAAAACGTAGGGTTGCCGTTGCTGCCAACCCATGACAGCTTGAACAATGCCGTGCAACTGAGCCAAGTTGGTGGAATCGCTGACGACGATGCGTCGCCAGACAGCAGGCTTGGTTTCGCACAGTTGGATATGCAACTGGTAGCTGCAGCGAAGTTTGGGCATGGTGTCTCCTCCCGGGATCAATACGTGGCGACACTCGCAAGTGCCGCTGTTGTGCAAAAGCCATTCCTTTGTACCGCAGCGCGACAGCAGGTGCTGGCTATGCGGGTAAGTACTGACTCCCTGTGTTCAGGGGCATTGCTTCGTCATGTAGCAAGTCTGGCAAGTTTGTGCTTGTGCCTGCACGTGCCCATCGCGCCTATCGCACGCACAAAAAAGGCACCTTGCGGTGCCTGAGAAGAACCATTCGGTTGGTCAGTCGACGCTGGCGCCCGATGCCTTGACGACGGGTTCATACTTGCGGCGCTCGGCAGCCATAAAGCTGTCGAACGCTTGGGCGGTCGTGGGCACAGGCTCAGCCATCAAGCTGGCAAAGCGCTTTTGGGTTTCGGGGTCTTTCAAAGCGTCGGTGAAAGACTGGTTGAGCTTGGCAATCACCTCAGCAGGCGTACCTGCTGGAGCGACCAGACCCCACCATGTATCAATGGCAAAACCAGGAATTTCCTTGGACAGCGCAGGCACGCCCGGCAGCAAGGGGCTTTCTTGCTCCGTGGTCACAGCCAACGCAATGAGCTTGCCGGATTTGATGTTAGCCGCAGCAGCCGCCAGGTTGTCGATATTGAAATCCACCTCTTTGGCCAGCAATGCCAGCTGTGCTGGGCTGGCGCCACGGTAGGGGATGTGCACGGCAGTGAAGTTCAGGCCTTGCTTGAACATTTCACCGGCCAGATGTCCGGCACTGCCGTTGCCGCCGCTGCCGTAGCTGAGCTTGCCAGGATTGGCCTTGCCGTAGGCCACCAGATCCTTGACGGTCTTGACGTTAAGTTCTTTGGCACGCTCGGCATTCATGACCAACACGTTGGGCACGCGCACCATTTGTGTGATGGCGGCGAAATCTTTGCTGGCGTCGAAAGGCAGCTTTTTATACAGCCAAGGATTGACAGCGTGCGTTGCGACAGCTGCCAAGCCGATGGTCTTGCCATCGGGAGCAGCCTTGGCAATGGCATCCACGCCAATGTTGCCACCTGCGCCGGGCTTGTTTTCGACGATCACCACACCCAGTGTGTCGCGCACGCGTTCAGCCAAAGCGCGGGAGGTGACATCCAGCGGGCCGCCTGGTGCGTAAGGCACCACCAGGCGGATGGGCTGTTCAGTCGCTTGAGCAAGAGGAGACGCCATTGCAGCAGCAAAGGCTACGGAAGACAGCAGGATGTTTCGACGGTTCATGGGGGAATTGTGCAAGATTCATGTGCCAAGCTTTTGAAGTCAAGCTTGGTTTCGAGGATTTGTGCGTTATAGGCGATAACGCTTCAAAAAACTAGCGTGCCTACCCTAATTGCGCACGATTGATGTGTGCTACACCTAACTCGTTTTTCTGTCAGCCAAAGGGCTTTGATGGAGCCGTAAAAAAGGCCGCAGATGCGGCCTTGTGGTGCGCCATCGGCCTGCTTTGCATGCGCGATGGCAGTGTGAGATGTGCGAATTACTTGTCTGCAGCGCTGGTAAAAGCGTCTGCAAAGAACGCTTCTTCGGGCAAGCCACGCTGGCGGGTGTAGCTGGTGCGCGCGGATTCCACCACGATGGGCGCACCGCAGGCGTAGACCTCGTAGCCCGAGAGATCGGCAAAGTCATCCAGCACCGCTTGGTGCACATAGCCGGTGCGTCCACACCAATGGTCATCAGGCAAGGCGTCAGACACCACAGGCACATAGCGCAGATGGGGCATCTGGCTGCTCAGCGCAGTCAGCCAGTCGTGCAAATACAAGTCCTCAGGGCGGCGGCCACCCCAATACAGCGAAACAGGGCGCTGAATGTTGTGGTGTTGCATGTGCTCCAGCAAGGCCTTGATGGGCGCAAAGCCAGTGCCAGAAGCCAAAAACACCATGGGCTTGTCCGAATCTTCGCGCAAAAAGAAAGTGCCGAAGGGACCTTCGGCGCGCAGGATTTCTTTTTCCTTCATGCTGCCAAACACATGGTCGGTGAACAAGCCGCCAGGCATGTGGCGAATGTGCAGCTCTACGCCAGGCGCGCTGTCTTGTACGTGCGGAGCTGTGGCCATGGAATAAGCACGGCGTGAGCCATCGCGCAAAATAAATTCCAGGTACTGGCCAGCAAAGTACTTGAAGACATTGTTGGCAGGCAGTTGCAGTTGTACGCGCATCACATCATGGGAGAGCTTCTCGAGCGCCGCCACGCGCACGGGCATTTTCTTGATGGGATAGGCATTCACGTCCGTGACTTGGCGCGACTCCAGCACCACATCGGTCTGGGCAGTGGCGCGGCAGGTCAGCACGTAGCCGTCGGCCAGTTCTTGGGGCGACAAGGCCTTGTCCGAATAGGTGTCATGGCGGACTTCGCCGCTGAGCTTTTTGCATTTGCACGAGCCACAGGCGCCGTCCTTGCAACCGTAGGGCAGACCGACGCCAGCGCTGATGGCAGCGGCCAAGATGGTCTCGCTGTCGGTGGCGCCAAACTGGCGGCCACTGGGTTGAACGGTGATTTGGTGCGATGTCGCGGTCATCTTCTGGCTATCCTTAGGAACTTTCCATAGCAGTGCGCAGAGTCCAGCGGCTCTGTCACTGACGTACCCGTGCCAGGCGCTGGAAAAACCCATGCCTGGCCGGACTTGATTCAGAGGGGATGTCCGATTTTGCCTGTAAACCGATTCCCACACCGTGCCTTGCCGGCACGCTTTCGCCGCACTCGGGTACTCATCATCGGCTGTGGCGATGTGGGCCTTCGCGTGGCCCGAGACATGCAGCTAGCAGGTTCTGCAAGTCATGCCCGGGGGCCGCGTGTGCTGGCGCTGACGTCGTCCCCTGAGCGCCTGACCAGCTTGCGTGCGCGCGGCATCACTCCTTTGCTGGGCGACTTGGATGCGCCCGCGAGCTTGCGACGGTTGCGGGGCGTGGCGCAGGCGGTGGTGTATCTGGCGCCGCCGCCGTCTTACGGCACGCAAGACACCCGCATGGCGAACGCCTTGCAAGCGCTGGGGCGGAGGCGCTGCCCCCAAACGCTGGTGTATGGCTCTACCACCGGCGTGTATGGCGATTGTGGGGGCGCGTGGGTGGATGAAACGCGCGCCACAGCGGCGCAAACGGCGCGTGCCATCCGGCGTGTGGATGCAGAGCAGCAAGTGCTGGCGTGGGGCCGCCAACGGCAGGTGCGCGTGAATGTGCTACGCATTCCCGGCATTTACGCACCGGATCGCGAAGGTGGTACGCCGCGCGGGCGTTTGCTCAAGCAATTGCCCGTGTTGCGTGCGCAGGACGATGTCTACACCAACCACATCCATGCCGATGATTTGTCGCGCATTGCGATGGCGGCGCTGTGGCGTGGACGGCCGCAGCGCATCTACCATGCCAGCGACGACACGCAACTGCGCATGGGTGACTATGTAGACCACGCCGCCGACTTGTATGGTTTGCCGCGCCCGCCGCGCATCAGCCGGGCCGAAGCGCAAACGCAGTTGCCGGCCATGATGCTGAGCTTTTTGCAAGAGTCACGTCGCCTGCACAACCAGCGCATCAAGCGCGAGTTGCGCGTGCAGCTGCGCTATCCCACGATTGAGCAAGGCTTGCGCAGCCATAAAACTATTGAAGAAGCATAAATAAGAGCTGCTAGCCTTTACGTATCTATGTTTTCTGTATGTTTTATATCGGAAAACGTTGTTATTCAAAGGTAAATAGCTATCAAATCTATAAATAAAGTGCGCTGGTCGCGACCTGCGGCTGTGCCGGCAACTTCGCCTATGGCGATGCAAGGTCTGGCACTCGTCTGGCCTGCACTGCACTGGCAGTCGCGCAACAATAGAGGCGCGCAGCCACTGGGCTGCGCTTTTTTCTGATGGCTATGCTCACCTCCTCTACTGCTTCACCTTCTCTGCGTGCTTGGCTCAGTGTCTGCGCTCTGGCGCTGGGCGCTTTTATCTTCAATACCAGCGAGTTTGTGCCCGTTGGCTTGCTCAGCGACATCGGCGCCAGCTTTGGCATGCCGACCGAGCATGTGGGCTTGATGCTCACCATTTACGCTTGGGTGGTGGCCTTGGCGTCGCTGCCTTTCATGCTGCTCACACGCAAGATTGAGCGTCGGCGATTGCTCATGGGTGTATTTGCGCTGTTCATCGTCAGCCATGTGGTTTCGGGCTTGGCCACTAGTTTTGTCATGCTGATGATCAGCCGCATTGGCGTGGCTTTGTCGCATGCCGTGTTCTGGTCGATCACGGCAGCGCTGGCCGTGCGTGTGGCCCCTGAAGGTAAGAAGGCGCAGGCACTGAGCCTGCTAGCAACCGGCACCACACTGGCCATGGTGATGGGTATTCCACTGGGGCGTGTGGTAGGTGACTGGCTGGGTTGGCGCACCACCTTCTGGGCAATTGGTGGATTGGCCGTGCTGGTGATGCTGTCGCTGGCCAAAACCTTGCCGCGGCTGCCCAGTGAGAATTCCGGCTCAGCATCGAGCATTCCTGTGCTGCTGCGCCGCCCGCCGTTGGTGGCGCTGTATGCCTTGTTGGTGGGCGTGGTCACAGCGCAGTTCATGGTTTACAGCTACGTAGAACCCTTTGTGCAAGTGGTAGCGGGCTGGAGCGCGCATGTCACCACGATTGTGTTGCTGCTGTTTGGCGGCATGGGGATTGTGGGCAGCATCTTGTTCAGCGCCTTTAGCAACCGCTTTCCGCGCAGCTTTTTGCTGGTGGCTATTGCCGCGCTGGGATTGGCTTTGATGTTGCTTTTGCCTGCCAGCAAGCATCTGTTGAGTTTGTACACCGTGTGCGTGGTGTGGGGCATTGCCATGATGTGCATGGTGCTGGCCATGCAGGCCAAAGTGTTGGCACTGGCGCACGATGCCACCGATGTGGGAATGTCGCTGTTTTCCGGCATCTTCAACATCGGCATCGGTGCCGGGGCATTGTTGGGCAGCCAGGTGAGCTTGCAAGCGGGCATGCAGCACATTGGCTGGGTTGGCGGCGCTTTGGCTTTGCTGGTGGGCTCGGCGTACGCACTGTTTCATGCTCGGCTGCAACAGCGCGCACCATAAGATGCACCCAAAAACAAAAAAGGCACCTCGGTGCCTTTTTTGTTTTTGGGTGGCCGTTTAGAAAATCAACCGTGCAAGCCCACACCCAAACGGTGCGGCAGCACCTCTTGCAAGATGGTGGTGGAAATCTCTTCGATGGATTTGGTGGTGGTGGACAGCCAGCTCACGCCAGCGCGGCGCATCATGGCCTCGGCCTCGTGCACTTCGTTGCGGCAATTTTCCAAACTGGCGTAGCGCGAGTTGGGGCGGCGTTCGTTGCGAATGCTGGCCAGGCGCACCGGGTCGATCGTCAAGCCAAACAGCTTTTTCTTCACAGGCTCCAGCGCAGGCGGAAGTTTCTTGCGCTCAAAGTCTTCAGGAATCAACGGGTAGTTCGCCACCTTCAGGCCAAACTGCATGGCCAGGTACAAGCTGGTGGGCGTCTTGCCCGAGCGACTCACGCCCACCAGCACCACATCGGCTCCGGTCAGGTCGTGGTTGGTCTGGCCATCGTCGTGGGCCAGCGTGTAATTGATGGCCTCCATGCGGTCCAGATATTCTTTGCTCTGGCTGATGTCGGAGAAGCGCCCCACGCGGTGCTGGCTCTTCATGCCAAGCTCTTCTTCCAGCGGCGCAACAAAGGTGCCAAACATGTCCATGAGCAGGCCTTTGCAGTGCTCATTGATCACGGCCACCACTTCCTGGTTCACCAAAGTGCTAAAGACAATGGGCTTTTTGCCTTCAACATCACCCGTATGGTTGATCTGGCGCACCGCTTGGTGGGCCTTGTCCACCGTGTCCACAAAGGGGATGCGCACAATGCGTGGCTTGATGTCAAACTGGGTCATCAAGGCAGTGCCAAAAGTTTCGGCAGTGATGCCTGTGCCATCCGAGATGACGAATACGGTGCGCGTGTGCATGGGCTAACAATTCCGTTCAAGACAAACACCCGGAGTCACGGCAGAAATGGTGCGCCGGGTCTAGAATGTCGCCCATTATTCCCAATTTCGCTCGCATGCTGGCCGATGGCCGACAACCCAGAACAGCAAAGTTGTCGTCGAAAAGTATGTGGGGACTCACCAGTGGGCCTGTTTGCAGGGCAGGTCGCTGGGACATGACCGGTTTTTTAACTTTGGAGCCCTCCCATGTCTAACCGTTTCGAAGCGACCGCGCTGGTCGTGCCTTTCGAACAATTGCGTATGAGCGACGTTGAGGTCGTTGGCGGCAAGAACGCCTCCCTCGGCGAAATGATCTCCCAACTGCCCCAGGGCGTGCGCGTGCCCACCGGCTTTGCCACTACTGCCCACGCCTTCCGCCAGTTCCTGGCCTATGAAGGTCTGGCAGACAAGATTTCTGCCAAGCTGGCAGCGCTGGACGTTGAAGACGTGCGTGCCCTGGCCGAAGTGGGCGCTGAAATCCGCGCCATGGTCGAAGCCCAGCCTTTCCCTGCGGATCTGGAGCAAGCCATCCGCACCGAATTTGCCCGCTTGCAAGGCGGCAATGCCGAAGCCTCGTTTGCCGTGCGTTCTTCTGCTACGGCCGAAGACCTGCCCGACGCATCGTTTGCGGGTCAGCAAGAAACTTTCCTGAACGTGGTGGGCATTGAAGACGTGCTGCACAAGATGAAGGAAGTGTTCGCGTCACTCTACAACGACCGCGCGATCTCCTACCGCGTGCACAAGGGTTTTGAGCACGACGTGGTGGCCTTGTCGGCCGGTGTGCAGCGCATGGTGCGCTCCGACCTGGGCGCAGCCGGTGTGATGTTCACCATCGACACCGAGTCTGGCTTTGAAGATGTGGTGTTTATCACCTCCAGCTATGGCCTGGGTGAGACCGTGGTGCAAGGCGCTGTGAACCCTGATGAGTTCTATGTGCACAAGCCCATGCTCAAGGCCGGCAAGAGCGCGCTGATTCGCCGCAATCTGGGCTCCAAGCTGATCCAGATGGTGTTCTCCACACCGGAAGAAAAGGCAGCTTCGGGCAAGCTGGTCAAGACCATCGACGTGGCTCCTGAGCTGCGCAACCGTTATTCGCTGACCGATGCTGAAGTGCAGGAACTGGCCAAGTACGCGCTGGTAATCGAGCAGCACTACGGCCGTCCCATGGACATCGAATGGGGCAAGGACGGCACCGACGGTCAGCTCTACATCTTGCAGGCACGTCCTGAAACCGTGAAGAGCCAATCCAAGGGCCAGGCCGAGTTGCGCTACAAGCTCAAGGGCACGGGCAATGTGCTGGCCGAAGGCCGTGCGATTGGTCAAAAGATTGGTACAGGCCCTGTGCGTCTGGTGTCCGATATTTCTCAGATGGACCAAGTGCAGCCCGGCGACGTGCTGGTGACCGACATGACCGACCCCAACTGGGAACCCGTCATGAAGCGTGCATCGGCTATCGTGACCAACCGTGGTGGCCGTACCTGCCACGCTGCCATCATTGCGCGCGAGCTGGGTATTCCTGCCGTGGTGGGCTGTGGCGACGCCACTGCACGCCTGAAGGACGGCACACTGGTGACCGTGTCGTGCGCCGAAGGCGATACCGGCAAGATTTACGACGGCCAGATCGAAACCGAAGTGACCGAAGTCACACGCGGCGAGATGCCCGAGATCAAGACCAAGATCATGATGAACGTGGGCAACCCCCAGCTGGCCTTTGACTTTGCCCAGCTGCCCAATGCCGGCGTGGGCTTGGCCCGTGTGGAGTTCATCATCAACAACAACATTGGTGTCCACCCCAAGGCCATCTTGGACTACCCAGCCGTCGATTCTGACCTGAAGAAGGCGGTGGAATCCGTGGCCCGTGGCCATGCCTCCCCACGTGCTTTCTACGTGGACAAGGTGGCTGAAGGCGTGGCGACCATTGCTGCAGCGTTCTGGCCCAAGCCTGTGATCGTGCGTATGTCGGACTTCAAGTCCAACGAATACCGCAAGCTCATTGGTGGCAGCCGCTACGAGCCCGAGGAAGAGAACCCCATGCTGGGTTTCCGTGGTGCTGCGCGCTACATCTCCGAAGACTTCGGGGAAGCCTTCAAGATGGAATGCGAAGCCCTGCGCCGCGTGCGTGAGGACATGGGCCTGACCAACGTGCAGATCATGATTCCTTTTGTGCGCACCTTGAAGCAAGCTGAGCGCGTGACCGAGCTGCTGGCCGAAAATGGTCTGAAGCGCGGCGAGAACGAGCTCAAGCTGGTGATGATGTGCGAAGTGCCTTCGAACGCTATTCTTGCTGAAGAGTTCCTCGAATACTTTGACGGCTTTTCGATTGGCTCCAACGACTTGACGCAGCTGACCCTGGGTCTGGACCGCGACTCCGGTCTGGAACTGCTGGCGCAAGACTTTGACGAGCGCGATCCCGCCGTCAAAAAGCTGCTGGAGCGCGCCATTGACGCCTGCTTGGCCAAGGGAAAGTACGTGGGCATCTGCGGCCAGGGCCCTTCGGACCACCCTGACTTTGCGCAGTGGTTGGCCGACAAGGGCATTGTCTCGATCTCGCTGAACCCCGACACCGTGATCGATACCTGGCAGAAACTGGCCGGTTAAGGCACAAGGAGGCCTGTGATGCACGTTTCGAATGACGATCTGCATGATGGGCCTCAGGCAAGCCGGCCAGCGCAACTGCCGGACTTGCACGACACGCACCACCTGTGGCTCAAGGCAATTTTGCTGGCGGCCTGGGTGGTGTGTTCATTTGGGGTGTGCTTTTTTGCGCGTGACCTGCAGGCGTGGGTACAAGGTTGGCAATTGGGCTACTGGCTGGCCGCCCAAGGGGCAGTCCTGATGTTCATGCTGATCGTGGTGGTTTACTGTGTG
>JBJEZV010000034.1:0-1180 GCA_051887595.1 Comamonas sp.
TGCACCACGCGCGCTGCGGCGCCAATCTCGGCATCGGTATAAGGGGCCACGTCTTCTTGGATGAAGTCCACAAAGCGCGCTTCGCGTTGCATCAAGCCCAGCAGTTGCAAGGCTGCGGCTGGCGTAGGCACTTCAATCGTTTTTTCTACGATCTTTTCGACCGGAATTTCCACGCGCTTTTCGACCGTGTGCTCGACGATTTTTTCTACGGGCACTTCGACGCGGACTTCGACGATTTTCTCTACCGGCACTTCGACACGCACTTCCTTGGGCGCCACATCGGCGGCCAGGGCTTCGCCGCCGCGCAGGCGGGTGATGTCAGCGGCCAGACGGCCGTTGCCCAAAATGGCAAAGAAACTGCCGATCGCAATGGCGATGCGGGAGAGAAACGATGGAGGTGTTGGGGCTGTCATAGACACGGCTCAGAGGTTGCAACAGCGCCCGGGCCGCAGCGGCGAGGGCGGTGCGCGTGAAATCGGTGGCGGGCGCAGCAGCAGCAAAGCGATGTGCGTGGCACGCGCGCCCGCAGGAGGGCCGATGTTACCCAAAGGGCGATGCCTTGCTGCAACACAAGGAAACCAACAATGCCAGCACACGGGATACGCACTTCGTACTCGCACCATAATGGTGCCTTTCCGTTTCCCCATCTCCATGGCTTTGACGCACGCATCCTCTTTGGCACGCCTGCGCTGCACCGCATTTGCGGCAGCGCCACAAGCGCGTGCCTGCGTGCTGCGCCGCCAACGCGCGCAAAGCCGGGGTGTTCCATTGGCCTTTGTCTGCCTCAGTGGCGTTACGGCCATGCTTTCCGCCGCCGTGCGGAAGGCGTAAGAACAACAGCGTCTCCTCCCCTCTGCACGGCCACCCACTCTTGCAACCACCGCAAGGGCATGTGTGCATCCACTGTGGCCATTTCACGTCTGCTTGGCAGTCAGGCCCCAGCACATGTCCATTTTTTCTGGACCCGGAACCGATCGAGCTTGACCCCATGGACATGGAACTGACCCAAACTTTTCTGCGTGGCAAAAACCCCTGCGCTGCTGGCTACCGCTGGTTTGTGCGCAACGGCCTCAGTGGCAAGGACTACCAAAACGCCATGGACACCCAGGTGCGTGCCGGTCGCGTGGAAGACGCGCGCTGGCTGCTGGAGAACTTTGGCGCCACCAACTCCGTGCTGGAG
>JBJEZV010000034.1:1280-2662 GCA_051887595.1 Comamonas sp.
GTGGGCCAGCACATTGATGTGCACGGCGCCCTGCAATGCGGCAAAGGTTTGCGCGCGGGCGACGCGATTGATGTGCAAGGCCTGCTCGACGTGGGCCACGGCATTGCCGCACAGGGCGATGTGCGCTGCGGCAACCACATTCAGGCGGGTTGGGGCATCAAAGCGCTGGGCGATATTCGTGCCGCCTGCAGCATCCGCGCGGGCGAGAGCCTGCATGCCGAGGGCGAGATCGTCGCAGGCCCCGGCTATGGGGTGTATGCCGGCATGAATGTGCAAATGCAGGCTTGGCCTGACTGCGCTTGGGTGCGGGCGCTGCGCAAGCCACAAGGGCTGGTCAGCGGCTGGTGGGAAGAGCAGGCGCAGTGGGCGTAAGCCCAAGACCGCAAAGGCACGAGCAGCGCTGGCTCTGCGCGCAGGGCCGCGCAGGCCTCTACACTTGCGGGTCTACCTGTCTGTCTTTTTGTTTGAGGGCTTTACCCCGTGTTCACCGGCATCATCCAAGCCGTGGCAACGATTGCCGCGCTGCACGACCAGGACGGTCTGCGTACCTTCACCATGGAGTTTCCTGAAGGCTTTTGCCAAGACTTGGCCATTGGCGCCAGCGTCTCTCACGATGGCGTGTGCCTGACGGTGACCGAGCTGCTTTCCCCCACGCGCGCCAAGTTTGACGTGATGCTGCAAAGCCTGAACATCACCACGCTGGGCCAGTACCAAGTGGGTGATGTGCTCAATGTCGAGCGTGCGGCCAAGGATGGGGCTGAAATTGGCGGTCATCCACTGTCGGGCCATGTGGATTTCACCGCGCCGGTGCTGGAGGTGATGCACACCGACACCAACCACAAGATCCGTTTTGGCATTCCGCAAGCGTTTCGCCCCTACGTGTTTGCCAAAGGCTATATCGCCATCAATGGCGCCAGCCTGACGGTGGCCGAGGTTGACCGCCAAGCGGGCTGGTTTGAGGTCTGGCTGATTCCCGAGACGCTGCGCATGACCGTGTTTGGCCACAAGCGCGTGGGTGACTTGGTGAACATCGAAATCGAGCGCAGCACCCAAGTGGTGGTGGACACCGTGCGCGAAACCGTTGAAGCCAGCTTGGGCCGCTTAAAACCCGTGCTGGAAGCGCTGCTGCAAGAAAAGGGACTGCGTTTGGATGACTTCCTCGACGTGCCCAAACTCCACAAATAAGAGCTACTTTCCTGCTCGCAGCCTTGTTTTCAAAGTGTTTTATATCTAAAAACAAGGCTACAAGCAGGCTAGAAGCTATCAAAAACAAGTCATCAAGGCTTAACCCAGCTTCGCAAGCGCAAGGCATTGCTCAGCACAAATACGCTGGACAGCGCCATGGCGCCCGCTGCGAACATGGGCGAGAGCAAGGTGCCGTT
>JBJEZV010000035.1:0-10517 GCA_051887595.1 Comamonas sp.
TGCTCGATGGTGTGCCCATTCACACACGCAAGAGCCACCAGATCGCACGCATGGGCGTTGCGCGCACCTTTCAGCTGGTCAAAGTGCTGGGATCGCTCACCTGCCTGGACAACGTGATCGCAGGCATGGCATTCAAGCCCCAGCCAGTGTTTGGTAAAGCAGCGACCCCGGTGGCGCAGGCCCTGCTGGAGCAAGTGGGACTGGGTGCGCAAGCCCATCTGCCTGCTTCTGAACTGACCTATATCGACCAAAAGCGTTTGGAGCTGGCGCGGGCCTTGGCACTGCAACCCAAGGTGTTGCTGCTCGATGAGTGGCTGGCCGGACTGAACCCCACCGAGTTGCAGCAAGGCATCGCGCTGATTCGGCAGCTGCACAGCCAAGGACTGACCATTGTGATGGTGGAACACGTGATGGATGCCGTGCACGCGCTGTGCAGCCGTTGTGTGGTGATGAACGCAGGCAGCAAGATTGCCGATGGACCGACGGCAACAGTGCTCAAAGAGCCTGAAGTGGTGCGCGCCTACTTGGGCGGAGAAGATGAGGAGGTGACCCATGTTTGAGGTGCGCCATGTGTCGGTGCGCTATGGCAAGCACCAGGCACTCCACGATGTGGGTTTGAACGTGCAGCCCGGTGAGCTGGTGGTCATGCTAGGAGCCAATGGTGCGGGCAAATCATCTTTGCTCAAAGCCTTGGGTGGCATGGTCCAGCCTGAGGCAGGTGCCAGCGCGGTCTTGAATGGGCAAGAGCTCATGCAATTGCCCGGACACGGGATTGTGCAAGCCGGACTGGCACTGGTGCCAGAAGGACGCGGGGTGTTTGGTGATTTGACCGTCAAAGAAAACCTGTTGCTGGGCGCACAGCCCCAGCGCGCGCGGGCCAACGAAGCAGCTAACTTGGAGCGCGTGTTTCAGCTATTTCCCAAGCTGCGCGACCGCCTGCAGCAAACCGTACGCACCATGAGTGGAGGCGAGCAGCAGATGGTGGCTGTGGGCCGTGCGCTTATGAGCCAGCCAGACATTTTGTTGCTCGATGAGCCCTCGCTGGGCTTGTCGCCGCTGATGTGCAAAGAACTGTTTGCCGCTTTGGCACAGATTAAAACCTTGGGCATGGGCGTGCTCTTGGTGGAACAGAACGCCAAGCAAAGCTTGGCCATTGCCGATCGTGGCTACTTGCTGGAAACCGGCCGCATCGTCGGTGAAGGCACCGCCCGTGAACTCAGTGATAGCCCAGCCGTGCGCCGTGCCTATTTGGGCGGCGCCCATTGACTACTAAAGGAGTGAACCATGATTGAACAACAAATGCTGATCGGTGGCGCTGCATGCGCAGCCAGCAATGGTGCGACGTTTGATCGTCTCAACCCTCTGGATGGTTCGGTCGCCACGCGCGCCCCTGCCGCCACCGTCGAAGACGCCAAGCGCGCTTGCGAGGCCGCTGCCGCCGCTTTTACAACTTGGTCCCAAATGGGCCCCAATGCGCGCCGCGCCATGCTGATGAAGGCATCGCAAGCGCTGGAAGCCAAGGGTGAAGCCATCGCCGCTGCCATGGCTGCTGAAACCGGTGCTTCGGGGATCTGGGCGGGTTTTAACGTGCACCTGGCTGCCAGCATGCTGTTGGAAGCCGCTTCGCTGACCACACAAATCAACGGCGAAATCATTCCTTCGGACGTGCCTGGCAGCGTGGCCATGGCCGTGCGCCAGCCAGCAGGCGTGGTGTTGGGCATTGCGCCTTGGAACGCCCCCGTGATCTTGGCGGTGCGCTCGATTTCGACCGCGCTGGCGTGCGGCAATACCGTGATCCTCAAGGGCTCCGAGCTGTGCCCTGCGACCCATGGTCTGATCATCGAAGCCCTGCAAGAAGCCGGTCTGCCTGAAGGCGTGGTCAACTTTGTGACCAACGCCCCTGCCGATGCCGGCGAGATTGTCGAAGCCATTGTGGCCCACCCAGCGGTGCGCCGCATCAGCTTCACCGGCTCGACGCGTGTGGGCCGCATCATTGGTCAGACTTGCGCCAAGTACCTCAAGCCCGCGCTGCTGGAGCTGGGTGGCAAGGCGCCTTTCCTGGTGCTGGACGATGCCGATTTGGACGCCGCTGTGAATGCCGCTACCTTCGGCGCGTTTGCAAATTCGGGCCAGATTTGCATGTCGACCGAGCGCTTTGTGGTGGACAACGCCGTGGCCGATGAATTCGTGGCCAAGCTGGCAGCCCGTGCGCAGTCGCTGCCACTGGGCGATCCCCGCAAGGGCCCTGTGGTGCTGGGCTCGGTGGTGGACCGCGCCACGGTCGACCGTTGCAACGCAATGATCGATGATGCCGTGTCCAAGGGCGCCAAGATCGTGTGCGGCGGCAAGGCCGAAAACACCTTGATGCCTGCAACGCTGATCGACCACGTGACGCCTGAAATGCGCATCTTCCATGAAGAGACCTTCGGCCCCGTTAAGTGCATCGTGCGCGTCAATGGTGAAGAAGAAGCCATTGCCTGCGCCAACAACAACGAGTTTGGTCTGTCCTCGGCCGTTTTCACCCGCGACACCGCCCGTGGCTGGCGCGTGGCTGCGCGCATCGACTCGGGCATTTGCCACATCAATGGCCCGACTGTGCACGACGAAGCCCAAATGCCTTTTGGCGGCGTGAAGGCTTCGGGCTACGGCCACTTTGGCGGTCAGCAAGGCATCAACGCCTTCACGGAAACCCGCTGGATTACGGTGCAAACCACGGACCGTCACTATCCGTTCTAAATCTGTTTTAAACGGACTGCCCGCCATGCAATGTGGCGGGCAGATGCACGATACTGGAGGCCTTGTTTGTTGCAACCACAAGGCTTGTCTTCGCGATGCTCCAGTACCAGACCATTCCCGTCACTGCGTTCCAACAAAACTGCTCTTTGGTGTGGTGTGACCAAACCCAAGAGGCAGCCGTGATTGATCCCGGAGGCGATCTGGAGACCATTGCCTGGGAGGTCGAGCGTTTAGGCTTGCAGCTGCGTGCCATTTGGGTCACCCATGCGCACATCGACCACGCTGGGGGCGTAGCGGAGTTAGCGCAGGCGCAGAACTTACCCATCATCGGCCCCCATCAGGGCGATTTGTTCTGGATTGAAGGCTTGCCCCAGCAAGGGGCGATGTTTGGTTTTCCCCCTGCACAGAGCTTTACGCCGACACGCTGGTTGTCGCAGGGTGACACCGTACAAATTGGCAATGAAGTGCTGCATGTGCACCATTGCCCAGGACACACACCAGGGCACGTGGTGTTTCACGCGCCGCAAATTCAACGTTGTTTTGTGGGCGATGTGCTGTTTGCGGGCAGCATTGGCCGCACAGACTTTCCCCAGGGCAACCACCAGCAGCTCATCGACTCTATCGTGCACAAACTATGGCCCATGGGCGATGAGACAGTGTTCATTCCAGGCCATGGTCCTGAGAGCAGCTTTGGTCGCGAGCGCAAAACCAACCCCTATGTGGGTAACACCTGAAAAGCGGTTTTCAAGCCATTGACTACGGAGTGCCTTAAGCACCCCGTCGGCAGGGTATTCGTTTCTGGCTGGGGTGTGAGATTGAAAAGAGTTTTTCGCTCTCACCGCAAACGCCGAGCCTGCTCATACAAGCCTTGAACACGTGGCACATTGCGTTGCAGCTCACGCACCCGCTCGGGCCCGCTGGGGTGGGTCGACAAAAACGAAAGCCCATTGGCATTGTTGCCAGTGACTGAGCCCATCTTTTCCCACAGGCTCACGGAAGCTTGGGGGTTATAACCAGCGCGGGCAGCAATTTCCAAACCCACCAAGTCGGCATCGCTTTCGTCGTTGCGGCTAAAGCGCAGGCTTAGCAGCTGTCCGCCCAGACGCGCCGCATAGTTGCCCAAATCGCCCAGACCCAGCAATTGCGCGCCTAAAGAGATGCCAATGCTGGTGGCGGAATTTTTGGCCAATTGTTCGCGCGAGTGCTCGCGCAAGGCATGGGCCATTTCATGGCCCATGACCATGGCGATTTCGTCGTCGGTCAAGCGCAGCTTATCGATGATGCCGGTGAAAAAAGCAATCTTGCCACCGGGCATGCAAAACGCGTTGACATCGTCACTGCGGATCAGCGCCACCGCCCAGCGCCACTGGCGGGCGCGCTCGTTCCAGCTGTAGGTGTGGGGAATCAGCTTGCGTGCCATGTCCTGCAGACGCTGTGCTTGCGCTTGGTTGCTCGCGACCAGCACGCCTTTGCTGTTGGCTTCGGTCAGCAGCTCTGCATATTGCTGCTCGGCGGCTTGCTCCAGCTCTTCGGCAGGAATCAAATGGCGCAAACGCGAAGCATTGCCCACGGCCACCTGTGCCCAAGCAGGCACAGCGCTGGCTGCAGCCGCAGTGCCAGCCAATTGCAAAAAGGCCCGGCGGGCTTGCCACAGGCTGTGCGTGGCCGTGCGCTGGCAGTCACAGTACCGAGGCGCAGGGCAAGTGGCGTGAGAGGTGTCCAGAGGTGGCATCGCAAATTCCCGTGCTAAATGCGCCGCAGTTTAGAGGTGGCTTGGAGCGTGCGCTGTCAGCTTTGTCGCATTTCACTGTGCACCACCAGCCATAGTCCCAACAAAACGCCCAGCAAACCCGCTACCGATAGCCAGCTCGCCGTTTCACCTACCACCAGCACCGACAGCACAAATGCGGTGATGGGCTCCAGCTTGCTTAAGGCCACGCTGGTAGCCGCTGAGACGGTGCGCAGCCCCATGGAAAACAGCAAATAGGCCAGACCGGTTGCCACCAACCCTAGATACACGACCACACCCCATGCCTGTGCAGAAGCCACTGGTGCGCCACCAAGCATGGCCGCCAGCGGCAAGGACAAGAGCGCCGCCAAACCAAAGACCCAGGCATTGACACGCCCCACACCCGATTGCAACAGCAAGGGCTGGCTGAGCACCGCATAAGCCCCGTAAGCCAGGCCTGCCAGCAGACACAGTGCAATGCCGCTGGCTTGCGCTGTCCAAGGGCCGGACTGCCCCAGTGTCATGACAAAGCCACCTGCCACGCCCGTCAGTGTGCCCAGCCACCACAGCGGGCTTGGCCAGCGGCGTTGCAACACCGCCTGCAGCAGACCTGCCCAAATCGGGCTGGAACCAATGGCCACCGCCGTGCCTAGGCCCACGCCCGTCGCTTTCAAGCCTTGGAAAAACGCCAGGTTGTACGTCACCATGCACAAGCTACACAGCAGCAAGCGCGGCCAGTGCAAAGGCGTGTTGCGTTGTGTGCGGGCATCGGGAATGCTGTAGGCGAGCACGGCAAAAAACGCCCCCGCCATGACCAGTCGCAAGGCGCCGACCCAATGCGCCGCCATGCCGTCTGGTGCAAAGCTGTGGGCCGTGCCCGTGGTGCCCCACAGCACCGAGGCGCACAGGACCAGCACGATGCCGTGCCAGGAGGAAGAAACAGAGGGCTGCATAAGAAGGGCTCAGTGGCTGGCAAGGCTCATGGTCAAGTGCTGATAGTAGCGGTGCTGGTCATAATGGAGCAACGCTTTTCACCAGCACAATGTCTGATCGCTCTTCTTCTGTCTCTGCAGCCGCTTCGGCCCCCGCAACTACGCGCCGCTCTTGGGCGGCCACTTTGAAGGTCTATGCCGAACCTGCCAGCTTGCGCATGCTGGCGCTGGGCTTTTCAGCCGGATTGCCGCTGCTGCTGGTGCTGGGAACTTTGTCTTTTTGGCTGCGCGAAGCTGGCATCAATCGCACCACCATCGGTTACTTAAGTTGGGTGGGCCTGGCTTATGCGTTCAAGTGGATGTGGTCGCCCTTGGTGGACCGCTTGCCGATTCCTTGGCTGACCCGACGTTGTGGCCGCCGCCGCAGTTGGTTGCTGGTGTCGCAAACATGCATCGTGGCGGGCCTGGTGGGCATGGCCATGACCGATCCGCAGCAGTTGCTCGAGCCTATCGTCTGGTGTGCTTTGGCCGTGGCGTTTGGCTCGGCTACGCAGGACATCGCACTGGATGCCTTTCGCATTGAATCGGCCGATACGGAGCGTCAGGCTGCATTGGCTGCGACCTACCAAACCGGCTATCGGCTGGCCATGATTTGGGCAGGTGCAGGTGCGCTTTGGGTGGCGGCACGCGCACAAGGCGCGGCCACGGGTTACGACGCACAGGCCTGGCAGGCTGCCTACCTGGTGATGGCGGCCAGCATGTTGGTAGGCATGGTCACGGTACTGTGTTCGCGCGAACCCCAGCCGCAGCCGCTACCGCCTTCCAAAAACATCACTGAATGGTTGCGCAGTGCGCTGGTCGCCCCTTTTGCCGATTTTGTTCGTCGCTATCGCTGGCAGGCCGTGCTGTTGCTGACGCTGATTGCGGTCTACCGCATCAGCGATGTGGTGATGGGCATCATGGCCAACCCCTTTTATGTGGATATGGGCTTCAGCAAAGACGAAGTCGCAGCAGTGTCCAAAGTCTTTGGCGTGGTGATGACGCTGCTGGGCGCATTTGTGGGCGGTGCTATGGCCATGCGCTGGGGGGTGATGCGGGTGCTGATGCTCGGTGCGGTGCTGTCTGCTGCTAGCAATTTGCTGTTTGCATGGCTGTCGACGCAAGGCCATAACCTCACGGGGCTGACCTTGGTGGTCAGCGCCGACAATTTGGCGGGCGGCATTGCCTCTGCTGCCTTCATTGCCTATCTCTCCAGTCTCACCAATGTGCAGTATTCGGCCACGCAGTACGCGTTATTTAGCTCGATGATGCTGCTGGCGCCGAAGTGGCTGGCAGGATTTTCAGGACAGTTTGTGGACGCCTACGGCTATGTGCCATTCTTTGTAGGAACGGCCTGTTTGGGCGTGCCCGTGCTCCTGCTGGTGGCGCTGGCTGCCCGTGTCCAAAGCCGCTGATGCGAGCCCCACCTGATCGTGGGCAAGGTATTGCAGCCCTTTTACCGCCACTTTACACAGCAGACAAGCTGCGCTTCTACACTGCCGCTATGAGCACACATAACCTGTTGATGATTGAAGACGATGTGCGTTTGGCCGAGATGGTCTGCGCTTATCTGGGGCAAAACAGTTTGTCGGTGCAGCACTGCGCCGATGCCAGCTCTGGACTGGCACAGCTGCAAAACGCTGCCAGCCTGCCGGATTTGCTCATCTTGGACTTGATGCTGCCCGACATGGATGGCCTGGAGGTCTGCCGCCGCCTGCGCGCCATGCAAGGCCCAGCATCCAAAGTCCCGGTGCTCATGCTCACGGCCAAGGGCGATCCCATGGACCGCGTGATTGGTCTGGAAATTGGTGCGGATGACTACCTGCCCAAGCCGTTTGAGCCGCGTGAGTTGTTGGCGCGCATTCGCGCTATCTTGCGCCGTCGCAGCGATGACGCAGGGAGAGCGGTCGTGCCTGCGCCGAGTAATGCGCTGCGTTTTGGCAGCCTAGAAATTGATCGTGATGCCCGCACGGTCACCGTCGCGGGGCGTGCGGCTGAGCTGACCAGCTACCAGTTTGACTTGCTGGTGGCACTGGCCGAGCGCGCAGGGCGCGTGCTCACGCGGGACCAGATCATGGAAGCCGTGCGTGGGCGTGAACTGGAGGCCTTTGATCGCTCCATTGACGTGCACATGGGCCGCATTCGCGCGGCGATTGAAGCCGACCCCAAAGCTCCCAAACGCATTTTGACGGTGCGTGGCGTGGGCTATGTGTTTGCCAAGCAGCAAGATTGATGGCGCGCATGTTCAAGGCTTTTTCGCAGCGCCTGTATTTGCGCATTTGGCTCGCCGTGGTGGTGGGTGTGGCTGCGCTTACGCTGGTGGTGGGCTGGGCTTGGCAAGTTGCTGAAGAACACAATGCACGCACCAACGCATCGCCGACTGCCACAGCGCGCGAGATGACCCTTACCGATGCGCAAGGCCAAGTGCTTGTACAGGGACCATTCGAGCGCATCCGCCAAGGAGAGGGTGAAGCGCCGCGCTTTAGCATCCAGCACACCGACGGGCATACCTATTACCTCGAAATGACACCCCGTGTGGGCGGTCGCATGCCCAATCGTCCACCCGGACATGAGTGGGCATTTTGGTTGCGTCCTCCGTTCGGATTTCTGTGGCTATTGGGCCTAGTGGGTGTGGCCGTAGCCATCGGCGTGTTCCCCATCATTCGCCGTTTGCTCAAGCGTCTGGAAAATCTGCAGCGCGGGGTGCAGCGTTTTGGTGAAGGTGATTTGTCGGCGCGTGTGCCTACTGAGGGCAAAGACGAGGTGGCCGATTTGGCGCGGCAGTTCAATGCCGCTGCCAGCCGCATCGAAGAGCTGGTGCAGTCGCACAAGTCGCTGCTGGCCAATGCTTCGCACGAACTGCGCTCACCCTTGGCACGCATTCGCATGGGCCTTGAGCTCATGGGGGGCGATGATTCGGTGGCCAAAGCGAAGTTTGAGATTCAGCGCAACATCAACGAGCTGGACCAGTTGGTCGATGAAATTTTGCTGGCCAGCCGTTTGGAGTCCCGTGAAGTTGATGTGGGCACCACAGAATCGGTCGATCTGATTGGATTAGCTGCCGAAGAGTGCGCGCGCGTAGATGCGGATTTGGATGTGCAAGCTACTGAAGGATTGGAAGTCCCAGCCATTGCCAAGCTGGTGCGCCGTGCGGTGCGCAATCTGCTGGAAAACGCGCGCCGCTACAGCCACGGTGCCATCAGTCTGCAGCTCTCGCGCGAAGGCGATATGGCGGTAATTCGCGTCGAAGACATTGGCCCGGGTGTGCCCGTGTCGCAACGTGAGCGCATCTTTGAAAAGTTCTACCGTTTGCCCGGTGCCAGCGAACGCTCGGGCGGCGTGGGTTTGGGCCTGTCGCTGGTGCGCAGCATTGCCCAGCGCCATGGCGGCAGCGTGGTGTGTGAGGGGCGTCTGGATGGACAGTCTGGAGCCAGCTTTGTGCTGCGCTTACCCATTCGCGCTATGGCTTAAAAAAACCTCCCTAGCGCCAAACACAAAGGGCTGCCTCGGCAGCCCTTTGTGTTGGTGCGTGTGTAGCCTGCGGCTAGCACTTTGCGCGCATCAGCGGATCAGCATCACCGGCACATCGCAGTTGGCCAGCACCTGCGTGGAGACCGAACCCATGACCAGCTTGCCCAAAGAGCCGTGGCCGTGGGTGCCCATGACGATCAGGTCAAACTTCTCGTCTTGGGCAATCTTGGCGATGGTTTCGCCCGCCGAGCCCACTTCGCTGCGCACAGCGGGGGTGATGCCTTTTTGCGCGAGGAATTGCTTGACAGGCTCCAGCACCTTGGCGGCTTCTTCTTCGTAATATTCCTGCACCACATCCTTGCTCAAAGCGGCACGCGCGCGGGGAGGCAAGGCGGCTTGCACGGTCAAGGCCGTGTAATCGTGGCGACCTGCAGCGATGAGTTCATCGTGCGCAGCCAGATAGGCCAGCATTTTTTTGGTGAAGGGGCTACCGTCAACAGCGAGCAAGATTTTCATGTGCGTTTCTCCAAAGCAATGCCCTAAGCGTAGAGGCTTGCGGGAAACGAAACCTTGACCTAAGTCATGTTTTGAAGAGCAAGCGCAGCACTTTCGAGCCGGATACAAGCTTGCGCATGGAAGCCTTGCTGCTCTCCTTTGCGCGCATACCCCAAGGGGTTGGCGACCACGCGGCATGCGCGGGTGAGGCCATTGTGATCCTGGGTCTGCACCACGTAGTCGCTAGGGGCATGCAAATGGCCATGCAGCCACAGGTCAGCGTAGGGCAGCAAATCGTCCAGGGCATTGCAAAACCCCGCCGTGCCTGGAACCATGCCATAGCGCGGGTCGCTGCTGCGCAGGCTGGGGGCAAAGTGCGTGACGACCACGGTGGGGCCGTTAAAGGATTGTTGCAAAGACTGGCGCAGCCATTCCTGGCAGATCAGTGCTTGCTCGCGCATCGGGGCGGCCAAAAATGGCTGGCCTGCGCGCGTGCCGCCGGTCTTTTGCAAATAAAAGTTCGCTGCGCGAAATGATTTGTCGCGCAGCTTGAGCAAGCGCCCCAGATCACCGGCTTGCACCTTGTCATCAAGCAGGGCAATGGCGTCGTAGTCGGTCCACAGCGTGGTGCCGACAAACCGTACGCCATCGATCACCGTCGTTTCACGCTCCAGCCACTGAATGCCTAAGCGATCGCACACCCGCTGCAGTCGGTCGTGCGCTTGGTCCCAGTCCTGCATGTCGTACTCGTGATTGCCGGGCACAAACAGCACGGGACATGGCCAGCCTGCGTACTGCGGCAGTGGCGAGAAACGCTCCAGCCCAAAGTCATCGCCCTGCAACAAGCTGCCACTTTGGTAAGAGCCAATGTCGCCAGCCAGCACCAACACATCGGCGTCAGGAGCGGGCGTGGGCTGGAAATGGGGGTGTACCTCCAGATGGAGATCAGACAGCAGTTGCAGATTCATGGCGCGTAATCAATACACAAAACGAATTCTCTTGCACAAGCCCGTTTTGTAGCGCATTCCTAAAATCGCCTTCCTTTTTAAATTTGCATACCTTTAAAAGGTATGTATGTCAATAATGAAAACCCTTGATGGAATGCGAGCCAGCAG
>JBJEZV010000035.1:10617-22346 GCA_051887595.1 Comamonas sp.
GGCCACGCGTGCTGATTGAAGGCCTGAACCCATGACCACCGCTTCTTCTGTGTACCCGCAGCGCAACGCGCCCAAAGCTTTGATTCCCTGGCTGTTTTCGATTGCTTGTCAGCAATGGAAAGCCTGGCAGGTCGCCCGCCGTGCCGTGCGCGCCGATGAACTGAGCCGCAACTTTGCCTTGCAAGACGCACAGATGCTGGCCGCACAATCGCGCGCCATGCAAGCAGCAGCCCGACGCGGCTGAAGCTGCAGCCGTTCGCTCCAGACACAAAAAAACCGCTGCATGGGGCAGCGGTTTTTTTTATAGGCTATTGAAAACAAAGCAGCTTACCTAGACTGGCAAAGGTTTTCAAAGTGTTTTGACTCTGAAAACCGCTTGAAATCTAGGCAAGTAGCTATCGTTTCAGTCTTATTTAAGCTGCCAAACGGGCTTCCAGCACCTGCTTCGTATCCAGCAGTGCCTGCGGCATGCCATAGGCCAGCTGGTCAAAGTGCGCCGTGTGCAGCTGCATTTCTTCGGCCCATGCCGCTGGGTCAATGCCCGTGACGGTGTCGAACTGGGCGCGGCTGAAGTCCAAACCGGTCCAAGTGATTTCGCCGTACTGTGGGGCAATGCCGAACGCAGTCTTTTGGCCTTCAGCTTGGCCTTCGATGCGGTCAATCATCCACTTGAGCACGCGCATGTTCTCGCCATAACCAGGCCAGACAAACTTGCCTTCGGCATCTTTGCGGAACCAGTTGGTGGTGAAGATCTTGGGCAAGCTTTCACCCGTGGCTTCCACCTTCTTGCCCAAATCCAACCAGTGCTGGAAGTAGTGGCTCATGTTATAGCCGGCAAACGGCAGCATGGCGAACGGGTCGCGGCGCACCACGCCTTGGGCGCCAAAAGCGGCTGCTGTGGTTTCCGAGCCCATGGTGGCAGCCATGTACACGCCTTCAACCCAGTTGTTGGCCTCAGTGACCAGCGGCACGGTCGTGGAGCGGCGGCCACCAAAGATGAACGCGTCAATCTTCACGCCCGCAGGGTCATCCCAGGCCTCGTCCAAGGCAGGATTGTTGGTGGCAGCCACGGTAAAGCGTGCATTGGGGTGGGCGGCCTTGGCACCGGTTTCCTTGGCGATGGCAGGGGTCCAGTCACGGCCTTGCCAGTCGATCAGGTGCTCGGGCACAAAGCCGGTGTCCTTTTCCATACCTTCCCACCACACGTCGCCATCGTCGGTCAGCGCCACGTTCGTGAAAATCACGTTTTCGTGCAGGCTCTTCATGCAGTTGGGGTTGGTGAGCATGTTGGTGCCGGGTGCCACGCCAAAGTAACCCGCTTCGGGGTTGATGGCGCGCAGGCTGCCATCGGCCTGGGGCTTGATCCAGGCAATGTCATCACCAATGGTGGTGACCTTCCAGCCTTCAAAACCGGTAGGCGGCACCAGCATCGAGAAATTGGTCTTGCCGCAAGCCGATGGGAAGGCAGCAGCTACGTGGTATTTCTTGCCTTGTGGGTTGCTCACGCCCAGGATCAGCATGTGTTCGGCCAACCAGCCTTGATCGCGGCCCATGGTCGAGGCAATGCGCAGCGCAAAGCACTTCTTGCCCAGCAGCGCATTGCCGCCGTAGCCCGAACCATACGACCAGATCTCGCGCGTTTCGGGGTAGTGCACGATGTACTTGGTCGTGGGGTTGCAAGGCCAGCTGGTGCTGTCTTTTTCACCGTCCTTCAAAGGTGCGCCCACGGTGTGTACGCAAGGCACGAAGTCGCCGTCGGCACCAATCACGTCATACACGGCTTTGCCCATGCGCGTCATGATCTTCATGTTCACGGCTACATAAGCGCTGTCAGACAGCTCAATGCCAATGTGGGCAATCGGCGAGCCCAGCGGGCCCATGCTGAAAGGCACGACATACATGGTGCGGCCTGCCATGCAACCATCAAACAGCGGTTGCAGCGTGGCGCGCATTTCGGCCGGGGCCTTCCAGTTGTTGGTGGGGCCAGCGTCTTCTTGTTTTTCGCTGCAAATAAAAGTGCGGTCTTCGACGCGCGCAACGTCCGATGGATCGGACCATGCCAAATAGCTGCCGGGGCGCTTGGCGGGGTTGAGTTTTTTGAACGTGCCGGCATCGACCAGTTGCTGGCACAGGGTGTCGTACTCTTCTTGCGAGCCGTCGCACCAATGGACATGGGCGGGCTTGCACAGCGCCACCATTTCACTGACCCAAGCGATCAGCTTGGCATTTTTGACGTAAGCGGGGGCTTGCACTTGCAAGGCCTTAGGCGCAGCAGCGTTCATACAGTCTCCAGATAGTTAAAAGCGGTTGTGTCAACACCTGCGCCAGACGCTGGCACCACCGTTTTCAAAGCTTGCCGCAGTGCTTGTGATGCACTTTTTTTAGAAATCAGGCGGCCATTCTAGGGAGCCGACACAAAATTGCCATCCATTGATGCTGTAAATATATGCATTCAATGCATGTAAATATGCATATTTGTTTGTGTTGGAAGTGCTCTAGCTTGTGGAAAGGCACAGGTGCATGCGCTGGCTTACGACGCACAATGTGAGGCAGTGAAAGGTCTCCCCATGGCAACAGAAGAAATTGTGAAAACCTTGATAGACAGTGTGGGCAGCGATGTGGTGTTGACTGCCGAGCAGGTGCAAGCGCGCTACCACACGGATTGGAGCGGCACACCCCCGGTGGCACCACTGGCGCTGGTGCGCCCGCGCAGCACGGACGATGTGGTCAAGGCTTTGCGCTGGTGCCATGCACAGCGTGTGCCGGTGGTGCCGCAAGGCGGCCTGACGGGCTTGGCTGGTGGCGCCGTGCCGGTGGCGCAAGGCATTGCGCTGTCCATGGAGCGCATGAACGCTATTGAAAGCTTGGATACGCGCAGCGGTGTGATGACCGTGCAAGCCGGTGCCACGTTGCAGCAAGTGCAAGAAGCTGCGCAGGAGGCCGGCTGGTACTTTGGCGTCGATCTCGGGGCGCGCGGTAGCTGCCATATTGGCGGCAATGTGGCCACCAATGCGGGCGGCAATGGCGTGCTGCAGTACGGCATGATGCGCGAGCAGGTGTTGGGTTTGGAAGTGGTGCTGGCCGATGGTACTGTGCTGCCCATGCTGCGCCCCATGATCAAAAACAACACGGGTTATGACCTCAAGCAGTGCTTTATCGGCTCGGAAGGTACGCTGGGTGTCATCACGCGTGTGATGCTGCGTCTACGCCCGCAGCCCCAAGTCAAGGCGACAGCCTTGGTGGCCATGCCCAGTTTTGAAGCTTCGCTGGCGGTGCTGCAGCGCATGCAATCGCACTTTGGCAATCGCGTGGCGGCCTTCGAGCTGATGTGGGACAGCTTTGTGCAAACCTCGGTGCGCTGGCAAAAACTGCAGGCGCCATTTGCGCAATCGCATCCGTTTTTGGCCTTGATCGATGTCGACGGCCAAGACGAAGCGAGCTTGCGCGATGCGGTGGAGGCCGCACTGGGCGATGCCATGGAAGCCGAGGAAGTGCTCGATGCCGTGATCGCTCAGTCACAGACCCAGGCCAAAACCCTGTGGAAACTGCGCGAGGCCCCAGCGGAGATGAATACCCATATGCATCCGCCCATCAACTTTGATGTGAGCTTGCCGCAGGCCGACATTGGTCGATTTGCACAGGCCTGCCAAGCCGCATTCGATGCCCGCTGGCCCGGCAACCATTCGATCTTTTTTGGCCACGTGGGCGACGGCAATTTGCATGTGTCTACCGACGGCAAAACCGTCCATGGCGAATGCGATGCGGTAGAGGCGGAGTTGTATCGGCTGGTGGGCGAATTCAAGGGCTCGGTTTCGGCCGAGCATGGCATTGGCCTGCACAAAAAGCCGTACCTGGCCCTGAGTCGTACGCCCGAAGAACTGGCGGCCATGCGCGCCATCAAGGCAGCGCTCGATCCGCTGGGTTTGATGAACCCCGGTAAGGTGTTCTGAGCAGCGCCCCTGGCGGGGTGCGCAAGTGCATAAGCCTCTGCAGACTGCTGGTCTGCAGAGGCTTTTTTTGGTGCCCGTACGCGGTGCTCGCTGCCAGCATTCGGTGCGGATCAGACACTTACTGTGGGCAAAACGCACCAAAAAGCCCTGCGACCTTGGTACTTGCCTCTATAGGCAAGTTGGCACGCCGATTGCAACACTGCACTCCGGTGATCGGTTGCGCGCAGGTACAGGTTTCCTCTCGCGCTTTTTTTGAGTGGCTGGCTGTATAGACATGACTGGTCAACCATTTCCGCACTTGGGCTCAACCTGCCAAAGGTGGGCTTGCAAGCTGTATTGACACTGTTGCTCTCACCTCGACCTTAGGAGGGTCTATGGCCTCGACATCACAGCAAAAGCGTTCGCGTCTTTGGAAGTTGACACTGGTTGCCGCTTGCGTGGCGGGCGCTGCCCACACGGCTTCTGCGCAAGAGACCAAAATTGTTTTGGGCATGTCGGGTTGGACAGGCTTTGCGCCACTGACCTTGGCCGACAAGGCAGGCATCTTCAAGAAAAACGGCTTGAACGTCGAGCTGAAAATGATCCCGCAAAAGGACCGCCATCTGGCCTTGGCATCGGGAGCGATCCAGTGCGCAGCCACCACCATTGAGACCCACGTGGCATGGAATGCCAATGGGGTCCCGATTGTGCAGATCTTCCAGCTCGACAAGTCCTATGGCGCGGACGGCATTGTGGCGCGCAACAACATCAACAGCTTTGCCGACCTCAAGGGCAAGACCGTGGCAGTGAGCGCGCCCGGCACCTCGCCGTACTTTGGTTTGGCGTGGATGCTGAGCAAGAACGGCATGTCGATCAAAGACGTGAAAGCGGTGTCGCTCGAACCCCAGCCTGCCGCACAGGCGTTTGTCGCTGGCCAAAACGATGCAGCCATGACCTATGAGCCGTATTTGTCGACGGTGCGCGCTAATCCCGATGCCGGCAAGATCATGGCCACCACGCTGGACTACCCCTGGGTGCTGGACTCTGTGGGTTGCGATCCCAAGTGGCTCAAGGCCAATCCCGCAGCTGCCAAGGCGCTGACCCAGTCGTACTTTGATGCTCTGGACTTAATTGCTGCTGACCAGGCCAAGAGCTACGAAACCATGGGCGCGGCCGTCAAGCAAACCGGCGAGCAATTTGGCAAATCGGCGTCGTTCCTGAAATGGGCCAACAAGGAAGACAACCAGAAATTCTTTGCCAATGATCTGGTGCCTTTTATGAAGGAGTCTGCCGTCATCCTCAAGGAGGCGGGCGTGATCCGGAACATCCCGCAGGACTACAGCGTCATGTATGACGACAGCTTCATCCGATAAGTTGGCAGCAAGGAGATGAGTATGGACGCGATATCGTCTTCGGCTCGGACCGCCTCACAGCCTGCGACGCCAGCGGTATCGCAACCGGCTCGCAAGGCGGGCTCCAAGCGCCGTTGGGCACCCTTGGAACCCGTCTCCAGCACCGCCAAATGGGTGCTGGGCGTGGCTTTTTTTGTGTTGTTTGTCGCGGTGTGGAGCGTGGCCACTTTTGGTGGCTTTGTCTCGCCGACTTTCTTGGCCAGCCCGCTGACCATGGTGCAAGAAGCGGTGCTGCTGTTTACGGAATACGGCTTTATCCATGACATTGGCATGACCGTCTGGCGTGTGATGGGCGGCTTTGTCATGGCCTCGGTACTGGCCGTGCCGCTGGGCATCGCCATGGGCGCATGGAAGCCCGTGGAAGCTTTCTTTGAACCCTTTGTGTCTTTTTGCCGCTATTTGCCTGCGTCGGCCTTTATCCCGCTGCTGATTTTGTGGGCGGGTGTGGGCGAGCTTCAAAAGCTGCTGCTGATTTTTATCGGCTCGTTTTTCCAGATCACCCTGATGGTGGCCGTGACCGTAGGCGGCGCGCGCCGCGATCTGGTGGAAGCGGCCTATACGCTGGGCGCGAGCAACACGGGCATCGTGCGCCGCGTCTTGGTGCCCGGTGCAGCCCCTGGTATTGCAGAAACCTTGCGCTTGGTGCTGGGCTGGGCTTGGACCTATGTGATCGTGGCGGAGCTGATTGGCTCATCGTCCGGCATTGGTCACATGATCACGGACAGCCAGGCGCTGCTCAATACCGGCCAGATCATCTTCGGCATCATCGTCATTGGCTTGATTGGCCTGGTGTCGGACTTCATCTTCAAGACCATCAACCGTCGCATGTTTGAGTGGAGCACCCTGTGATGAACCCGTTGTCCATACAAGGCGTTTCTCGCACTTTTACCAACTCCAAAGGCGTCTCTACCCAGGCTTTGCTGCCGGTGGATTTTGAAGTTCGCGAAAACGATTTCGTGACCATCTTGGGGCCTTCTGGCTGCGGCAAGTCCACCATGCTGCGCATTGTGGCCGGGCTGGACTTCCCCACCACAGGCCAGGTGCTGCTCGATGGCCAAGCCGTCGAAGGGCCCGGCGCGGATCGGGGCATGGTCTTCCAGAGCTACACCTTGTTCCCATGGTTGACCGTGGAGCAAAACATTCGTTTTGGCCTGCGAGAAAAAGGTGCCAGCGAAGCGGTGCAAAAAGAGCGCAGTAGCTACTTCATTGCCAAGGTGGGGCTACGGGGGTTTGAGCAGCACTACCCCAAGCAGCTATCGGGCGGTATGCAGCAGCGCACAGCGATTGCACGAGCGTTGGCCAACGATCCCAAGATCTTGCTCATGGACGAGCCCTTTGGGGCGCTGGACAACCAGACCCGGGTGTTGATGCAGGAGTTGCTGCTGGGCATCTGGGAGGCAGAGCGCAAGACAGTGCTGTTCGTCACGCACGACATCGATGAAGCCATCTTCATGGCCAATCGCGTGGCCGTGTTCTCGGCGCGGCCTGGACGCATCAAATCGGACATTCCGGTGCCTCTGCCCCATCCGCGCCACTACACGATCAAGACCTCGCCCGAGTTCATGGAACTCAAGGCGCGGCTGACCGAAGAAATCCGCGCAGAGACCCTGGCCTCGGCCGCGCACTGAAAGCACGCTGCCATGGCCGCCATCTCCGCAACTTCCACTGCCGACAAGGATGCACCAATGGCGCTGTACCAGCAGATCAAGGCCCATGTGGTGGCGTCGATCCAAAACGGCGCCTGGGCTGCTGGAACGCGCGTGCCCTCGGAGCAGGAATTGGTGCAGCGTTTTGGCGTGGCACGCATGACGGTCAATCGCGCCCTGCGCGAGCTAGCGGAGCAGGGCCTGATCGTGCGTGTGCCCGGCGTGGGCTCGTTTGTGGCGGAAAGCAAGCCGCAGTCGAACCTGTTGCGCATTGCCAATATCGCCCAAGAAATTGCGCAGCGCGGTCATACACACCGCTTTGAGCTGCTGCACATGCAGCGTGTGGCAGCGCCACCGGAAGTGGCCTCGGCGCTGGATCTGGAAGTCGCCAGTTCGGTCTTTCACCTGCAAGGCGTGCACTTTGAAAACGAGGTGCCGGTGCAGCTGGAAAACCGCTATGTCAGCCCGCGCATGGCGCCGCACTTCATGGAGCAGGACTTCACGCAGGAGCAGCCTTCGGCGTATTTGGTGCGCAATGTGCAGTTCGACCAAATGGAGCATGTGGTGGACGCCATGTTGCCCACGGCTGAGCAGGCGCAGCACCTGCAGATGGCCCCTGAGCAGCCTTGCCTGGTGCTCACGCGCCGCACCTGGCTGCGCGGCGCACCCATTACCTGGGTGCAGTGCGTGCATCCCGGGCAACGCTATCGGCTAGGCAGTCGTTTCCGGACCGATTCAGTACAAGAGATTTGAGTTTTTCGCGGCAGTGCACAGGCACTGCATTGGTGGGTTTTCAACTGTATAGACAGGTATAGCCATGAGTCACACACCGTCAGTTGGCGCACCGCACTTCATCACCCTGGAGCCCGGTTGCGTGACCTTGCAGCAGCTGCGCACCCTGGCCCAGGGTGGCGTGGCATTGCGTTTGCATCCCCAGGCGTATGAAGACATGCGCGCCGCACAAGCCCATGTGCAGCACATCGTGGACGAAGACCAGGTCGTCTATGGCATCAACACCGGTTTTGGCAAGCTGGCCTCGACCAAGATTGCCCATGATCGACTGGCCGAACTGCAACGCAATCTGGTGCTCTCGCACAGCGTGGGCACTGGCGATCCGCTGCCGGACGAGGTGGTGCGCATGGTGCTGGCCACCAAGGCCATCAGCTTGGCGCGCGGTCATTCGGGCGTGCGCCCTGTGCTGGCGGATGCGCTGCTGGCGCTGTTCAATGCCGATGTATTGCCGGTGATCCCGGCCAAGGGCTCGGTTGGCGCATCGGGCGATCTGGCGCCGCTGTCGCATTTGGCCTGTGTACTCATTGGCGAAGGCCAAGCCAAGGTGCAGGGGCAGGTGGTTTCGGGCCGAGCCGCCATGGCGCATATCGGACTGGAGCCCTTTGTGTTGGGGCCCAAAGAGGGCTTGGCGCTGCTCAATGGCACACAGGTGTCTACGGCGCTGGCACTGTCAGGCCTGTTTCAGGCCGAGAGCGTGTTGGCAGCAGGCTTGGTGGCAGGATGCTTGACGCTGGAAGCCATTCAGGGCTCAGTCAAACCGTTTGATGCACGCATCCACATGGCGCGCGGTCAGCCCGGCCAGATTGATGTGGCGGCTGCTGTGCGCGAGCTGCTGGATGGCAGCGCCATCGATCCTTCGCACCCCAACTGTGGCCGCGTGCAGGACCCGTATTCGATCCGCTGTGTACCGCAGGTCATGGGTGCGTGTTTGGACAACCTGCGCCATGCAGCGCGGGTGCTGGCTACCGAGGCCAACGCAGCTTCAGACAACCCGCTGGTGTTTGACAACGGCGACGTGATTTCGGGCGGTAACTTTCATGCCGAACCTGTGGCTTTTGCGGCCGACATCATCGCGCTGGCGCTGGCCGAAATTGGCGCGATTTCAGAGCGTCGCATGGCATTGCTTCTGGACACTGGGCTGTCGCGCTTGCCAGCATTTTTGGTGGCAGACAGCGGGGTCAATTCGGGCTTCATGATCGCCCAGGTGACGGCAGCGGCGCTCGCTGCTGAAAACCAGTGCCTGGCCACGCCCAGCAGCGTCACCAGTTTGCCCACATCAGCCAATCAGGAAGACCATGTCTCCATGGCCACTTACGGGGCTCGCCGCTTGGGCGAGATGGCACGCAATACGGCGGTCATCGTTGGGGTGGAAGCCATGGCAGCGGTGCAGGGCATGGACTTTGACCGGCGCCTGAAAAGCTCACCTTTGATGGAAGCGCAGTACGCACGCATTCGCAGCCAGGTGCCCTACCTGGAGCAAGACCGCTATCTGGCGCCCGACATCGAAACCATGCGCCTGTGGGCCTTGCACAGCGATTGGCCGCAGGCCGTTACGCGCATCTTGCCCAGCCATGCGGGCAGCCTCTGAGCTGTACACCGATTTCTCTGACCGACCTATCCACGGAGCACTGCCATGCCAGCCAACGACCAATTGCTCAACGCCGATCCCCGTTACGACGCCAGCCGCGTCATTCGTGCACCCCGCGGCAGCACTTTGCACTGCAAGAACTGGTTGGCCGAAGCTGCCTACCGCATGATCCAAAACAACCTCGATCCAGAAGTCGCGGAGAACCCGCAGGCCTTGGTGGTCTACGGTGGCATTGGCCGCGCTGCACGCAACTGGGCGTGTTTTGACCAGATCTTGGCCGCGCTGCAAACGCTGGAGGCTGATGAATCGCTGCTGATTCAATCGGGCAAGCCCGTGGGCGTGTTCAAAACGCATCCCGATGCTCCGCGCGTGCTGTTGGCCAACTCCAATTTGGTGCCCAAGTGGGGCCACTGGGAGCACTTCAATGAACTCGACCGCAAAGGCTTGTTCATGTACGGCCAGATGACGGCCGGCAGCTGGATTTACATCGGCAGCCAAGGCATCGTGCAGGGCACGTTTGAAACCTTTGTAGAAGCTGGGCGCCAGCACTACAACAATGATTTGACGGGCAAATGGATTTTGACAGCGGGCTTGGGTGGCATGGGCGGAGCGCAGCCATTGGCGGCCACGTTGGCAGGCGCGTGTTCGCTGAACATTGAGTGCAAGCAAAGCAGCATCGACTTCCGACTGCGCACGCGCTACGTCGACAAGCAGGCCAAAGACATTGACGATGCACTGGCATTGATTGCCCACCACACCGCGCGGGGTGAGGCAGTGTCGATTGCGTTGCTGGGCAATGCCGCTGAAGTGCTGCCCGAGCTGGTGCGCCGTGCAAAGGCCGGTGGCCCCAAGCCCGATATCGTGACCGACCAGACCTCGGCGCACGACCTGATCAACGGCTACTTGCCCGCAGGCTGGACGGTGGCGCAGTGGCAGGCAGCGGCGACCGATCCATCTCAGCATGCGGCGTTGAAGCAAGCAGCAGCGCACAGCTGTGCTGTGCACGTGCAGGCCATGCTGGACTTCCAGGCCATGGGCATTCCCACGGTGGACTATGGCAACAACATCCGCCAAGTCGCGTTCGATGAAGGCGTAAAGAACGCGTTTGACTTCCCCGGCTTTGTGCCTGCCTACATACGCCCGCTGTTTTGCGAAGGCAAGGGGCCATTTCGCTGGGTGGCGCTGTCGGGCGATCCTGAGGACATCTACAAAACCGATGCCAAGATCAAGGAGCTCTTTCCGGAGAACACGCATACCCACCGCTGGCTGGACATGGCGCGCGAGCGCATCGCCTTCCAAGGCTTGCCGGCCCGCATTTGCTGGCTGGGTTTGGGCGAGCGCCACAAGGCGGCACTGGCGTTCAACGAAATGGTCAAAAACGGCGAACTCAAGGCGCCCATCGTGATTGGCCGCGACCATTTGGACACGGGCTCGGTGGCCAGCCCGAACCGCGAAACCGAGGCCATGAAAGATGGCACAGATGCTGTCAGCGACTGGCCGCTGCTCAACGCGCTGCTCAACACCGCAGGCGGCGCGACCTGGGTGAGCCTGCACCACGGCGGTGGCGTGGGCATGGGCTACTCGCAGCATGCGGGTGTGGTGATCGTGGCCGATGGCACCGACGAAGCAGCAGCACGCCTGAACCGTGTGCTGTGGAACGACCCCGCCTCGGGCGTGATGCGCCATGCCGATGCAGGCTATGAACAAGCGATTGCGGCGGCCAAGCGTCATGGCCTGAAGCTGCCCATGGTGTGCTGAGCGTACAAGCTGAAAAGAACGTTTCAACCTGCACGTGCACGCATTTGCATCACAAACAAGAGCGTCTTGCCTTGGTGTGAATTGGTTTTCAAAGTGTTTTGTATCTGAAAACAAGTTTTCACCGAGGCTGATAGCTATGTTTTTATGAAAGTTTGAACATGAGCAAGCTTGGCAAGCTGGATTTGCACCCTGCGGTGCGCGATTGGCAACAAGCGCCTTGTGCCGATGGCCGTTGGCTGCATTTGCGTGCGGTGAATGCACTGTGGCAGCCTGATGTCGCGCTGAATGACGGGGATGAGGGCTGCATCGTGGTTGAGCATGGGCGCATGGTGTGGGTCGGGCCGCAGCACGCCGTGCCTGAGCACTATGCCCACCTGCCCGCGCACGATGGGCAGCAGCAACTGGTCACGCCAGGGCTGGTCGATTGCCACACGCACCTGGTCTATGGCGGTGAACGGGCCAATGAATTTGCTATGCGACTCGAAGGCGCCAGCTACGAGGCCATCGCGCGTGCGGGCGGTGGCATTGTCTCCAGCGTCAAAGCCACACGTGAGGCTTCGGAAGAAGCACTGATTGCCCAGGCGCTGCCACGTCTGGAGCAGCT
>JBJEZV010000036.1:0-22264 GCA_051887595.1 Comamonas sp.
GCTTGGCCACGGGGCACGGCGTTCAGGCCCGCGCGCACGGCTTCGGCGTTGTAGGCGCCGACGTTCAGTGCCAGCGCAATCACAGCGGCTGCGAAGTCGGGCAAGTTCAGTCCCGGCACCAGCACGGGCAGGGCAAAGTACATGAACAAAATCTGCACCAGCAGCGGCGTGCCGCGAATGATCCAGATATAGGCGCCCGAGATGGTGCGCAGCACAGCATTGCCCGAGGTGCGGGCCAAGGCAGCGCCCACGCCCAGCAGCAAGCCAATGGCGCCGCTGACCAGCGTCAAATACAGCGTGGTGCGGGCGCCATCAGCAAATTCAGCCGCGTGTTCGCCGATGGGGTCCGGCAGCAAGGCCAAGAGTTGGCCGAGCGCAGCCACCACCACCACCATCAACAAGAGGGCGGAAACCAGGGTGGCGTTGCTGCGCTGGATACGGCTCCAGTGAGAGGGCCAGATTGCGGTCAACATAGAAAAATCCGGAAAACAGAAAAACGAAAAAACGCCCTGGCGCAGTGTCGTCAGGGCGTTGGGCAGGGGACGGCGGCGCCGTCACCGATCAACCCGTTCGCGGCTTATTCCGGGCAGCGGATGTCTTCCTGGAACCACTTTTGGGAGATCTTGGCATAGCTGCCGTCCTTGAGCGATTCAGTGAAAGCCTTGTTCCACGCGTCAGCCAACGGCTTGTTGTCCTTGGACACAGCGGCTGCGATCTTTTCCACAAACAGCAGCTCGCCTTGGTGGAACTTGATCTTGGGGTTCTTTTGCAGCATTTCCTTGGCCAGGAAACGCTCGGTCACCCAGGCGTCGGAACGCTTGGTCATCAGCGCGTTCATGGCGGCTTCGTTGGTGGGGAAGTTCACCACGCGCTTCACACCAGGTACGTTCTTTTGCACGTAATCGAGGTAAGTCGTGCCGGTCTGTGCAGACACCGTCTTGCCTGCCAAGTCCTTGCCTGCCTTGATCGCTGGATCGGTAGAGATCACCTGTGCGCCCGAGCAATAGTGGGGCAGCGTGAAGGTGACGGCCTTTTCGCGCTCGGGCGTGATGCCGTGCGAAGAGATCACCAAATCCCAGCGGTCTTGCTTCAGGCCGGTGAGCAGGGCGTCAAAGGAAATGGTCTTCCATTCGAACTTCAGGCCCATCTTCTGGGACATCAACTCAGCCAGGTCGACTTCAAAGCCGGTCAGTTGCTTGCCTTCAAAATAGGCAAAGGGTGCGTAGTAGCCTTCGGTGGCCAGGCGCAGGGTGCCGTCTTTTTGGATGGCGTCCAGGCTACGGGCGTGGGCACCAGTAGCAGCCAGCACGGCAACAGCGGCCGTGGCAATCAGGGTAATGCGTTTCATGTTGGGTTCCTGGAGACAATCGCAGGGTTCTAGGCCCCCGGCTCCAAGGGTGGAGCCTCCGCACGCACCACGCGGCGCGGATGAACAGTGAGGGCCACAACGCTCCGTCACCGGGGCATTGCACCGCCGCAGCCAAGGTGCGAATCAGCACCAAAACAGGGCGGCTGGAAGGCGAAAGCAGCCCTCCATTATAGAAGTGGGGCCTCTCGGCTGCAGAACACGCGCCAGCAGCCCTGCAGGTTTCAAGCCTGCTGATTTAAAGTGAGCGCTAACTTGCGAAAGCGTCCCAGCCGGTTTTGAGGATCAGCAAGCTCACCACACCAATAAAGATGGCACGCACAAAGCCCGCACCGTGGCGCAGGGCCATCCAGGTACCCAGCATGCTGCCGGCAATATTGGCCAGCGCCAGGGGCACGGCAAAGTGCCACCAGACATGGCCTTTGAGCGCAAACAGCACCAGCGCTGCAAAGTTGGTGGTGACATTGAGCAGCTTGGCGTTGACGGAAGCATTCAAAAAGTCGTAGCCCAGCAGGCGCACCAGCAAGAACACAAAAAAACTGCCCGTGCCGGGGCCAAAGAAACCGTCGTAAAAGCCAATCACCAGGCCAATGCCCGCCGTCATCAGCTGCGTGCCCAAGCGGCCATAGCGCGGGGTGTGCTCGCGGCCCAGTTCTTTTTTGGCCAAGGTGTAAATCAACACGCCCAGCAAGATAAAGGGCAGCAGCTTTCGCAAAAAGCTCGGGTCAATCAGCGTGACGGCATATGCGCCCGCGAATGAGCCCAGCGCCGCTGCCAGCACACCCGGAATGATGGCCGCCCAGCCAATCTGGATGCGGCGGCTGTATTGCCAGGTCGAGACTGCCGTGCCCCAGACGGCTGCACTTTTGTTGGTGCCAAACAAGGTCGCGGGCGCAGCAGTGGGGAAGGCGGCGAGCATGGCTGGCAGCAAAATCAAACCGCCGCCGCCCACGATGGCATCTACAAAGCCTGCAAAGGCGGAAGCCAGAGAAACAAAAATCCATTCCATGATGGGCAGGCATTGTGCGCCGGAGCAGGCGTGCGCAGGCAAATAAAAAACGCCGGTCAGGCCGGCGTTGGGGAAGGCATCTCATAAGTGGATGCTTTTTAGATGTTGGTCGAGTTGTGCAGCGAGTTGTCTCCTCGGGCTCCTCTGTGCTGCACCTTGGTGCGCGCTAGAGTGAGACGGACTGTACGCCCTGCCTCTCAATGGTACATCGGGGATTTCCCGCAAGCTGCCATGTTTTTTTAGCAGCGTCTGTAGGTCATTTCCTCTCATCATTAGCCGATGGCTGACATGCCCAGTTAAGCGGCGTCCAACGCTGGTGTGTTGCTTAATTGCTTTCAGTTCAGGAGCGCCTTGCCATGGCTAGTATTGATTTCTGAATAGTTTTAGCTTTAAAAATAAGAGTAGGCAAAGGCTTGCAGCTCTTAAAAATAGCTAAAGCCTTTGCAAGGTGCTTAGACAGTCAGCGGCTGGGCCAGTGCTGTCTCCACTACCGGTGGGGCCACGACTTGGGGCGCAGGCTGACGGGCTTTGCGATCGGCCTTGATCCACTCGGCGGCTTTTTCCGCCAGCATCAGCGTGGGACTGCAGGTGTTGCCGCTGGGGATGGTGGGCATGGCGCCCGCATCGACCACACGCAGCCGCTGCACGCCGCGCACGCGCAGGCGGCTGTCGAGCACGGCCAGCGGATCGTGCGCCGCTCCCATGCGCGTGGTGCCAACGGGGTGAAAGGTGGTAGTGGCAATCTCAGCGGCCGCTTGCTCGAGCTCCTCATCGGTCTGGGCGTGGATGCCGGGGCGCATCTCTTGGGGCTGGTAGCTGGCCAGCGCCGATTGGGACACGATGCGGCGCGCCAGGCGCAGGCTCTCAATGGCCACTTGGCGGTCTTCGGGCGTACTCAGATAGCGCGGCGCAATGGCCGGAGCTTGGCGGAAATCGGGGCTTTGGATGCGCACCGTGCCACGGCTGGTGGGTTGCAGATTGCAGACGCTGGCGGTGAAGGCAGGAAAGCCGTGCAGCGGCTCGCCCAAAGTGTCCAGCGACAAGGGCTGCACGTGAAACTCCACATTAGGCTGCGCCAGATCAGGCCGGCTGCGCGTAAAAGCGCCCAGCTGCGAAGGCGCCATGCTCATGGGACCGGTGCGGCGCAACAGATATTCCAACCCGATGCGCATCTTGCCCCAGCGCGTTGCACTCATGGTGTTGAGCGTGGGGGCATCGTTGATCTTGTAGATGGAGCGCAGCTGCAAATGGTCTTGCAAATTGGCACCAACGCCGGGCAGGTCGCGCAAGATCGGAATGCCTTTGTCGTGCAGCAAGTCGGCAGGACCTATGCCTGAGAGCTGCAGCAGTTGCGGGCTGTTGATGGCCCCTGCGCAAACAATCACTTCTTCTGTGGCGTGCAGGTCAGTCATTTCGTCGCCAGTCCACACACGTACGCCGGTGCAGCGAATTTCGCCATTAGGCTGAGTTTCGGTCAGCAGCCGTGTGGCCTGCGCCATGGTCCACATCTCAAAATTGGGGCGGCCATAGCACTTGGGGCGCAAAAACGCCTTGGCCGTGTTCCAGCGCCAGCCGTCTTTTTGGTTGACTTCAAAGTAGCCCACGCCTTCGTTGTTGCCGGTGTTGAAGTCGGACGTGGCTGGAATGCCGGCCTGCTGGGCGGCTTGCGAGAATGCGTCCAGGATGTCCCAACGCACGCGCTGCTTCTCGACGCGCCACTCGCCTTTGTGGCCGTGCAGCTGGGCAAAAGCGTCATCTTGTGGCTGGCCTTCGTCCAGGCGCCAGTGGCTTTCGTGTTTTTTGAAGGCGGGCAGTACCTCGTCCCAGCGCCAGGTGGCGTCGCCGGTGATCTGCGCCCACTGGTCGTAATCGCTGGCCTGGCCGCGCATGTAGATCATGCCGTTGATGCTGGAGCTGCCGCCCAAGGTCTTGCCGCGCGGAAAGCGCAGTCGGCGCCCGCCCAAGGCCGCTTCGGGCTCGGTCTCATACATCCAGTCGGTGCGTGGGTTGCCGATGCAGTGCAGGTAGCCGACGGGGATGTGGATCCAGTGGTAGTCGTCTTTGCGCCCTGCCTCGATCAACAGCACGCGGACGTTGCGATCTGCGCTCAGTCGGTTGCACAAGAGGGCGCCGGCGGTGCCGCCGCCCACAACGATGTAGTCGAAAGTGGTGTCACTCATGAATGAAGAGAGGTAGATGCCCCCTCCAACGGAGGGCAACAGGCGCAATGAGTACGACCAGTTAACGATTGTGAGGATGCAGCCCCAGGCAGTGCCTAGGGAAATCGTGTAATCGATGGACTACATGAATGGTGTTAGAGGCGTGGTTGCTGACACAGCGCCTCGCCTTCTACCGTCCATCCATGGGGGTAATGCTTGTAAGCTTGGGTGTCTTGATTACTTCTCTGTCCATGACCGCTACCGATCCCCAAGTGCAAATCACCACGCGTGCCGATGGCACGTGGTTGCAATTGCAGGGGCGTTGGGGCGCAGCAGAATTGGGCCAGCGCGAGCAATGGGAGCAGGTGCAGCGCAGCCTGCAGGCACAGCCTGTGCAGCCGGACGTGGGCTGGGATTTACAAGCGCTGCAGTGGCTGGACCACATTGGTGCCCAGGTGCTGTGGAACCACTGGCAGCAACGCTGGCCCGACAAGCTGACGCTCAGCGATGCGCAGCGCGCCATGTTCGAGCGCGTGGCACGTTTTCAGCAGGCCCCTGTGCCCGCAGCTCAGCCACTGGGCTGGCACCAGCGCATCAATGCGCTGGGCTTGTTGGTGCTGCGTGGCATTGAGCATGGGCGACAGCTCATTGAGCTGATCGGACAGTTGGTGCTGGATCTGGGGTATTTGTTGCGCAACCCCCACAAAGGCCCTTGGCGTGACGTGTCGGGGCATTTGTACAGCATGGGCGCGACGGCCTTGCCAATCACGGCACTGGTGGGCTTTTTGATTGGTGTGGTGCTGGCCTATTTGATGGCGCTGCAGCTGCGCCAATTTGGTGCTGAGGCTTTCATTGTCGACATCTTGGGCATCTCATTGATCCGGGAGCTGGGGCCACTTTTGGGCGCCATCTTGGTGGCGGGCCGAACAGGTTCAGCCATCACCGCGCAAATAGGTGTGATGCGCGTGACCGAAGAGCTGGACGCCATGCAGGTCATGGGCATACGCCATGGGTTTCGTTTGGTCATGCCCCGTGCCATGGCGCTGGCGGTGGCCATGCCGCTGATTGCGTTGTGGACCACTTTGGCTGCGCTGGCAGGCGGCATGCTGGCCGCCGATTTGACCATGGGCATCACCGCCGCTTATTTCTGGCAGAGCCTGCCCGATGCGGTGTCGATCGGCAATCTGGTGCTGGCCATGGCCAAGTCGGTCGTGTTTGGGATATTCATTGCCTTGATTGGCAGCCATTGGGGCTTGCGGGTGCAGCCCAACACACAAAGTCTGGGCGCGGGCACCACGGCTTCGGTGGTGTCTTCCATCACCATGGTGATTGTGGTGGATGCCATTTTTGCCATTGCTTTCAAGGACGTGGGGTTCTAAGCCATGCAGCCATCCAAGACCCCCGTTGTGGAGATCGACAAGCTCTGGAGCATTTTTGGCGAAGGCCCTCAGGCGTTTGCCGTGCACCAGGATCTGGATTTGACCGTGCAGGCGGGCGAGATGCTGTCCATCGTCGGTGGCTCAGGCACGGGCAAGACGGTGCTGCTGCGGCAAATTTTGGGGCTGCTGCAGCCGGGCAAAGGCACGGTCACCACCTTGGGTCGGCCGGCAGCCGAGTTGTGCCAAGAAGGCGCGGCCGCACGCGTGGGCATGCTGTTTCAGCACGGGGCGTTGTATTCGGCCTTTAACGTGCTGCAAAACATTGGCTTTGCGCTGCGCGAGCAAGGCGCATTGCCTGATGCGCTGGTCGATGAGGCCGCCATGATCAAGCTGCAAATGGTGGGCCTTAAACCAGAGCACGCCACGCGCATGCCGTCAGATTTATCTGGCGGCATGGTCAAGCGTGTGGCGCTGGCACGTGCGCTCATCATGGACCCGCCTTTGCTGCTGCTCGACGAGCCAACAGCGGGATTAGACCCGACCAGCTCTGACGAGTTTTGTGCCTTGCTGCGTGAGTTGCACCAAGCATTGGGTCTGACCGTGATCATGGTTACGCACGATCTGGATACTTTGTTTGCGCTGTCGACCCGCGTAGCCGTGCTGGCAGAAAAACGTGTCATCGTCAGCGGTACACCGCACGAAGTGGCGCAGTTTGACCACCCGTTTATTGAGACATTCTTCCAAGGGGAGCGCGGCCGTCGTGCCATGGCCCCGGCCCCTGTAGGAGGTACATAAAGATGGAAAACAAATCGCACGCCATGGCAGCTGGTATTTTTGTGCTGGCGCTCAGCATCTTGCTGGCCGGGCTGGCCTTGTGGTTGACGCGCGACCGGCACGAATACCAGCTCTACGAACTATCAACGTCTGACGCGATCAGCGGCCTGCAAAACCAAGCGACCGTTCGCTACAAGGGCGTGGCGGTGGGCAAGGTGACGGACATCACCTTCGATGATGCGCAAAAAGGCAATGTGCTGATCCGCATTGCCGTGGACAGCAAGGCGCCCGTGTCGTCGACCGGCACTTTTGCCATGCTGGGCTACCAAGGCGTGACAGGTATTGCCCACATTCAACTCGATGACCTCAGCCCGGCCGGTGCAGCTTTGCCGCCCGGTGAAAGCGGTTTGCCGCGTTTGAGCATGAAGTCTTCGCCCCTGAGTGTCTTGGCCGACCAAGGCATGACCATCTTGAGCAAAGTCGACGAAGCCACCAAGCGCATCAACGAACTGCTGGGTGATGAAAACCAGGCGCGTTTTAGCAGCTTGCTGGGCAATTTGTCGGATGCAGCGGGCAATGTCAGCGAAGTCACCAAGACCATGAATACCACGCTGCGCGATCAAATCACGCCAGCGGTGCAGGAGTTCCCAGGCATGGCCCAGGATGCGCGCCGCGCCATGCAGGCCATGGAGCGCGCAGGCAACGAAGCCAGTGCACTGGCAGGCGATGTGCGGCAGATGGCGCGTTCGATTCAAGGGCCTGGCGGGGTGCTGGATCAGCTCACACAAGGTACGCAGTCCATTGCACGCTCGGCCGAGCGATTTGATCGCGCTACGTTGCCCGGCATCAGCCAAGCCGCCAGCGATGTCTCGGCTGCTGCGCGGCAGCTGGGCAATGCAGTATCTGGCATTGGCGACAACCCGCAATCGCTCATTTACGGCAGTGGCCCCGGTTTGCCAGGACCCGGTGAACCAGGCTTTGTCGCCCCCGCACCCGCACGATAAAGGAAGCAACGATGTTCTCTTGTGCCTTCGTTTTACGCAGCCGCTGGGTTTTGGCAGCATTGGCCAGCGTTTTGTCGGCGTGTTCCAGCTTGCCCAAGCCACCCGATGCCGTGGTGCGCTATGACTTGGGGGCTGCGCCTGCCCTTGCCGCGACAGTGGCCACACCGCTGGCGCCGATTGCCTTAGGTCCCATGGTGGCGCCACTCCAAGCAGATGGGAATACTGCGGTGCGTTATCGACTGGCTTATGCGGACGCGCAGGTGCTGTATGCCTACACCCAAGCCCGCTGGAGTTTGCCGCCCGCCCAAATGGTGCAGCAGCGCCTGCGCGAGCATTTGAGCGATGGCGGTCGCATTGTGCTGTCGGCCGAACCCGGTGCCATCGCCCCCAGCGTGCAGGGGCGTCAAGTGCCGGTGCTGCATGTGGCACTGGAAGAATTCAGCCACGTATTTAGCAGTGCACAAGACAGCGCAGGATGGGTGCGTGTACGCGCCACCTTGGTCGATCCCGCGCCCCAAGGCGATGTACTGCTGGCCCAGCAAGTGTTTGATGTGCGCCAGCCCGCCGCAGCCCCCAATGCGGGCGCAGGCGTGCAAGCGCTGGCACGTGGCGTAGAGGCAGTGGGGCAGCAGCTGGCCCCTTGGCTCAGCCGTGCCTTGGCGACGCGGGCTACGCCGTGACAAAACCGTCTTTCGGCGATGGAAGGTCTATTCCGACCGATCGTCGCCTGCATTGACTACGCGCTGCCCACTGCGGTCTTTCTAAAGTAAAGGTTCGCGCTGTCCAAGGCTTTGCGCCCTGTGGCAGTCACCAGGAATCCATTTTTAGGAGGCTCAAATGAACGAAGACCGTATCGCTGGCAACTGGAAGCAATTCAAGGGCAAGATGCGTGAGCAGTGGGGCAAGCTGACCGATGACGACATCGACGTCGTAGCAGGCAAGCGTGACCAATTCCTGGGCAAGCTCCAAGAACGCCATGGTATTGCCAAGGACGAGGCTGAAAAGCAACTCAACGACTGGCAGACACGCAACCCTGATTTCCGCTGGGACGTGTAACTCTGTTTGACGCAAGAGCATGGGCTCATCCCCATGCTTTTTTATTTGCACTTCCATACTGTGCCAAGGAGCAAATCCCCCATGCATTTTTCTCCCAAATTGATGGCGGTGGTCGCCACTGCTGTGATGTCTTGTTCAGCTTTCGCTTTGAGCAACGATGAATTCAAAGCAGAAAAAGACCGTATCGAAGCCGAGTACAAAGCGGCCAAAGACCAGTGCAAGTCTATGAGCGGCAATGCCAAGGATGTGTGCCAAGAAGAAGCCAAAGGCAAAGAAAAAGTTGCCAAGGCTGAGCTGGATTTCCGCAAAGATGGCTCTGAGTCCAATCGCCACAAGGTCGCCAAGGCCAAGGCCGATGCTGCTTACGATGTAGCCAAGGAAAAGTGCGATGACCAAAGTGGCAACGCCAAGGACGTGTGCGAGGCTGATGCCAAAGCTGCGCATGTGAAGGCGCTAGAAGCTGCCAAGGTCGATCGTGCATCAGAGCAAGCCGGTAGCAGCCGCGGCTCGAACGTCTCGGAAGCACGCAAGGACGCGGCAGAGAATGTGCGTGAAGCCGAATACAAGGCCACCATGCAACGCTGCGATGACTTGTCAGGCGATGCCAAGGATCAGTGCCAAAACGACGCCAAGCGCACACATGCGCAATAACACCTGAGACACCAAGGCGCACATGCCTTCTAGGGTGAGCAGTTGCAACAGCAAGCTGTATGGCTAACTGCAGCGCCGTCTCCTCTGCTGGGCTTGCCCAGCCTTAAGTCCCGCTTTGCGGGGCTTTTTTGCGCACGCCGAGGGGTTTAACCGCCCAAAGGCGGAAAGATCTTGATGAGGCCCCCGGCCATCACCTCGACGGCCAGCGCCGCCAAAATCAAGCCCATGAGGCGCGTCATTACATTGATGCCAGTTTTGCCCAGCACGCGTGCAATCGGCTCAGCCATAGAGAAACTGCCCCAAATGCACGCAGCCACGACCACGCCATAGCCCACCAAGGCCAGGTGCTGCCAAAACGAAGCGGCTTTCTCGGCATAAATCACCACGGTAGACATGGCGGCTGGACCGGTGAGCAGTGGAATCGTCAGCGGCACCACGGCAATGCTGTTGCCCATGGCCGCTTTTTCGGCGCCAGCTTCTAGCGTGTCTTCATGGCGGCGTTCTTCGGCAGGGCGTGCGTTGAGCATGTTCATCGCGCTGATGAGCAGCAGCAAGCCACCGCCCACCTGAAAGCTTTGCAGCGAGATGTTGAAGAAGTCGAGCACTTGCAGGCCAATCAAGGCGCACGCTGCAATCACTACAAAAGCGCTGAATGCTGCCGTGCGTACGGTTTGTGCCCGTTGTTCAGCATCAAAGCCTTGGGTGTAGTGAATGAAAAACGGAATGATCGCCAGCGGATTGACGATGGCTACCAAGGTAATCAGCGGTTTCAAATCCATGGGCAATGTTTCAGGTTACAGACAGCCGGCAAGCGTGCGAGATTGCGTAAAGTGCACAGTTTCATGCAAAGCTTGTCGTGGCGCAGGTAGTCCAAACACCAGCCATGCTAACCAAAGGAGATTGAAGATGGGTCAAATGATCGAGTTGACAGCGCAAGACGGCGCACGCATTCCGGCTTGGGTGGCGCAGCCGCAAGGCACAGCGCGCGGGGCGGTGGTGGTGGCGCAAGAGATTTTTGGCGTCAACAGCCACATCCGCGACGTGGCCGACCGCTGGGCGGCGTTGGGCTATGTGGCGATTGCACCAGCGCTGTTTGCGCGTCTGGCACCTGATGTGCAACTGGGCTATGACGCAGATGGCATGCGCGAGGGACGCGCCTTCAAGACCGGCGCGGAAGAGCTGCCCGGCGAAGGCGTCATGCAAGACCTGCGTGCTGCTGCCCAATGGGCACAGCAACAAACGGGCGGCAAGGTGGGCATCGTTGGTTTTTGCTGGGGCGGTCTGCTGGCCTGGCGCGCAGCAGCGATGATCGACGAAGTATCTGCTGCCGTGTGCTACTACGGCGGTGGCATGACCGTACCCCCCGAAATCGCCCGCCAGCCGCGCGTGCCCGTGATGGCGCATTTTGGTGAGCACGATGCCCACATCTCCATGGACAGCGTGCGTGCGTTTGCAATGGCGCACCCACAAGTGACGGTACACACCTATGCCGCTGACCACGGGTTTAACTGCGACCAGCGTGGCAGCTATGACGCGCCCAGCGCGAAGTTGGCGCAAGAGCGTTCTCTGGCATTCTTTGCGCAGCACCTGTAAGCGTTGAATTAATAAAAAGAGAGCTGCCTGCCTAGAGTTGGTAAAGATTTTCAATAGAAAAATATCGGAAAACCTTGTCTGTCAAAGGCAAGCAGCTATTTTTTATGTGAATGCGCGTGCTTTCAATGGTCGAGATCGCCCAGCAGACTGTCTTTTTCCAGATAACGTCGGCGCCAGAAAAAAACCAGCAGCGCCACGCCGATCAGGCCCATGGCTCCCATGGCCCACCAAAAGCCGTCCTCCTTGTGTACCAGGGGCAGCACGTCAAAGTTCATGCCAAACACAGCAGCTATCAGGTTCAAAGGCAAGAAGATGGCGGTGAGCGTGGTCAGCGTGCGCATGATGTCATTGGCGCGATTGCTTTGGGCGGAGAAATGCATCTGCACTGCCGCTTCGGCGCTTTGCTCCATGCGGTGCACGTGGTGAATGACGCGCTCAATGTGTTCAAGCACATCGCGCGAGCGCACGCGCAGCAGCTCTAGCGCGCGGCGCTCGGCATCGCTGGAGCTGTCTTGGCTCCAGCCTTGCAAGGCATCAATCCATTCCTGAATGGCTGCGCGCTGGTCCTCGCAGATCTCATCGAGCTGGTGCAAGCCCAGCCGCGCCTTAAGCACACGGCCCCAATCGTTAAAGCGCGATTTCGGATGCAGCAATTGCATTTGCCACACATCGATTTGCTTGGCCATGTCACGGCGCAGGTTAAGGTAGCCGTCCACCATTTGGTTGATCTGGCGCAGCATCAAATCAGCACTGCTGGGTGGCAAACGCCCGGTGCCCACACGTTTTTCCTGCGTAACCTGGGGCTGCAACAAACGCTGCAGGCTTTGCGCCCGCACCTCGCAGGCGGGAGGATGCACGCTCAGCAGCAGCTCGTTAAACACGGCATAGCCCACGGGCGCGGTGACCACACCTTGCAGCGTCTGGGCAGCGTCGCCGTTGGAGGGTGCTTGGAGCTGGCGAAACAGCATCACGTCGTAATCCGAGGTGTAGTCGAACGTCGAAGGGATGTTGGCATTGAGCAGGTCGGATACATGCAAGTCGACCAAGTGAGCGCCACACAGCTGCACCAGCAGCTGTTGCACCTTCGGCAAGTGCTGCTCAAACTCCGAACGCTCGCACGAGAGCCAGTAAAAGCTACCCGCCTCAGGCGTGGGCAGAGAGGCGGTGGCCGCGGTGGGCCATTCCCCACAGTCTTGTATGTGTTTGCTGGCAGCAGCAATCAATAAAAGGCGCATAGGTCTTTATTCGAAGGGCAGGGCTGCCATTGCACAGGCCATCCGTGGCGGCCTGTGCACAGCGCTTACAGGCCGCGCAGCTTCTTGGCAGCGTCGATCGCAAAGTACGTCAAGATGCCGTCGGCGCCCGCGCGTTTGAAGGCCAGTAGCGCTTCCATCATCACGGCGTCGTGGTCCAGCCAGCCATTGGCGGCAGCGGCCTTGATCATGGCGTACTCACCACTGACTTGGTAGGCGAACGTGGGCACCTTGAACTCGTCTTTGACGCGGCGCACGATGTCCAGGTACGGCATGCCGGGCTTGACCATCACCATGTCCGCGCCTTCGGCCAAGTCGAGTGCCACTTCGCGCAGCGCTTCATCGGAGTTGGCGGGGTCCATTTGGTAGACGTTCTTGTCGGCTTTGCCCAAAGCGCCGCGTGTGCCTACGGCATCGCGGAAGGGGCCGTAGAAGCTGCTGGCGTATTTGGCGCTGTAGGCCATGATGCGCGTGTAGATGTGGCCTTGTAACTCCAGCGCTTCGCGGATGGCACCAATGCGCCCGTCCATCATGTCGCTGGGCGCCACCATGTCGACACCGGCTTCGGCGTGGGTCAAAGCCTGGCCCACCAGCACTTCGACGGTTTCATCATTGAGGATGTAGCCGGTCTCGTCCAAGATGCCATCTTGGCCGTGGCTGGTGTAGGGGTCCAGCGCCACATCGGTCATCACACCCAGTTGCGGGAATTCTTTTTTCAGCGCGCGCACCACACGCGGAATCAGTCCGTCAGGATTGAGCGCTTCTTTGCCATCGGGCGTCTTGAGCTCGGCATCAGTGGCTGGAAACAGCGCCAGCACGGGGATTTCGAGCTTGGCGCATTCCTCGGCTACGGGCAGCAGCAAATCCAGGCTCAGGCGATCGACACCTGGCATGGACGGCACGGCCTCGCGGCGCTGGCTGCCTTCGTGCACAAACACAGGGTAGATGAAGTCGTGCGCCGACAAGCGGCTTTCGCGCACCAAGTTACGGGTGAAGGCGTCACGGCGCAGGCGACGTGGACGACTTTGCGGGAAAGGGGTAGGGCTAGACAGATGCATGGCGACATTGTGCGCCTGACAACGAGTCCTTGCGCGCGTGATAGATCCTTGCCGCGCCAGATGCTGCTTGGGGATAGTCCGAGTGGCGGCATGCGGGGCGAGTGCTTAGATTGGCAGGCGAAAGCGGCTTGCCGCCTTCCCTGCTTCACCTCCCTGAGCAGGCCTCTTCCCAGAGGAATTTCCCAGCCCGGCTTTGGCCGGGCTTTTTTTGTCTGTACTGTGGCGGCAGCTGTGCGACAGAGCTGACGGCGCAACCCCGTTGCGCATGCCGCAGCCACAGGCGCCTTACACTGTGCCCATGTTGTGGGTTAAAGCTTTTCATATCGTGTTCGTGACCAGCTGGTTTGCCGGTCTTTTTTATCTGCCACGTATTTTTGTGAATCTGGCCATGGTGACGCCAGGTTCCGTGTCCGAGCGTGAACGCCTCATTGGCATGGCGCAACGTCTGCTGCGTTTCACCACCATACTGGCCGTGCCTGCCTTGGGTTTGGGGCTGTGGTTGTGGCTGGGCTATGGTTTTGCTGGTGGGTGGCTGCATGCCAAGCTGGCGCTGGTTTTGGCTGTGGTGGCTTACCACTACAGCTGCGCGGTCTTGCTGCGCCAGTGGGTGGCCGATGACTGCCAGCGCAGCCATCGTTGGTTTCGCTGGTTCAATGAAGTGCCGGTGTTGCTGCTGATCGCCATCGTGGTGCTGGTCGTCGTCAAACCTTTTTAATTTGCGCCCACCGAAAGGGGTACACCCGTGTGGAAATCGTCAGCATGGCCACTGGCCATGCTGTATTTAGCCCTGATTGTGTTTGCCAGCCTGTTCCCGTTTGAGGGCTGGCGGGTGCAGGGCATTTCTCCATGGGTATTTGTCACGGCCAGCTTGCCTCCGCCGTATTGGACGTGGTTTGACGTCAACACCAACGTCTTGGGCTATGTGCCGCTGGGCTTTTTGCTGGCCTTAGGTGGCCTTCGCAGCGGGCTGCGCGGCTGGTCGTTGTTGCTGGCCTTTGCAGGAGCAGCAGCCTTGTCGCTGTGCATGGAGTTCTTGCAGATCTTTTTGCCCCGGCGCGTGCCCTCCAATATGGACTTCGTGCTCAATGCAGGCGGAGGGCTGCTCGGAGCGCTGCTGGCTGGCGCGCTGGAATGGCTGGGCGTGCTGCAGCGCTGGAGCGTGTTCCGCGAGCGCTGGTTTGGCCCTCAGCCGCAGGGCGCCTTGGTGCTGATCGCGCTGTGGCCTGTGGCACTGCTGTTTCCTGCCGCTTTGCCTTTTGGTTTGGGCCAGGTGTTGGAGCGCCTGGACCACGGACTCGATGTCTGGCTGGAAGGTACACCCTTTATGGAGTGGCTGCCGCTGCGTGAAGCGGCCTTGGTGCCGCTGACACCGGGCGCCGAGATGCTGTGCGTGATGCTTGGGGTGCTGGCGCCGTGTTTGCTGGGCTATATGTTGATCGCCCATAAAGGTCGGCGTGCGGTCTATGCCGTAGTAACCAGTATCGCTGGGGTAGGCGCCACCGCTTTGTCGTATGCCATGGCTTATGGGCCTGCCCATGCCTGGGCTTGGGCGACGCTGCCTGCACAGTCAGGTGTGGTGGGCGCCGCCTTGCTGGCCGCGTGCTTGCTGCCCGTCACACGGCGCTGGTGTGCTGTGTTGCTGCTGCTGGTGCTGACATGGCAGCTCAACTGGCTTAACCAAGCACCACTCAATCCTTACTTTGCCGAAACCCTGCAGTCCTGGGAGCAGGGACGATTCATGCGTTTTTACGGTCTGGGCCAGTGGCTGGGCTGGTTGTGGCCGTATGCAGTCATGCTGTATGTGGCTTTGAGACTGACGCAGCGGCAAAAAGCGACTGAATCCTAGAATGCCCCCCATCATGAGCGACTCCTCTTCTACGACTGCGAGCGGCTACTACCGCCGCCATATTTTTTTCTGCCTGAATGAGCGTCCCAATGGCGAGGATTGCTGCGCCTTGCATGGTGCTAAAGCAGGGTTTGATCACTGCAAGCAAGCCGTTAAAGCCGCGGGCTTAGCGGGCAAGGACCAGGTGCGTGTGAACAAGGCGGGGTGTCTGGATCGTTGTGCAGCAGGCCCTGTAGCAGTGGTGTATCCCGAAGGTACGTGGTACAGCTTTGTCGACAACGCAGACATCGACGAGATCGTGGAGTCGCACCTGAAAAATGGCCAGATCGTGGAACGTTTGCTGGTGCCGCCGGAACTTGGGCGCTGAGAACCACTCAGACACGCAGACGCAGTGCCTAACTGGCTCTCAGCCTTTGCACATGCAGCACTCAGTGCTATGGATTTAGTCGTTAAGTAGTTTGTTTACGAGGACCTGCCCTTGAACGCCCAGACAGAACGCTTTGTACTTACCGGCGCCGCCGGCGTGATTGAAGCTTTGCGCGACCGCCCTGCAACAGCTGCCAAAGGGGTGGCGGTGATTGCCCACCCCCATCCGCTGTTTGGCGGCACCATGGATAACAAGGTGGTCCAGACTTTGGCGCGGGCTTTTGTGCAAACCGGCTGGGAAGCGGTGCGTTTTAACTTTCGCGGCGTGGGTGCCAGTGAAGGCGAGCACGATGCAGGCCGGGGCGAGGCCCAGGATTTGCTCGAAGTGGTTCGCCAGGTGGCACCACAAGGCCCGCTGGCTTTGGCAGGCTTTTCCTTTGGCGCTTTTGTGACCTCGCATGCCGTGGCGGCATTGTGGGAGCAGGCCCGGCTAGAAAAAATAGTTTTGGTGGGCACAGCCGCCAGTCGTTTTCAGGTTGCGCCGCTGCCACCCGAAGCCCACGGCCGCACCTTGGTGCTGCATGGCGAGAAGGACGATACGGTTCCGCTGTCTGCCGTCATGGATTGGGCGCGGCCCCAGATACTCCCTGTAACAGTTGTTCCGGATGGAGGCCACTTCTTCCACGGACAATTGCCCTTGCTCAAAGGGCTGGTGGTGCGCCACCTCAGTGCAGCCAACGGCTGACACGTTTCCCCTTGCTATCTATTCCAACGAGTTGTTCATGAAGCCTGTTTTTTCGACCCTGCGTACGCTGGCCTTGGCCGCTGCATTGGCACCTGTCTGGGCCAGTGCCCAAATTGCTCCCTTGCAGCCACCAGAAATTGCGGCCCGCACTTATATGCTGGTGGATGTGACCGCCAACCAAGTGCTGGCCTCCAAAGATGTGGATGCCCAAGTGGAGCCTGCATCGCTGACCAAGCTGATGACGGCGTATCTGGTGTTTGACGCACTGCGTGCCAAAAAGGTCAGCTTGGAGCAGCGCCTGCCTGTGAGCGAGCGTGCCTGGAAGATGCCCGGCTCGCGCATGTTCATCGATCCCAAGATGCAAGTGCCGGTCGAAGATTTGCTCAAGGGCATGATCGTGCAGTCAGGCAACGACGCCACTGTGGCGTTGGCTGAGGGTGTGGGTGGTTCTGTTGAGAACTTTGTGCGTCTGATGAATGAGCAGGCCAAAGCGCTGGGAATGACCGGCACAACCTATAAGAACCCAGAAGGTCTGACCGAACCCGGCCACCTGACCACTGCACGCGACCTGTCCATTCTGGCCATGCGTCTGATGCGTGATTTTCCCGAATACACGCGCTACTACTCCATCAAGGAGTACCGTTACGAAGGCACGCCAGCGGCTAATAGCCGCAATCGCAACACCTTGCTGTTCCGTGATCCCACCGTCGATGGTTTGAAGACGGGGCACACCAATGCGGCAGGTTACTGCCTGGTTTCTACCGCCAACCGTGAAATTCCCAATGTGGGCGGCCGCCGCCTGCTGTCGATTTTGTTGGGTGCTGCCAGCGACAACGCACGCGCCAATGAGAGCCAAAAGTTATTGAATTGGGGCTATACCGCCTACGACGCCGTCAAGCTGTTTGATGCGGGCCAGCCCATGGAAGAAGTGCAGATCTGGAAGGGTAGCCAAAGCACCTTGAAGGTGGGTCGCGACGCGGCAACCGTGGTGACGGTGCCTTCTGGAAGCTCCGGCAAGGTGACGACCCAGCTGGTGCGCACAGACCCCTTGATGGCGCCTATCACCAAGGGCCAACAAGTGGGCACATTGAAAGTGTTGGTGGCAGACCAAGTCGCAGCTGAAATCCCAGTGCATGCGCTCGAGAGCGTGGCCGAAGGTGGCTTCTTTGGACGCACTTGGGATGCCATTCGCCTCTGGATTCGCTGAGAATCCTCCGGAAAACGGCTGTGAACTCAATACCTTGAGCGCGCAGCCGTTTAATGACGTGTGACTTGCCCCGGGTTTGCCAAACTGGTACATTGGAGGGCTTTTCGGAATTTCCGAAGGGTTTCACGTTTTCGTTTTTTACGTTTAGGGACGTATATATGCCAACCATTAACCAACTCGTGCGTCAGGGCCGCGCGGTAGAAGTTGTTAAATCCAAGAGCCCTGCTATGGAAAACTGCCCCCAGCGTCGTGGCGTGTGCACCCGTGTGTACACCACCACACCTAAGAAGCCTAACTCGGCTTTGCGTAAGGTGGCTAAGGTGCGTCTGACCAACGGTTTCGAAGTGATTTCGTACATCGGCGGTGAAGGCCACAACCTGCAAGAGCACAGCGTGGTGCTGGTGCGTGGCGGTCGTGTAAAGGACTTGCCAGGTGTGCGTTACCACATCGTGCGCGGTTCCTTGGACCTGCAAGGTGTGAAGGACCGTAAGCAGTCCCGCTCCAAGTACGGTGCTAAGAAGCCTAAGGCTAAGTAATCAGATTTTCTGAATACATCGGTGTTTGATTCGCCTGACTGGCGCGGTCAAACGTAGTGGCCCTAAACGCAAATGTTTTGCGCGGGTCGAGTAAGTGAGAGTTGTGAATGGCTCTCGCGGTGTCTGAAAAGTCACCAACTGAAGCAAAGATAGAGGTAAAAAATGCCACGTCGTCGCGAAGTCCCCAAACGTGAAATCCTGCCGGATCCTAAGTTCGGCAATGTCGAGCTGTCTAAATTCATGAACGTGATCATGGAAGGCGGCAAGAAGGCAGTTGCAGAGCGCATCATCTATGGTGCCCTGGAACTGATCGCTAAGAAGCAACCTGAAAAGGAAGCTTTGGAAGTGTTCGTTACTGCGATCAACAACGTCAAGCCCATGGTGGAAGTGAAGTCCCGCCGCGTGGGTGGTGCTAACTACCAAGTGCCCGTTGAAGTGCGTCCCGTCCGTCGCTTGGCTCTGTCCATGCGCTGGATCAAGGAAGCTGCTCGCAAGCGTGGTGAGAAGTCGATGGCCCAACGTCTGGCCAACGAACTGATGGAAGCCACCGAAGGCCGTGGCGGTGCTATGAAGAAGCGTGACGAAGTTCACCGTATGGCCGAAGCCAACAAGGCATTCAGCCACTTCCGCTTCTAATCTGCTGGTAGCGGATTGATACAGACGGGCCGCTTGCATTTTGTGCTTGCGGCCTTGTCTCGATTCAAGGCACCCCCATATAGAACTGCTGGCCCCGGCGCACAAGGCAGGGTGAACGCAGACTCTCTCTCCGATCAATCAAGGATCAATCATGGCTCGCAAGACCCCCATTAGCCGCTACCGCAATATCGGTATCTCGGCCCACATCGACGCAGGTAAGACCACCACTTCCGAACGTATCCTGTTCTATACAGGCGTGACCCACAAGCTGGGCGAAGTGCACGACGGCGCTGCGACCACTGACTGGATGGAGCAAGAGCAAGAGCGCGGCATCACGATCACTTCGTCTGCTGTGACCTGCTTCTGGAAGGGTATGGACCTGTCCCGCCCTGAGCACCGCATCAACATCATCGACACCCCCGGCCACGTGGACTTCACCATTGAGGTGGAGCGTTCCATGCGCGTGCTGGACGGCGCCGTGATGGTGTACTGCGCTGTGGGTGGCGTGCAGCCCCAGTCCGAAACTGTGTGGCGCCAAGCTAACAAGCACAAAGTGCCTCGTCTGGCTTTTGTGAACAAGATGGACCGTACCGGTGCCAACTTCTTCAAGGTCGTGGACCAGATGAAGCTGCGCCTGAAGGCCAACCCCGTGCCAATCGTTGTGCCAATCGGTGCTGAAGACAACTTCCAAGGCGTGGTTGATCTGATCAAGATGAAGGCCATCTTCTGGGATGAAGCTTCCCAGGGCATGAAGTTCGAATACCGCGAAATCCCTGCTGAGCTGGTTGAAGTGGCTCAGAAGTGGCGCGAAAACATGGTGGAAGCTGCAGCTGAAGCCAACGAAGAGCTGATGAACAAGTACCTGGAAGAAGGTGACTTGTCCGAAGAGGAGATCATTTCTGCTCTGCGTCAGCGCACCATTGCCACCGAAATCCAGCCTATGCTGTGCGGCTCTGCGTTCAAGAACAAGGGTGTGCAGCGCATGTTGGACGCCGTGTTGGACCTGCTGCCCTCGCCTGTGGACATTCCTGACGTTGCCGGTACTGATCCCGACGATGAAGAGAAGAAGCTGACACGTAAGGCCGACGACGAAGAGAAGTTCTCGGCGCTGGCATTTAAGCTGATGACCGACCCCTTCGTTGGTCAGCTGACTTTCGTGCGCGTGTACTCGGGTATCTTGACCAAGGGCGAAACCGTTCTGAACGCCACCAAGGGCAAGAAAGAGCGTATCGGCCGTATCGTGCAGATGCACGCTAACGAGCGTCAAGAAATCGAAGAAATTCGCGCTGGCGACATCGCTGCTTGCGTGGGTCTGAAGGAAGTGACAACGGGCGAAACACTGTGCGCCCTGGACGCTCCTATCGTGTTGGAAAAGATGGTGTTCCCTGAGCCCGTGATTGCACAGGCTGTGGAACCCAAGTCCAAGGCTGACCAAGAGAAGATGGGTATTGCCCTGTCGCGTTTGGCTGCTGAAGACCCATCCTTCCGCGTGCGTACCGACGAAGAATCCGGCCAGACCATCATTGCCGGTATGGGCGAGCTGCACCTGGAAATCATCGTTGACCGTATGAAGCGCGAGTTCAACGTGGAAGCCAACGTGGGCAAGCCTCAAGTGGCATACCGCGAAACTGTGCGTTCGACCGTTAAGGATGTGGACGGTAAGTTCGTTCGCCAGTCCGGTGGTAAGGGTCAATACGGTCACGTGGTGTTCACGCTGGAGCCTCAAGAAGCTGGTAAGGGCTTTGAGTTCCTCGACGAAATCAAGGGTGGTGTGGTTCCTCGCGAATACATCCCTGCGGTGCAAAAGGGCGTGGAAGAAGCGCTGACCGCTGGTGTGTTGGCTGGTTACCCCGTGGTGGACGTGAAGGTTCGTTTGACATTCGGTTCGTACCACGATGTGGACTCGTCCGAGCAGGCGTTCAAGATGGCCGCTATCTTCGGTTTCAAGGAAGCTGCTAAGAAGGCCAACCCTGTGATTCTGGAGCCCATGATGGCTGTGGAAGTGGAAACTCCTGAAGAGTACGCTGGTACTGTGATGGGTGACCTGTCTTCTCGCCGCGGTATGGTGCAAGGTATGGACGACATGGTTGGTGGCGGCAAGGCCATTAAGGCTGAAGTGCCTCTGTCCGAAATGTTCGGCTACGCCACTTCGCTGCGTTCGCAGACCCAAGGTCGCGCAACGTACACCATGGAATTCAAGCACTACGCTGAAGCTCCTCGCAACGTGGCAGAAGCCATCGTTGCTGCTCGCGCCAAGTAATGCCAGATCGGTCATAATTGACCGTTTGGTTGCTGCACCCCTTTGGGGGTGTAGCAATTGGATTGCCGGTCTGCGATCGCATGCCACTTTGTTACCTGTGCGAAGTGAATCAGCAATGCGGTGCAGACCTTAAAACCCCACACAGGTTTGCTCTTTTATTCGGAGAATTTGCAATGGCAAAAGAGAAATTCGAACGTACCAAGCCCCACGTGAACGTGGGTACCATTGGCCACGTTGACCACGGTAAGACTACCCTGACTGCTGCTATCGCTACTGTGCTGTCCAAGCACTTCGGCGGCGAAGCTAAGGACTACTCGCAGATCGACAACGCGCCTGAAGAAAAGGCCCGTGGTATTACCATCAACACTTCGCACGTTGAGTACGAAACTGCTACTCGCCACTACGCTCACGTGGACTGCCCCGGCCACGCTGACTATGTGAAGAACATGATTACTGGTGCTGCTCAGATGGACGGCGCTATCTTGGTGTGCTCGGCCGCTGACGGCCCTATGCCCCAGACTCGCGAGCACATCCTGCTGTCGCGTCAGGTTGGCGTGCCTTACATCATCGTGTTCCTGAACAAGGCTGACATGGTGGACGACGAAGAGCTGCTGGAACTGGTGGAAATGGAAGTCCGCGAACTGCTGGACAAGTACGACTTCCCTGGCGACGACACTCCTATCATCCGCGGCTCGGCTAAGCTGGCTCTGGAAGGCGACCAGTCTCCTATCGGCGAAGCAGCTATCTTGAAGCTGGCTGAAGCTCTGGACTCCTACATCCCCACTCCCGAGCGTGCTGTTGACGGCGCATTCGTGATGCCTGTGGAAGACGTATTCTCGATCTCCGGTCGTGGTACCGTGGTGACTGGCCGTGTTGAGCGCGGCATCATCAAGGTCGGCGAAGAAATCGAAATCGTCGGTATCCGTGATACACAAAAGACCACCTGCACTGGCGTGGAAATGTTCCGCAAGCTGCTGGACCAAGGTCAAGCTGGCGACAACGTGGGTCTGCTGCTGCGCGGCACTAAGCGTGAAGACGTGGAGCGCGGCCAAGTGCTGTGCAAGCCCGGCTCCATCAAGCCCCACACCAACTTCACCGCTGAGGTGTACGTGTTGAGCAAGGACGAAGGCGGCCGCCACACTCCTTTCTTCAACAACTACCGTCCTCAGTTCTATTTCCGTACAACCGACGTGACTGGCTCGATCGAGCTGCCCGCCGACAAGGAAATGGTGATGCCTGGCGATAACGTGTCGATCACTGTGAAGCTGATCGCTCCTATCGCTATGGAAGAAGGTCTGCGCTTCGCTATCCGCGAAGGTGGTCGTACTGTTGGCGCCGGTGTGGTTGCCAAGATCATTGCCTAATT
>JBJEZV010000037.1:0-1093 GCA_051887595.1 Comamonas sp.
CTGCTTTTGCAGCATGGGCTTCAGATTCTTTTCCTGCCCAGCCTCATTAAACCCTGGTGTATCCAGAATTGAAAAATTAGTCAGCTCATCGTTTGCAGCATCTTTGAAATGCGTGAACTCGACTTCAATGACTGGATAGTCATCAACCCCCGAATATTCATTAAATGGGAACTTAATATTTAAAGCTTTAGATAACCGTACAAGGTCATTAATGGCCGACAAAAATTCGAATATTTCTGTTTCGCCTTCAAAATGTTCAGACAGACTCCAGCCGTTTTGTATTTCAAGGGCTATTTTTCGTAGTACGTCATCACCCTTAACGTTTTCTATCGCCTCAAGGTCTTGATTCAGCAGCTTTGACTTGATCTTTGAGAGCAGCACTTGCAATGGCTGCTGTTTGGATTGCGAAAAATATAGCTTGGGAACCACCACGCCTTTTTTATGGCGTATCAATGTGGGCAATGCCGTCATGGGGCGATTCCGGCTGGGCAATACCTCACGACCGACGATGGCATTGATACAGGTGGATTTACCAGCCTTCATGGTGCCCACAACCACCAAGACCATTTCCATCTTTTCTAGTAATTTTTTATTTTCTTCAAGGCTTAGAATTTTTTTTCGAATACCTTCAACCGTGTATTCACCGCCACCATCTTCTTGGTCGACCGAGGCGACTTCATCACTCACCCTTTGCAGCAGATGCTTTTGATTATTCAACAGGCGCAACGCCTCAGCTCGCAAGGCCTTGATGGCCTCATCGGTGGAAATCACTGTCATGAACACTCCCTCACACTCTCGTATTTATTAATCACTCACCCATCTCTATTTTCACTCCGCACAGCGATAGAAAATGAGATTGAACTTCTTGCAATTTCAATAAGATCCGCTATCAACAGTCAGAACTATATTTCCCAGCGACCGACTACCAAGGTGGCCGCTCACCATATTGAAGCCTTTCCCACACATTCGGCGAGCGGCTGGTGAGCTCGGATTGGCATTGGGCGCATTCGGTGGGCGGCACTTGCTGCTCACTGAACAGCACGTCTGATTTGGAGCCATAAACGTATTTGCTCCAGCCGCAATGGCATTCGTA
>JBJEZV010000037.1:1193-4977 GCA_051887595.1 Comamonas sp.
GCACGTCTGATTTGGAGCCATAAACGTATTTGCTCCAGCCGCAATGGCATTCGTAGACGCGGGCGGGAATGGGGCCGAACATGGGTTGTCTCCTCCTGGTGGGCGGCGTGTTGGTGGTCTTTGCCTGTTTTATGCACGCGTGGTGGTGGTTTTGCGGGGCCTTTTTGTGGGCACTTGGGCCGCACGCGCCTCGCGCAGGCGGCGCAGCAGTTCGGTGGCGGGTTCGTCGCTTGGGTCCTGCGGCACCAGCTCGCCGCGAAAGGCTTTGGCCAGCAGCGCCGGGGTCAGTCGCTCGGCCGCGGTCTGGGCGGATCGCAGACGGGCTTCGAGGCGGTCGGCAAAGGCAAACAGGGTTTCAACACGGCGGACAATTTCGATTTGCTCTTCAATAGCCGGAATCTCTAACTCAAAATCTCCAACACTACTGGTATTTATATATGGTTGATCTGAACCCTGAAGATTAGATTTTACAAAATTAAAAAATTTTGGACTTTGCAAATATATATATAAATATTCTTTGTCTATTTTTATATTTTCACACCTAAATCTCGCCACACGCTGGTAAAGAGTTGCCGGCAAGTCAAATGCCTTCACCATAGAAATTTTTAACTGACTATTGGTTATTGGTCTATTCAATGCCAAAACAATATCACCGACCTTTAGTGAGAACTTATCGAATTCTAATTTAGCAAGATCGATTGGTATATACGCGACTTCATCCCAGATAACCTTACCATACGAAACATTGGCTATCTGAAGCAACTTGCTACCAGAGTCTGAATATTGACTCTTTTTGAAAGCGTATCCAGAGAATATTTCACAAACATTCTTTAGTTTTTCCGAGAATAATGATGTCTCTGAATAACTACCCTCCGTCAGCCTCCCCGAAGTCGCTGCAGCCAGCACAGACTGGCGAAAGCGTTTGAGCAAGGGGGTGATGCGCGCCAGTCGGTCATTCAGGGCATCGACGCGCGCCAGTGTGGTGTCGAGTTTGTCGGCAATGCGGCGTTGTTCATTTTCAGGAGCCAAATTAACTTCGAGATTTTTAATATCTTCGATTCGTATACCTTTGACCGTTGTTCCAGTACCTTTTGACTGAATAAAATCAGATTTTGACCGCCAAAAATATTCAATATAAGTTTTATTAATTCCTGCCGATGGAAATAATGCTTTCAAATCTTGATTAATTGCCACTTCCACAGAGGGACGAACAATTTTCCCAAGTGACATTCTTGTAGCAACGACTAAAGTATCTGCAGGTATCTTTGTTGTAGCACTTGAGGCGACTGCTTCTTCAGAAATGTGATCAACCGTATCAGCAATAAAGCGTGCCTTCATGTCTTTTACAGTCATAAATGGCACAGCTCCAATGAAATTAGCTGCAATAGATTTGCTTGGAGTACCACCACCGACAATTTGATCAAGCAAATTGTTGAGTGGAGTCATCACCCATGAATTAGGCAAGCTCATTCAACACTCTCCCCCAACTCCGCCAAAATCCCCTCCAACTCTTCCAGCGCCGCATTCAGCTCATCGGTGATTTCACGCGCCAGCACCGCAGGCTCGGGCAAATCGGCGGCGTCCTCCACGCTATCGTCCTTGAGCCAGGCAATATCCAAGCTGTCTTGCTTTTCCGTGGCAATCCACTCGCGTGTAAAGCAGCGCCAGCGGCCCTGCTCGCCCTGATCGGCGCGAGGGCTGTGGCCGTTCGGGTCATCACCATAGGCTTTGATGAAGTCTGCAAAGTGCGCCTCGGTCAGCGGGGTGCGTTTGCCAAACTTGGGGGCGTTGGCGCGCATGTCGTAGACCCAGACGCTGTCTGTGCTGCCGGAGGCAGATTCGCTGACTTTTTCAAAGAACAGCACATTGGTTTTGACGCCCTGCGCGTAGAAGATGCCCGTGGGCAGGCGCAGGATGGTGTGCAGGCGGCATTTGTCCATGAGCATGCGGCGAATGTCCGTGCCCACGCCCGCTTCAAACAGCACGTTGTCGGGCAGCACCACGGCGGCGCGGCCACCGTCTTTCAAGTGGCGCACGATGTGCTGCACAAAGGCCAGCTGCTTGTTGCTGGTGGTGAAAGTGAGGTCGTCACGGGTGGGGCCGCCGCCGCCTTTGGCGGTGCCAAAGGGCGGATTGCTCAAGATGATGTCACTCTTGGGCAGGTTGCTGCCTGCGGTGCCCAGCGTGTTGCCGAGGCGAATTGCGCCTTCGCCCTCGCCTTCAATGCCGTGCAGCAAGCAGTTCATCAATGCGAGGCGCCGGGTATTGGGCACCAGTTCCATGCCCACATAGGCTTTGATGATCTGAAAGGCGCGCTGGGCTTCGCTCAGGTCCAGCAGATCGTCGGTCTGGGCGCGGATGTAGCGGTCGGCGGCAATCAAAAAGCCTGCCGTGCCTGCGGCGGGGTCTTGCACGGTCTCGCCCACTTCGGGGCGCATGACGGCAATCATGGCGTCAATCAAGGGGCGCGGCGTGAAGTATTGGCCTGCGCCGCTTTTGGTTTCGGACGCGTTCTTTTCCAGCAGGCCTTCGTACAGGTCGCCCAAGCCGTCTTTGTCGGTGTCAAACCAGTCGATCTGGTTGAGGCTTTTGATGAGCTGCTCCAGATGGCGCGGCTCTTTGAGGCGGGTTTGCGCATCCACGTAAATGGCGGCGATGCGCGGGTCAGGCGATTGCGAGAGCTTGAGCAGCGTTTCTTTGTAGTGGTTGAGCAGGTTCACGCCCGAGAGGCTGCTGAGCTGCTGCCAACGTGCATAGTCAGGCAGCAAGGGGGCTTGAATGACGCCGGACTCCAGGTTCTCGTGCTCCATTTTGATAAAGAGCAGCAGCACCAGCTCGGTGACGTAGTCGCTGTAGTTGATGCCGTCATCGCGCAGCACGTCGCACAGGTTCCAGAGTTTTTGAACAATGTCAGAGGTGGTCATTCGGGTCTTGGTTGTGCCTGCAAAAGGCGTTTTTATGGGTTTTGATAGCTACCACCCAGCGTGGATATTGGTTTTCAAAGTGTTTTATGTCTGAAAACCTTATCGATCAATGGGTAGTAGCTTCTTTAAAGAGAGCGATTGGGTTTTGAATGGCTTTTACGCCGCTTTGTGCCACAGCTGTTCGGCCAAGGTGTGCACCACGCGGTCGAGCTGGCCGTCCAGCACTTTGTCGACTTGCTTGACGCCGCCATGCTGGCGAAAGGCTTCGTTCAAAAAGCTGTGATCCACCACGGTTTCGTGCTTGAGCTGTTTGGCGATGCGATCCAGCCAGCTGCGCTGCGCGGGCAGCCAAGGGTGCAAGGCATAAATACCTTGCATGGCGCGGTTGACGCGTTCTTCAAACGGCAGCAGTGCCTCGCCCAGCGCGGCCTGGCGAATGTGGGCCACGATGCCAGCGGCAATGTCTTGGTTGCTTTGGCTGCGCCAAGCGGCTTGGAGCGCGGCTTCGGTAAAGCCTTGCCCATCGAGCAGCAGGCGCACCTCGCGCAATTGCTCGCGCGTGAGGTCTTTGGGGCGATTCACCACCACCGACAGCGCCACCGACTGGTTCAGATTGTCGCGCACAAAGCGGGCGAAACTGTCGAGGTAGTCGGCCGGTTTGGCGTACTGGCCCCAGCTTTGCTCGCGGGCAATCAGTTCGTCATGGTGCGACGCAATGATGGGCTGGTAGGCCGTGCCCATCAGTTGTTGCACCTGCCCCAACTGCGGCAGCAGCCGCGTGCGTTCGTGCAAAAAGCGTGCGGCGGCGGCGGTGCCTTCTTGCTTGGCCAGCGTGTGCAGGTGCTGGTGCAACTGCGCAG
>JBJEZV010000037.1:5077-17108 GCA_051887595.1 Comamonas sp.
GCGGCGGTGCCTTCTTGCTTGGCCAGCGTGTGCAGGTGCTGGTGCAACTGCGCAGGCGGCACGCCCCAGCTTTGCTCCAGTTGCTGCAGTTGGGCTTTGAGGGCGGGTTTCTTTTCCGCCATGTGTTCGGCTTTGCGCAGCACGCGCATGAGTTTTTGGCCCAGCTGGTCGAGCACATCATCGGCATGGCTGCGCTGGTCGGTGCTGCCGGGTGCGGTGTAGGCCTTGGGGTCGTCGAGCTCTTGCAGCAACTGCTCGATGGTGACGTGGGGGTCTTTGACCAGCGGCTGCATGGTGTTGACGTCTTGCAGCGTGGCGTACAAATCCACCGGGTCGTAGATACGAAACACGGTTTTGCCAATGCGGTCGCAACGCCGGGTGGCGCGGCCAATCATTTGCTCGTACAAGATGCGCGAACGCACCCGGCGCATAAACACCAAATTACAGATGGCAGGCACATCAATGCCGGTGGTCAGCAAATCGACCGTAACGGCCACTTTGGGAAAGGCTTCGTTCTTGTAGCGTTTGATGAGCTGATCGACCTTGTCGCTGGTGCCCGTGATTTTGACCACGGTGGCTTGGTTGTAGGCGTCGCCATGCAGGTCTTTGAAAGCTTGGCCCAGCATGCGCACCACTTTGTCTGCGTGCACGTCAGAGGCGCAAAAGATCATGGTCTTTTCTTCGCCAAAGGGGTCCAGCTCTTTGGCCAGCTGCTCGCAAATCACGCGGTTGAAGTTGTCGCTGAGCACGCTTTTGTTGAAGCTGCCCACGTCAAAGTGCAGCTCGTCGTCCAGCTCAGCCGCTTCTACCTCGCCGGTGTGGACGTTGATGCTTTCGACGGTGTCGCCTTTGTCGAAGTGAATGCCCTGCTGCGTGAGCAAGGTGGTGTAGCGGATGGGCGGCTCGTGGTCGATCAGCCAGTCATCGGCCACGGCCTCGCGGTAGCTGTAGGTATAGATGGGTTTGCCAAAAATATCGCTGGTGTGCTTGGCAGGTGTGGCGGTTAGCCCAATTTTGACGGCGTCAAAGTACTCCAGCACGCGGCGATAGGTGGACAGGTACTGCGCCGGATCGCGCACGGCCAGCTCGCCTTCGGTCATTTCTTGGTCGAGCGTGTAGCCACGGTGGGCTTCGTCCACGATGATGCAGTCAAACTGGTCTACGGGCGGCGGCGTGTCGCTGGCAAACACACGCTTGACCATGGCTTGCACGGTAGCCACTTGCACGCGGTGTTCGGCCTCGGTCGCCAGTTCGCCCATATCTGCCACGTTGTAGTGCTGGGACAAAGACATGTTCTGCTCTATGAGCGAATCCCGCATATCTTCAAGAGCTTGGTCACCCAAGGCGGTGCGGTCCACCAAAAACAAGATGCGCTTGAAGCGCTCGGCCTTGAGCAGGCGGTACATCAAGCCGATGACGGTACGCGTTTTGCCTGTGCCAGTGGCCATGGCCAGCAAGCAGCTGCGTTGGTGCTGAGCCAGTGCAGCCTCGACCGCGCTGATGGCTTTGACTTGGTAGTCGCGCAAGCCCAGATAGGCATGGCTTTCGATCGCCAGCTGCGCCTGGGCTTTCGCCACATCGCGCTGCAGCATATCCAGCAGCCCTTGCGGCGAATGGAAGTTTTGCAGCGCTTTGGCCAGATGCGAGGCATGGCGCACATCCCTGAACCACGTGCCGCTGGCTTCTTCGTGCTGCTTGACGTAGGGACGGCCATTGCAGGAGTAAACAAACGGAATTGCAAACTGGCCGCCAACGCCGTCGCTCCAAGCTTGGGTGCAGCCCTGCAGCTGCCATGCAGGCTGTAATTCAGCAGACGGCACAAATGCGCGGGCATAGCGCTCGGCCTGTCCAATCTTGCCCGCGACATGTTGATTCAGGCGTTTGGCCTCGACCACCGCCACGGGCACCAGTCCGGCAAACAGCACATAGTCGGCGCTTTGCAGGCCTTGCATGGGCCACTCAGCAATGGCCAAGTTTTTGCCGCGCTGCGGACGCGCACCCTTGGCGTAGCTCAGGTGAACGGTATCGGCCTGCCAGCCCGCATCGCGCAACAGTTGGTCAATAACGAGTCGCGTACTGGCTTCGTCCATGTGCACCAGACCGGCCGCTTGGCGTGATCGCTCGCTGAAGCGGCGCACCGTTTGCGCGCTGACTTCGGGGGGCGCGGCCTGCTGCTGGGCTTTGAGCAGTTCGGCTTTGAGCGCATCAATGGTCTGACTGGCTTCTTCGGCCAGCTGTTCATAGATGTCGCGTTCTTGCTGGGCTTGGGCTTTGAGGGCTTTTTCTTGTTCTGCCTGCTGGCGCAGCAGCTCTGCCATGGCGGCAGCATCGCTGGTAACCGCCTCTGTGCTGCTGAGCTTGCTTTGCAAGTCATTGATTTGCTTTTGCAGCGCGTACAGCTTTTGGCTCGGGTCATCCGGCAGTTTGAATGGGCCGGGCTTGAAGTGCGGATCATTGCCAAAGGTGCGGTGAAACCACAGCGCCACTTCACGCGCGATCTTTAAGGTGTCCAGCGCTTCGCGGTAGCCAATGGGGGCGTCGATATCGTGGGCTGCTTCATTGCCGCGCATGCGCAGCACATGAAACAGGTGGCGCACTTGTGGGTCCAGCCCGATGCGCTGATCAATCGCACGCAGCAGCTCGGCTTGGGTTTGCTGCTGGGTCGCCACGCCTGTGCGATGGGCAATGTCTTTGGCCAGTGCCTCCGCCAGAATACGCAACTTGGCCACGCAGCTGACAGGATCGTGAGGAAAGATTTTTTCCGCCGTTGCACCCAGCGATGCCAGCGCTTGGGAGTGCGCCTTCAGAAAATCAAAATTGCTCACCCTCTGCACTCCTGATGTCTCATTTTGTTGTGGGTGATTATGGCTTTGTTACATCTGTTCACCAAACGTCGTGCCAAGCAAAATCGAGCAGACGCCGACAAATCAACACGCCAACTTATCGACAAAACAGGATAGTTAAGAAAATAAATTCGTTTAACAAATTTATTGACAGGCTCCACACTTGCTCCCAGTAATTTTGACTAGGGAGACACTCGGTGGAGTCCACAACATTTAGCGCCCCTGCGCATTTCTTTCGCCCTTCTCGTTCCACTGCTGTCGTGGTGGGTGGCGGCACCATGGGGGCTGATGTGGCCGTGGTGCTGTGCCGTGGCGGTTGCCGCACCATCGTGGTCGAGTCCAACGCCGAGCGCCGTGCCAAGGTACCGGAATTGGTAGCCAATGGCTTGGCACAGCTGCAAGCAAGCGAGCAACAGCAGCAACTGAGCGTGGTCGTGACCTTGCAGGACATTGACTGGAGCACCGTCGACGTCGTGATCGAATGCATTCCAGAGCGCTTGGACATCAAGCAAGCTTTGTTCAAGGATCTGCAAGCGCTGGCCCGCCCCGACACGCTGCTGGCCAGCAATAGCTCAAGTTTTCCCATTTCCGCCATCGCCCAAGGACTGCCAACACCCGAGCGCATGCTGGGCCTGCACTTTTTTATGCCCGCCCACCTGACGCCTTTGGTGGAAGTGGTGTGCGGCGAAGGCAGCGCACTCGAATCTGCCCAAAACCTGCATGCATTCATGCGCCAGTGCGGCATGGTGCCTGTGCTGGTGAAGAAAGATTTGCCCGGCTTTTTGGCCAACCGCTTGCAGCACGCATTGGCACGAGAGGCATTCGCGCTGATCGATGCAGGTGTGGCCACGCCTGAAGATGTGGACGCGGCAGTGCGCTTTGGTTTTGGTTTTCGCTTTTTGGCAGCTGGCCCGGTGCTGCAACGTGACCACGCAGGGCTGGAAGTGCACTGCGCGGCAGGTGCCACCATGTACCCCTCGCTGGCCGCCAACACGGTGCCTAGCCAATGCCTGTCGCAAAAAGTGGCAGAAGGCAAGTTCGGCATGAAAACGGGCGAAGGCTTTTTCAAGTGGACCCCAGAGACCATCGCGCAAGAACGCCAGCGCTACCAAAAAACCTTGCTGGCAGGGCTGGAAATCCTCAAAAACGAGCTGCCACCCGTGGGTGATGCAGCGCAAAGTTGAAAGGCACGGCATGCACAGCCCTTTGATTGTTACCGTGGCCCCTAATGGTGCCTATAAAACCAAAGCGCAGCACCCGCAGGTGCCACTGACGGCGCAGGAATTGGCACAAACCGCCAAGGCCTGCCTGGATGCCGGTGCTGCCATGATCCACGCTCATGTGCGGCAAGCCGATGGCAAACATTTGCTCGATGCCCACGCCTACCGCGAGGCAACGGCTGCCATTCGCCAAGCCGTGGGGCAGGAGCTGGTGGTGCAAATCACCACCGAGGCCGCCCAGGTCTACCAGCCGCACGTGCAAATGCAGGTGGCGCGTGAAGTCACACCTGAAGCGGTATCGGTGGGGCTGCGCGAAATCGTCAAGCCTGAAGTGTCAGAGGCAGAGATTGAAGCATTCTTCACCTGGCTGAAGAACAGCAACATCATGACGCAAATTATTTTGTATGACGTGGCAGATGTGCAGACCTGGCAGCGCCTGCGCGCGCAAGGTGTGATTCCAGACAACCGCTGGTTCTTGCTGTTTGTGCTGGGTCGCTATGCCGTGGGCCAGACTTCTTCTCCCACGGACTTGCTGCCGTTTCTGGCGGCAGATGATGGCGCCTACCCATGGGCCATGTGCGCTTTTGGCCCGCAGGAAAACGCCTGTGCCTTGGCCGCTGCCAGTCTGGGCGGCCATGCCCGCGTGGGCTTTGAGAACAACCTGTTTCTCAAAGACGGCGCACAAGCCCCGGACAACGCAGCGCTGGTGGCGCAAGTTGCCCAAGGTGCGCAAGCGTTGGGCCGCCCGCTGGCATGTGCCGATGATGTGCGTCGCCTGTTCTTGAATTGATTAGGTGCAGCTTTCAGGTTTGCAGCATGGCTTGCGCCTTCAAGTAGTGATCTCTGGAGGGCAGCAAGTGCGCCGTGGCCAGCTCGAGCAAGCGGGGGCGATCCCCCTGCTCCAGCACGGCCAGCAGCTCGTGGTGTTCTTGCTGCGACTGCAACTGCCGCTCGCCCGAAATCAAGGCACCAAAGCGAATGGCATGCGTGCGGCGTGCGAAGTCTTCTATGGCCTGTGCCAAAAACACATTGCCACATTGCGCAAACAGAAACCGATGGAACGCTTGGTTGGTTCTGAAGATACGGCGTGCTTCGTGCTGGCGCACGGCCTCGTCGTGCGCGCTTTGCAGCTGTGCCAGCGCCTGCAAGGCCGCGCTGGGCAGGGGCAATGGGATTTTGCGCATGGCCTCGACCTCCAGCAGGCAGCGCATGTCGTAGAGCTGCAAGACTTCATCGCGGCCAAAAGACTTCACCAAGGCGCCGATGTTGCGCTTGCGCTCGACCAAGCCCAGGCCTTCGAGCACAGCCAAAGCTTCGCGCACCGTGTGGCGCTTGGCCGCAAAGCGCGCCATCAGCTCGTCTTCGACCAGCCGCATTTTGGGTGGCAAAAGGCCCAGCACAATGTCCTCTTCCAGTGTGGCCACCATGGCCGAGGTGCCGCCCTGCTCGGGACGGCACTCGGAGGGTTGAGTGCCCGTCAACATGCCTGTTTAACTCCTAGGTACAGCGCCTTTGCGCTGCGTTGCGGTCAAAAAATCAAAATCGGCGCCACGGTCTGCCTGCAGCACCGTCTTCTTGAACAAGTGGGCATAGCCGCGATCCGCGCTGGGAATTTGCACGGGTTGGGCTGCTTGGCGGCGGGCCAGTTCGGCCGCGTCGATCTTCCATTCGATCAAGCGCTCGCGCACCGACAGCTTGATGGTATCGCCGGTCTGCACCCAAGCCAGCGGGCCACCAATCGCCGCTTCAGGCGTGACATGCAGCACGATGGTGCCAAAGGCTGTGCCGCTCATGCGCCCGTCCGAAATGCGCACCATGTCTTTCACACCCTGCGCTGCAAGCTTTTTGGGAATGGGCAAATAGCCTGCTTCAGGCATGGCGGCGGCTTTGGGGCCAATGTTCTTGAGTACCAAGATATCGTCGGCTTGCACATCCAAGTCAGGCGCATCGATGCGCGCAGCCAAGTCCTCGGCATTTTCAAACACCACAGCGCGCCCTTCGTGCTCCATCAAGTCAGGATTGGCGGCCGATTGCTTGATGATGGCACCACCCGGCGCCAGATTGCCGTGCAGCACGGCAATGCCACCTTGGGGGTACAGCGGATCTTGGAGCGTTTTGACAATCGTCTGCGCAAAGCCCGGGCCTGCGGCTTCCAACTCCTCGCCCAAGGTTTTGCCGGTGACGGTCAAAGCTTCCAAGTTCAGCAGTGGCTTGAGCTCGCGCAGCAAGGTAGGCATGCCGCCCGCAGCATGGAAATCTTCCATGTAATGGTCGCCCGAGGGCTTGAGATCCAGCAGCACCGGGGTGTTGCGGCTCAGTGCATCCAGCGCCTTCAGGTCCAGTTCATAGCCCAGTCGCCCCGCAATTGCCGCCAGATGGACGATGGCGTTGGTCGAACCACCCATGGCCAGCAACACGCGCATGGCGTTTTCAAAGGCTGCGGGGGTGAGGATTTGGTCAATGGTCAAACCCGCACGGGCCATGTGTACCGCCACTTCGCCGGTGCGCTCAGCAATGCGAATGCGGTCTGCGGTGACGGCTGGAGGGCTCGCGCTGCCGGGAATGGCAATGCCCAAAGCCTCGGCAATGCAGGCCATGGTGCTGGCTGTGCCCGCCACCGAACAAGTACCCACACTGGCTACCAACTGGTTGTTCACGTCTGCAATCTCTTGGCTGTCGATTTCTTCAGCACGGAATTTGCCCCAGTAGCGCCGACAGTCGGTGCAGGCGCCCACACGCTCACTGCGGTGCGAGCCGGTGAGCATCGACCCCGTCACCAGTTGCACTGCAGGCAGCCCGACCGACGCTGCGCCCATGAGCTGTGCAGGCACGGTCTTGTCGCAACCACCAATCAGCACCACCGCATCCATGGGTTGTGCGCGCAGCAGCTCCTCGGTGTCCATGGACATGAGGTTGCGCAAATACATGCTGGTGGGTTGCGAGAAGCTTTCGTGCAGCGAGATGGTGGGAAAGTCCATGGGCAAACCACCCGCCATCAAGATACCGCGCTTCACAGCGTCCATCAGCTGGGGCATGTTGCCGTGGCAAGGGTTATAAGCGCTGCCGGTATTGGTGATGCCGATCACAGGGCGATCCAGGGCTTTGTCCGTGAAGCCTGCACCTTTGATAAAGGCTTTGCGCAGGAACAGCGAGAAACCGCGATCGCCGTAATTGGTCAGCCCTTTCGAAATGCCACTGGAGGCTGCTTCAGGATGGATCGAGGGCTGTTGGCTTGGCTTATCTGACATGGGAGGGTTAACCACGGTTGATGAATTAGATTATTAATAATATTATTGATTACGAAAAAAATCGAGCGTTCCTTCAAGAAAACGCGTACCTACAAACCCTATAGGAGACTGTATGAAGACCACCTCTTCTTCCATCAAAACCACCAACACCAACCGCCGCCAAACCATTGCCGCCATTGCTGCAGGTGTCTGGCTGGCATGCGGCTCGCTAGGCATAGCCCACGCACAAAGCGACTATCCCAACAAGCCCGTCAAGCTGGTGGTGCCCTATGCGCCCGGCGGTGCCACTGATGTGATTGGCCGCGTGCTGGCCAAACACCTGTCAGACCAACTGGGCCAACAGTTCATCGTGGAAAACCGTGCCGGTGCGGGCGGTAGCTTGGGCGCAGGTCAGGTCAGCAAATCGCCCGCCGATGGCTACACGCTGCTCATGGGCGCATTTACCAGCCACACCATCAATGCAGCGTTGACGCCTGCCTTGACGCCGTTTGATATCCAAAAGAGCTTCGCGCACATTTCACTGGTGGGCACCGTGCCACTGGTGTTTGTGGTCAACCCCAGCGTGCCTGCGAAAAGCGTGAAGGAGCTGGTGGATCTGGCCAAGGCCAAACCCGGCACTGTCACATTTGCATCGGCAGGCAATGGTTCCCCTCAGCATCTGGCTATTGAGATGCTCAAGCTGCAGACCAAAATTGATGCCGTTCATGTGCCCTACAAAGGCAGCGGCCCTGCAATCGCCGACTTGTTGGGTGGTCAGGTGAATGCCATGATCGATACCGTGCCTGCCGCGCAAAGCCAAATCAAGGCGGGCAAGCTGCGCGCGCTGGCGACCACCACCAAGGAACGCGTAGCCTCGCTGCCCGATGTGCCCACGGTGGGTGAAGCAGGTTTTCCTGACATGCTGGTGAGCTCGATGTTTGGCATTTCGGCCCCTGCAGGCACGCCCGATGCCATCGTTCAAAAGCTCAATGCGGCGTTGAAGGAGATTTTGTCTAAGCAAGAAGTCAAGGACTCCATGCTGGCCCAAGGCACGATTGCCACTTACAACACACCTGAAGAGTCTTCCAAAATCATCAACGATGAGTTCACCAAGTGGGCCAAGTTGATCAAGGACGGCAACATCAAGCCTGAGTAAGCAATGACAACCAGGGCCTCGCAGGCTGCGCAGGCCCTGCTGTCTATACTCGGGCTGGTGGAACCCAACTTATCGACCAAAGAGCTCAAGGCCGTGCTGGCCTTGAGCCAAACCCGCAGCTTTGGCCAAGCGGCACTGCAAATGCATTTGTCGCAATCGGCTTTGTCGGCACTCATTGCCCGCGTGGAAACCCACATCGGCGCGCGGCTGTTTGAGCGCACCACCCGTGCTGTAGAGCTAACCGATGCAGGCCAGATTTTTGTCACCCATGCCCAAGAATTGGTGCGCGACACCCAGCGCGCCCTGCAAGCGGTGGCGGATGCCGTACAACTGAAAACCGGCGCTGTGTCCGTCGCGGCGCTGCCATCGCTGGCCGCCTCTACGGTGCCCGAGGTGTTTGCCGCATTCAGCCAGATCCACCCCGGCGTGCGCCTGTCGCTGCTGGACACTTTGTCTGGCCCCGCGTTCGATCTGGTGCGCAGCGGCAAAGTCGATCTAGCGCTCACGGCTGCGGACCCCAAGCAAGAAGACTTGGCCTACGAGCAGCTCACCACCGATGAATTTGTGCTGATCTGCCCTACCGGCCATCCGCTGTGCAACCACGCACAACCCATTGCCTTGCACGAGACGCTGCAGTATCCGCACATCTCCATGAGCGCCTCCGCCAGTGTGCGCCAGTATCTGGATGCAGAGCTGCTGCAACAAGGTCATACCTTCACCCCAGCCTTTGAGGTCGACCACATCGCCACCATCGGCGCGCTGGTCGCTCACGGACTAGGTATCAGCGCCCTGCCAGAAACGGCGGTGGCATTGCTCAAATCCGAAGCCATCCATTACCTGCCCCTGCAAGCGCCCGGCATTCAGCGCCCGCTGGGCGTGGTGACGCGACGCCACACCCCCCTAAGCAATGCTGCGCAAGCGTTGATTAAGTTGCTCAAACAAGCACTGGCCCATACCGACACATCCAGCAGCCCAAGTCAATGATGGTCTGCAAACCCTTGGTCCTTTAAATATCTTCAAAAGCGCCAAAACATCAAATTCAGAAGCTACTTCCCAGCGCCCTGATTAGATTTCAAAGTGTTTTGTATTTGAAAACGTTGATAGACACTGGCATACAGCTATCAAACTAGCAAACATCCGCCATTTGTCTATCCAAACAACAAAAAAAGAAAGTGGCCGTAGCCACTTTCTGATGGTTGCCATGCGCTGTTCAGCGCACAGCTGAACATGCTGTTTAGGCCAGTACCTGCAGGGTTTGTGCAGCGCGATCGGCCGTCACTTGTGCGCCTTGGCCTGCCCAGGCCACAAACACGTCTGGGCGTACCAGCACCAGCTCTGCGCCGTAGCGTGCGAACTCTTCGGTCGCATCGGTCATTACCACTTTCAGCGGTACACCTTGTGCGCGGGCAGCAGCTTCAAAGGCTGCGGCAGCAGCTTCTTGACCACGCTGTGCAAACAAGGTGTAGCTCTCACCCGCATGCTCGAATACATTGCGACCGTCGCTTAACGTTGCGGGTGCCAAATGGTGACCTGCACGGGCTACAAACTGGTGTGAACCCTTGGCCGAGCACACGCTATGTTCGCCACTGCGTGCCACGATGGTTGAACCTTCGTAATGGGGCTCGAACGCATGGACCTCGCTCACCGCACCATTGGCTCGCTGGTTCCACGCAGATTCAAAGGCCGCCTGGTCTTTTTCAGGATCGTACTGATCCAAGAACTGGTGGTCGGTATCGATGGACTTGGCAATAAAGTCGTCGATCGTCGAACGGAACACCGGGCGGCGCTCCAGGTCGTAGGAATCCAGCAGCTTTTCAGAGCCCCAGCCTTCGATGGCGGCGGCCAGCTTCCAACCTAAATTGCGCGCATCTTCCAGGCCAGAGTTCACGCCGTATCCGCCATAAGGTGGATGGCTATGGGCGGCATCACCTGCAATGAACACGCGTCCAGAGCGGTAGTTGTCCGCCAGCATGAAACGCAGATCCCAGAAACCAATGTGCTCAAACTCCACATCAAAAGAGGCGCCCACGGCTTCTTCAAGATAGGCTTTGAAATCGAAGTTGTCTTTGGTCGTTCCCGGTGGCACAGGCGCGTGGAAGAACCAGGTGTTGCCCAAATCCACGCGGCCGAAGAACTTCCAATAGCCCTTGAGTTCGGGCTGCAGCACGTTGTAGTAAGACTTGCCGGGGAAGCGCTCCAGCAGTTGGTGCAGCCCTTGCGACTTGAACACCAGCAGCACCATCAAACGGTCATGGTCGGTCTTGGTTTGCGTAATGCCCGCCTGTTGTCGCACGTTGGAACGTGCGCCATCGCAGCCGACCACGTAACGAGCACGCAGCGTTTTTTGACCTTGTCCATTGCGCTCGGCAATGGTGACGCTCACACCGTCGGCGTCTTGCTCTAAGGATTCAAAGCTCCAGCCATACAGCGCCTCAATTGCAGGCAGCTGCGCAGCACGTTCGCGCAACACGGCTTCGGTGGCGTATTGCGGCAAACGCTCGTTGGCCGTGAAGTAATAAGGCTTGACCAGCTCACGCTGCAGCCAATCGTACGAATACGGTCCCAGCAAGGTTTTATAGGCTGTCAAACCACCGATACCGTATTCCGGCGGAATGGTGCGTGCAGCGCGCAGCTGCGCTTCTGCGCCCCAGGCATAGAAATGCTCCATGGTGCGCTGGGTCAGGTTCTGTCCTTTAGGGATCGGCTGCGGCGTGGCATAACGCTCCACCACGATGCAGCGAATGCCCCGCTGTCCCAGCTCAATCGACAGACCCATCCCTACGGGGCCACCACCTACGATGATGACGTCCGCGTCCATTTGTTTTTGTTGTGTGTGATTCACTTGTATGCTCTTTTCTATGAGGGGTGCGCCGAAGACGCCTTATTCCGCCTTAATGCCTTGCGTCTTGATCAAATCGCCCCAGCGCTTGGCATCCGCTTCAATCAGCCCTTGGAACGCCTGGGCCGAGCTGTGCTGCGGCGTCATACCTTGTGACTCAAAAGCCTTGGCCACATCAGGCTCAGCCAAAATGGTCTGAAGTGCTTCGTTCATGCTGCGCACAAATTCTGGCGATAGACCCTTAGGCCCGAGCAAGCCGTACCACATGTCGACGTTCATATCGCCCAGATTCAACGTCTTGAGCGGAGGAACATTGGGCAACAAGGGCGATGCTTCGTCCGAGCTGATCGCCAGTGGTTTGAGCTTGCCAGCCTTGATGTGCTGCAAGGCCACGTGTATGGGCAAAAACATCAGGTCAATCTGTCCACCAAGCAGATCAGTTAAGGCCTGGGCCGTCCCACGGTAGCTAATGTGGGTCAGATTGATGTGGGTCTTGCTCTTGAGCAACTCCATCGCCAAATGGTGCGGCGTACCTGCACCGGGCGACCCATAGTTCAGGACTCCAGGGTTTTGCTTGGCATAAGCAATCAAGCCTTGCAAATCAGCCACTTTGGCCTGCGCACCCGTCAACAGCACCAACTGGCCTACGCTCGTCTGGCTGATCGGTGTCAGATCTTTAACGGGGTTGAAACCCATCTGTGGATACAGCGCGTTGTTCATGATCAGCGTGTTCACGGTGACCAGCA
>JBJEZV010000037.1:17208-22231 GCA_051887595.1 Comamonas sp.
CCCATCTGTGGATACAGCGCGTTGTTCATGATCAGCGTGTTCACGGTGACCAGCAGCGTGGTGCCATCAGGCGTCGCGCGCACCACTTCCTGTGTCCCAATATTGCCCGACGCACCTGGTTTGTTGTCTACGATAAAGGGGCGCTGAAAACGCTCAGCCAGCTTGGGACCAATCACGCGTGCAATCAAATCAATGCCAGTACCCGGCGTAAATGGCACAACCAATCGCACTGGTCCTTGCGGATTGGCCCAAGCTGGCAATGACAATGCACCCGTGCCCACACTGGCGGCCAGTGCAATCAGCGTGCGTCGACGTTGAAGGCCTGACGATGCGAGAGAAATTTTCGGCATAGTGTCTCCTTGTTGGTATGGCGCAATTGAAGCGCTTCCATTGATTTGAATCAAACGGGAATTTTTGGTGAATTCGTCAAAAAAATTGATCAATCTCAGCAGCCGTCAGTTGCAAGCTTTTTTAGAAATTTGCGAGCACGGCAGCTTTGCTGCAGCGGCTGAGCGCGTTCACCTGTCACCGTCTGGTGTCAGCATGATGGTTAAAGAACTGGAAGGGCAACTTGGCGTTAGGCTGTTTGAGCGCACCACCCGAGCTGTGAGGCTGACAGATGCAGGCCAAGTACTGCTGCAGCACGCTAAAACCATCGTCGCTCAGGTACAGCAACTTGGCTTGGCGCTGCAAGGAAGCTCTTCGGTTGAACGCTCTAGCTTGACCATTGCTGCTACCCCTGTCATTGCCACGGCACTCTTGCCCCAAGTGGTGGCCAGTTTTGCCCAGCAGCACCCCGAAATCCGCATTCAAATCATTGATGGCAGCTTGGATATGGTGCGCCAAGCTGTTATGGATGGGCGCGCTGATTTAGGAATTGCGTTTTTTGTCAAACCTGCAACGGGCATGCTGCGCGAACCCATTGGCAAATTCCGTTTGATGTGCATCAGCCCGCCGGATGCACGCCAAACGTATCGCAAAACTTCACGAATCAACCCACGCAGCTGGCAATCGCTGCAGGGCCTACCTTTAATCTCGCTTCCCAAGCCCAACCCCATTCAAGCTTTAATAGACACACATCTCCCAGATGCGAAGGCCAGCCAATCCGAGCGCACAGAAATGAATTTCTTGGGAACCATCATTGCCATGGTCCAAGCAGGTTTGGGCCATGCCGTCTTGCCTTCATTTGTAGCGCAAGAATGCCAACAGCAAGGTCTGCGCATAGCACTGCTGGATGAGCCTGCCGTTCACCTAGACATGTACGTAGCCCGGCGTCGAGGCTCCGCCTCCAAAATACCCAGTACACGCTTCATCGAAGCCCTCAAAGCGCATTTAATAACCTCCAATGCGCTTACAACCACAAGTTAGCGCCTAGCAATTGCACGACGCTTGTCAGCTTCAAAAGCACATTTGAACGAACACAACCTTTGATCATGTTAATTATTGTTAACCAATGTTTTACCGTGTATCGAAAAATATATGCTCCAACGCACCCATAAGACACATGCTGTATGGATTTCCGCACAACATATGAAAGACGATTTTTTGCTCTTCTAAGGGCGGTAGAGCAGCAACCTGCATGCTCAAATCGTCAAGAAGCACACGATTTGCTTCTCAACGCTTGGATCCATGTGTCCAAAGAGCACCTGCTGCCAGAAGGCTTGGTGGAAAAAATGCCTTTTCGCAGTTTATCCACTGAGCACGGGTGGCACGATCTAGATCAAAACCCGTGCTACTGGGATTCGAAAACATCGCCTGGTGTACGCATCTATCTGCACGACGATGGGCAGATCGTGATGCAGCGCATCAACGATGGCGGGCAGCATGAAATTCTTTTTCACAAGCGCAGCAGCAAGCAGTCATCACCCCACTGCGACACGTCACTTTAATGATGTGCTTGGGGTCAGTATCTGCTATGAACTTCGCGTCTTTTCCAGAATCCCGAAGCTTGATTAATACTCTTAATGCAGAGAAAAATGCTGATTTGTAGATGATTTCCTTTTCGGTCGGGGGCTGTCTTTAATCGAAGCTTTTGCTCAAACGCTAACCCGCGCTTAAAAGCTATCACTGACAATTTCAAAGATGACCGTGCAGTGCTTGACGTCTTGACGGTCAGATCAAGTCTGAACTTCTACACCTGAAGCCTAGCGGTCCATTCCTTGCCAAAGCAACACCAGTAGCATTGCGGCCGCAACCACGCCAGCCCATGCAAACAAACCCGTGACCACCAAGGGCACACACCACATCAACAAACGCACCGAAAGTGCGTAGTAGTGCCCCGCTTTGCGCAAACACTTTTCACCCAAGCGCAGCCACTGCTTGCGCTGGGCGCTTCCCACAGGCATTCCGGCCACAAAACCTGTGTGGTGCCACTGCCTTGCAGACAGCATGGAGGTGATGAAAGACAAGCCCAGCAGCACCAGCACTGCAAACATGGCAATCATTTGCTGCAAAGCCTGCGCCTGGTCTGCGGCCGGCACAGTCTGCGTCCAGCTGTTGTAGAGCAGGCTCACGCCCCCCATGAACGCCAACGTTGCTGCAGTTGCCGTCATGGTGCAGGACATGAGCGAGTTGCGGATGGTCTGTACACCCAAAATCTCCGTGCCCTGAGTGTTCGATACCGAATCTAGCCATGCTGCACGCAGTTGCTCATGCAAGCGTGTAGCAGGTGCAGACCACCACCAATGTTTGATGAAATACAGACCCACAAGGGCTAACGTCAAGAAGACTGGTGAGAGCTGGAGGTTAAACATCTTCAAGCCTTAAAGGCTTTGGCACTGATCTAACAAGCGCTAAAGCCCCCTTGTAAAGTGAAAAGACGGTCAAGATCGCTTAGCCACAGCATGTTGTAGCAACATACCTACCAGCATCGCTGCCACGAACATCAAGACTTCTGGCTGTAAAGTCGCTAAGTTCATCAGGGCCGGCCCGGGGCAAAACCCTGCCAAGCCCCAACCCACACCAAACATGGCCGCACCTGTCAACAACTTGCGGTCCACCACCGTGGCTGTAGGCAGCTGCATGGGCTCACCCAGCACCGAGGTTTGTTGACGCTTGGCCCAAGTAAAGGCGAGCAATCCTACGGCAATCGCTCCACCCATCACCAAGCCCAGTGAAGGGTCCCAAGTGCCAAAAATATCCAGAAAGTTTTGTACTTTCGCGGGGTTACCCATGCCGGAAAGGATCAAGCCCAAACCGAACACTAAACCCGCAATCCATGCAGCCATTGCAATCATGGTGTGACTCCTTCTTCTTCGCTTTTACGCTACTACATGGCGCATGATGAACACTGTCGCCACCCCGGTGGCCATGAACATCAACGTTGCTGCCAAAGAGCGAATCGACAAACGCGACAAACCGCATACCCCGTGGCCGCTAGTGCAACCCGAACCCAAACGCGTGCCAAAACCTACCAACAAACCCGCCACGATGATCACCACGGGGTTGGAGGGCATTTGCATAGCCGGCAGCGGGGCAAACACCTGCCACAGCAGTGGTGCAGCCAAGATGCCCACCACAAAAGCAGCCCGCCAACCCCATTGGCTTTTAGATCGCCACGTCGCGCCTTGTAGCAAGCCGCCCAAAATACCGCTAATCCCTGCAATACGACCCAGCAACACCACCATCAAGGCGGCTGCCACACCAATCAACACACCGCCCGCCAAAGACGACCATGGCGTAAAAGCGTCCCAATAAATACTCATGCCTGTGCTCCTTGCGCGGCAGGGCCGCAAAACAATTGATGCACCACTTGCATCAGCTGCAAGGCACGTGCATCCGCCAATTGATACCAAATGAACTTGCCTTCACGGCGGGTCGACACCAAGCCCTCTCTGCGCAGCACACCCAGCTGCTGCGATAAGGTCGGTTGGGTAATACCTGTTAGCTGCTCGAGTTCCGTCACCGTGCGCTCTTGCAAAGAAATCTGGCACAGCAGCATCAAGCGATCTTCATTACCCAATAGCTTGAGCAGGGTCACCGCTTCGCAGGCATGGGCACGCATGCTGACCCAATCCAGGGTTGCGGTGATGTCTGCAACAGGCTTTATGCAAGTTTCGTTCGTCATTTATTCCAGCACTAGGGGCTTAATCCCCCCTTTGCTGCTCTGTTTCAAAAGCGATGAGTGCCACGCCCACAGCAATTTGCGGCACGCGCTCCCAGCCTGCGCTGATTGCTTTCATTACGCTTCCCCGCGTGTTGAAAACATAGGCCATCTGGGTGTTTGTCACAAGGCATCTCAAAGCAATGCACACAATTTACTTTTTTATATTATATTAAAAAGCAAATTGATTGCATGACCGTCGCAAAAAAGGAAGCTCCACGCACATGCCTCAGCCACATATCGAATCTTTTTTTGATGCCGTAACTGGCACGGTCAGCTATGTGCTGGCAGAGCCAAGTTCCGGCAAAGCCGCCGTGATTGATCCCGTGCTGGACTTTGACGCCAAGTCAGGCACCCTCACCAGCGCCAGCAGTGACCGCATCATTGAATTTGTGCGAAGCAAAGACTGGCAGGTCCAATGGATTTTGGAAACCCATGCCCATGCAGACCACATCTCGGGAGCGCAGCACATTCGCCACCACCTGGGCGGCAAGATCGCCATTGGCGGCAACATCCGCCAGGTGCAGAAAATCTTCCGCACCGTGTTCCACTTTGAACGCAGCTTTTTGCCCGATGGCAGCCAGTTTGACCATCTGTTTGAAGACGGCGAGGTTTTCCATGTCGGCAGCCTGGCCGTAACCGCACTGCTCGTCCCCGGCCACACACCCGCAGACATGGCCTATCTGGTAGGTGACGATGTCTTTGTGGGCGATACCTTGTTTATGCCCGATGTAGGCACAGCCCGTGCCGACTTTCCTGGAGGCGATGCTGCAGTGCTGTATCGCTCCATACAGCGCATCTTGAGCCTGCCTGCCAACACCCGCATCTACGTCTGCCACGACTACCCGCCTAGCCAACGTGCTGCCGCCTGGGTGTGCACGGTTGCAGAGCAAAAAGCCAAGAACATCCACGTGCGTGATG
>JBJEZV010000038.1:0-2623 GCA_051887595.1 Comamonas sp.
GGAATGATGGCGTCGGTGTCGACGTTTTCGCGGTCCAAAGGTGCCACCAGGCCCTTGTGTACGGTGAATTTTTGCATCGCTTGTCTCTTGCTCTGTACTTAGGCGAACTGGCGGATGTCCACAAAATGGCCGTGGATGGCGGCCGCTGCTGCCATGGCCGGGCTCACAAGGTGGGTGCGGCCACCTGCGCCTTGACGGCCTTCGAAGTTGCGGTTGGAGGTGGAGGCGCAGCGCTCACCGGGCTCCAAGCGGTCTGCGTTCATTGCCAAGCACATGGAGCAGCCGGGCTCGCGCCATTCAAAGCCTGCAGCCTTGAAGATCAGGTCCAAGCCTTCGCGCTCGGCTTGTTCTTTGACCAAACCGGAGCCGGGCACCACCATCGCCAGCTTGATGTTCTTGGCCACTTTCTGGCCCAGCTTTTTGACCACGGCAGCCGCTTCGCGCATGTCTTCGATGCGGCTGTTGGTGCACGAACCAATGAACACCTTGTCGACAAAAATATCGTTCAGCGCTTTGCCGGGCTGCAGGTTCATATAGGTCAGCGCACGCTCAATGGCGCCGCGCTTGTTGTGGTCTTGCTCTTTGTCGGGATCAGGTACGTGGGCATCAATGCCGAGCACCATTTCAGGCGAAGTGCCCCAGGTCACTTGTGGCACGATCTCGGCAGCAGTGAGCTCCACCACGCGGTCAAACTGTGCATCAGCGTCCGAGTGCAGCGTCTTCCAATACGTCACAGCGGCTTCCCACTCTGCACCGTTAGGCGCCAGAGGACGGCCCTTGACGTAGTTGATGGTTTTGTCATCCACCGCCACCAAGCCAGCACGCGCACCGGCTTCAATGGCCATGTTGCACACCGTCATGCGGCCTTCCATGGACAGATCACGAATGGCTTCACCGGCAAACTCAATGGTGTAGCCCGTGCCACCTGCCGTGCCGATCTTGCCGATGATGGCCAGCACGATGTCCTTGGCTGTCACGCCAGGCGCGACCTTGCCATTGACCTTGACCAGCATGTTCTTGGCCTTCTTGGCCAACAACGTTTGCGTGGCCATCACGTGCTCGACTTCCGAAGTACCAATGCCGTGCGCCAAGGCGCCAAACGCACCGTGGGTGGAGGTGTGGCTGTCGCCGCAGACCACGGTCATGCCGGGTAATGTGGCGCCTTGCTCAGGCCCCATGACGTGCACGATGCCCTGGCCCTTGTCCATAAAAGGAAAGAAGGCGGCCGCACCAAACTCTGCAATGTTGGTGTTGAGCGTGGTGATTTGCTCTTTGCTGATCGGATCTTCGATGCCGTCATAGCCACGTTCCCAGCCGTGGGTGGGCGTGTTGTGGTCGGCAGTTGCCACCACAGAGTTGATGCGCCACAGCTTGCGGCCCGCCAGACGCAGACCTTCAAAGGCTTGCGGGCTGGTGACTTCGTGCACCAAGTGGCGGTCGATATAGAGGATGGACGTGCCATCTTCTTCGGTGTGGATGACGTGTTCGTCAAAGATCTTGTCGTAAAGGGTGCGGCCCATGATGGTGTCGTTCTACTAATGTGGGGTTTAGTTGTCTCGCGAAGATTTTAGGCAGCCGCCTTGGCAGGAGCCACCCATCCTTTTCCGAGGTGTTCCACCAGCAAACGCGATGTCACTGGCAAGGCGTCAAAGTCGCGCGCCACCAAGCTGAGCGTGCGTTGTGCCCACGCATCGGTCAGTGGCACGCTCTTCAAATGGCCCACGCCGTGCATGAGCTCGAACGCACGATCAGGGATCAGGCCTACGCCCAGGCCGTTGTCGATCATGCGGCACATGGCATCCAGGCTTGTGACCTGAATGCGTTGATGCAATGGATGACCCGAGCGCGCCGCCGCGCCACGCATGGCCAAGCTGATGGAACTGCCGCCATGCAGGCCGACGATGTCCCACTCCAGCACTTCTTCAAAACTGACCGATTCGCGCTGGGCCAGGGCATGGCCTTCGGGCGCCACCAGCACCAGACGGTCGGTGCGGTAAGGCTTGGTTTGCAGGCCATTGGTGTTGGCTTGGCCCATATTGCAAATGCCAATGTCGGCCGTGCCTTCGTGAACAGCTTGCAGCACGTCAGCAGACAAATGTTCCTGCAGATCAATCTTGATTTGCGGGTGCTCTTTGCTGAAGGCGCCCAAGTCTTCGGGCAAGAACTGCACGATGGCCGAGATGGTGGCGTGCACACGCACGTGGCCACGAACACCATCCGCGTATTCGGACAGCTCGCCTTGCATGCGCTCCAGCCCGTACAGCACATTGCGAGCGTGGTGCAACAGGCTTTCACCCGCAGGCGTCAAAGTCACGCCACGGCTGTGGCGGTAGAGCAGCGCGGTGTCGACAGCGGCTTCCAGGTCGGACAGGCGCTTGCTGACAGCCGAAGCGGCAATGTATTCGCGCTCAGCGGCGCGGCCAATGCTGCCCAGTTCGCACACGGCGACGAACAGCTGCAAAGAGGTCAAATCAATACGGCGTGCAAAACTGCGCTCGGAATTTTTCATGGCGGGGGACACTTTTGAAGTCTTCTCATTTTGAGAAGTTAAAAGCATTTTCTCACCTGAATAAGCGCTCTGTCATCGCGCAATGCGAAACCGTTGGGTATCAAAACACCAATC
>JBJEZV010000039.1:0-22003 GCA_051887595.1 Comamonas sp.
AAAAAAGCCTTGGCTCCGTAAGAAGCCAAGGCTTGAAGAATCTGGCGGAAAGCAGCTGGAGTCGAACCAACCCGAGAGTGGCTAACACCCTCCACCGGGTTTGAAGCCCGGCCGCACCACCGGGCACGATTGCCTTCCTGAGAAGAGACAGCAATTGTAGCGCGCTCGCAATAGCTGGCGCTGGAAAAGGTCCAATTTACAGAGGGCGCTGCTGGTTCAGCCACTGCGCGTCAGGGCGCAGCACGTGGGCATCGCGCACACGGCGGGTGTAGCCCAAGCGGTCAAAGCATTCGATGATCTGAATCGCACGTTTGCGCCCCAGCCCCGTGGCGTCGCGAAACTCGCGGGCGACGACTTCACCGTTCGGGGTGGCATCGGCCAGCCGTTTGATGATGGCAGCCAGCGCATCCATGTTCGCTGCGGTGTAGAACAGGTCTTTAACCACCTGAAACAGCAAGCCTTGGCGCGCCATTTTGCGCAGCAGTTGGCGCACGATTTCTTCGGCCGTGCCCGTGTCGGCGGCCAAATCGCGCACCCAGGGTGGATCAAAACGGCCTTCTTGCAGCTTGGGCAGCAGTTGCTCCACCAAGACTTGCTCGTTGGCGGTGAACTGCACGCTGTGGCCGGGCAAGTGCAACCACGCACCGCTGCTGGAAAGCAGCTGTTGATCGAGCAGTTGCTCCAGCAGCGCGCGCCAGAGCTTGTCGTGCTGGCTGTGGACCAATCCCGGCCACGCCATGCGGCGCAGACGGGCCGCGTTGATGCCGGGCTCGTCCGGGTATTTGTCGTGGAATTTGGCCAGCGTCTCCATCACCTGCTGCTGCAGTTGCTGCCAGCGTGCGGTGTCAATCAGCAAGGCATCGCCATCTGGCTGGGCAATGCGCTGTGTGCCGGGCAGTTGCAGTTGGTCCAGCAGGCGGCCTGACAGGCGCTGCAGCTGTGCCAGACTGATGCCATGGCCCGCATGGCTGACCAGCGCTGCCGGGCTGCCTGTGGCAATCAAAGTTTCAATGGCTTGCAGATAAGCCATGCGTTCAGGGCTGCGGCGCTTGCGTGCTGGGGCGTCAGGGTCCAGCACCATGCCGCCCGCAATGGTGCGGCTGGCTTGAGCGTTGCGCAAAATCAGCCGGTCACCAGGCAGGGCAAACACCGGCGCATCCAGCACCAGTTGGGCCGCTACTTCCGTGCCTGGCTCAATGGCGCTGTCTTGTAGTAACGCGACGTGCGCCGTGCAGCGCTGGGTGCCGATGTGCACATGCACAGGTGTCCACTGCTGCAGCGGTGCGGCCTCAGCCAATAAATGCAGGCGAATGTCGATGCGCTCAGAAGCCTGCAGCACCCGGCCATCGGCAATCCAGTCACCGCGTTCGATGGACTCTTTGGCAATGCCTGCCAAGTTGAGCGCACAGCGCTGACCGGCGAGGCCTTCGGGCGCCGACTGGTTTTGGGCGTGGATGCTACGCACACGCACGGGCTGCGCTGATGCGGAATGCTGCAGCACATCGCCCACGGCAACTTTGCCGCTAAAGACCGTGCCCGTGACCACCGTACCCTGACCGGGCAGCGTGAAGACACGGTCCACCGCCAAACGGAATAGACCATCGTGCGGGCGAGGGGGCATCAGCTGGGCCTGCACTTGCAGGTAGTCGCGCAACTGCTGCACGCCCACGTCACCGGGTTGGCTGGCGGCCGTTTCAAAAATGGGGCTGTCGTGCAAAGACGTCACCGACAAGATGGCGGCGATTTCGAGCTTCACTTCTTCGATGCGCTCTGGCAGCACACGGTCGACCTTGGTCAGGGCGACCGTGCCCTTTTTGACGCCCAGCAGCTGCAAGATTTCAAGGTGCTCCAGGGTTTGCGGCATGACGCCGTCATCGGCCGCAACGACCAGCAGCGCATGGTCAATACCCACGGCGCCAGCGGCCATGGTGTGGACAAATTTTTCGTGCCCGGGTACGTCGATGATGCCCAGCACATCCCCGTTGGGCAAAGGCGCGTAAGCGTAGCCCAGTTCAATCGAAATGCCTCGGGCCTTTTCTTCCTTGAGGCGGTCGGTTTCCACGCCTGTCAGGGCGCGAACCAGCGTGGTCTTGCCGTGGTCAATGTGTCCGGCGGTGCCGATGATCATGCGATGACTTTCACAAACGCACGGTTTCTGCATCAAAAGTGCCTGAAACCAGCGTCAAATAAAGGGTTGTAGCTAGTAATTTATTACAAGGCAGACAGCTGCTGCACCAACTGCGCTTGGCTATCAGCCTCCAGGCAGCGCAAATCCAGCCACAGTGCATCGTCGTGCAAACGCCCAATCACCGGGCGGGGCAGGGCGCGCAGGCGCGCTTCAAGCTGGGTCAGCTGGCGACCAGCCTGTTTGCCACTGGCCGGATAAAGCTTTAAGCCGTAGCTGGGCAAGTTTTCAATCGGCAGCGCGCCGCTGCCAATCTGGCTGTTCATAGGAGCCGTTTCGACCACCCAATTCGCGCCCAGCACTTGTTGCAGCAGGGGTCGGAGTGCATCGGCCTGGGCTTGCATGTCTGCAGCTGGCCGGGTGAACAGGCGCAGCGTGGTCAGGCGCTCGGCCAGTTGCTCGGGGTGCAGGTACAGGCGCAGCGTGGGTTCGAGCGCTGCCAACGTCAGTTTGCCCACGCGCAAGGCGCGCTTCATGGGGTTCTTTTTGATCTGGGCAATCAAATCCTTGCGGCCGACAATGATGCCCGCTTGGGGGCCGCCCAGCAGTTTGTCGCCCGAAAAAGTGACAATGTCGGCGCCAGCTTCGACCGTTTCACGCACGGTCACTTCATGGGGCAAGCCCCAGCGGCGCAGGTCCACCAGGGTGCCGCTGCCCAGATCCACCATCATGTTCAGACCACGCGCGTGCGCCATGGCAGTCACTTCAGCGTCCGAGACACTTTTGGTAAAGCCCACCACTTCGTAGTTGCTGGTGTGCACCTTCATGAGCAAGGCCGTCTGGTCCGTGATGGCCTCGGCGTAGTCTTTGGCGTGTGTGCGGTTGGTGGTGCCCACTTCCACGAGTTGGCAGTTGGCTCGCTTCATGATGTCAGGGATGCGGAAGGCGCCGCCAATTTCCACCAGTTCACCGCGCGAAACCACCACTTCTTGGCCTGATGCCAAAGTCGACAGGGCCAGCAGCACCGCTGCAGCATTGTTATTGACCACGGTGGCTGCTTCTGCGCCGGTGAGTTCGCAAATGAGTGCCTCGACCAGATCATCTCGGTCGCCACGACCGCCGGTGGCGAGGTCGTATTCGAGGTTGGCTGGTTGGGTCAGCGCTTGCACCATGGCATCGACCGCTTCTTGCGGCAGCAGGGCACGTCCCAAATTGGTGTGCAGCACCGTGCCAGTCAGGTTGAACACTGTTTTGAGGCGCGGCGCAAAGCGCTCGGTCAGGCGGTGCTGGACCGCTTCAGCCAGCGCCGATGGCTCGACTTGCGAAGGCTGCAAGCTGCCATCGCGCCATAAAGGTCGTAAAGCATCAAGCACTTGCCGCACTGCATCGGTCACGCTGGAGCGACCAAATTCAGTCTGCAAGCCTTGCAAGACAGGGTGTTGGAGCAGTTGGTCTACCGAAGGCAGACGGGGGGCGGCGAGGTTCAATGCAGCGCTCTCAATCAAAGGATCAAATCTAATAACAGCAAAGAGCCGCTCACACGACCCAGCAAACCGTAGGTTTGCGTTTGAGACGAGGCGCGAAGCCGCAGGCAGTACTAGCGTACGACAAGGCGAAGCAACGACGTATCAAGGGTTGTGTTAGCGGGTCTAAAAAGAAAGGCCGCCGCAGCGGCCTTTCGGCAATAAGCAGCGTGTTTATTCTGCCGCAGGGTCCACCAGCGTTGTTGCTGCGCTGTCTTCTTGCTCTTCGGCCACAGCCACAAACAGCAAAGGGTTGGCGCTGGCGCGTTTGAACGAGGTGTTTTCGCTCATCAGCAAGTCCAACGTCAGGCTGGCCAAATCATCAGCCAAAGGCTCTGCCATAGGGTCTTTTTCCTGGTTCACGACCTTGCGGTACGTGCCGCACTCATCGCAGGTCTCGGCCGTAATCACGTCCTTGCTGCCTTCGATGGTCTGGTAGTGAATGCCTGCGGTGGACTCGCAGTGCGAGCACTTCACACGCACCATGTGCCATTCTGTGCAGCAATTGCCACAATGCAAATAGCGGTGCCCGCTCGACTGGCCACCAATGCGCAACACGCTGGCAACAGGTTCGCTGGCGCACACAGGGCAGATGGTGGCAGGCTCGGTGTAGGGCACATCACGCACGTTCAAAGCGGCCGCGCGTTTGGCGTATGTGACTTGCAGGGCCGCCATGATGAAAGGCGCCATGCCAATGTGACGGGCAGCGACTTCTTTTTCCAGCAAACGCTTGGCAACTTCGTCGCGCTCTTCTTGGCTCAGCGTACGCAGCGACTCAATCAGCGGCTGCAGTGCTTCAGGCAGACCGTCGGCGCCAGCCAAAGTCTCCAGCATGGCATCCAGCACTTGGTGCCACGCGGGATCCATGTGCTCAACAGCAGGCAGCAAGGGCATGGAATGCTCTTGCGCACGCGCGATGTTGCTGTTGTCCAGCGGCTGTAACTCTACCGAGCCAGCTGCCGCATGCTGAGCATCGACAATCTTGGCGGCAAATTGCAAGTAGTCGGCAATGGGGTTGCCTTCCGCCAGCTGACGCAAACGGGCCGCACGCTCAGAAAACAAGCTGGCAACTTGGGGGAGCAAGATGCGAGGGAAAGAAGTCTTGTCTAGCGCTTCGATTTCACCGGGTTGAAGAATGCGTTGTTGCATGAAAAATGTATTCCCTAAATTGAAGCCGCCGGTATGCCCAGTGTGGGCGTACCGGCGGCAATCAACAAGCGTCTGAATTAACTCTGGTCAGACCAGTGTTAGTCTTTGTTGCCTGTCATCTTGCGGTACCACAGGGGGTGGTGGTACTTCGCCCAAGCACGATTCACCGTGCCGTAGATCATGGCGCGCAATGTGCCACGGGTCCAGATGGCGGCATACACGTGGGCCAGGATCAGAGCGAACAGACCGAAAGCCGACAGTGCGTGCAGCACCACACCAGCACGGATCAGTTCGACAGGCAGCACCCACCATGAACGCCACATCAGCAAGCCAGAAACCACCAAGCCCAACATGCACAGGCAGAGCAACCAGAACAGCACCTTTTGGCCGCCGTTGTATTTGTCCTGCTCAGGCATGTGGTGATGCTCGTCCTTGAGCATCTGGGGCACTTCCTTGAGCCACTGCACATTGTGGGGCTTGATGATGTTCAGGCGCCAGAAGCGGAACACCATCAACACAAAGCCAATGGTCATTACCCACCCGATATAGGGGTGCAGGATGCGCGTCCATGGACCACCGCCAAACAGGTTGGTCAGGAAGAACATGGAAGGATGGAAGAACGCCAGGCCGGACAGCGCCAGCAGCACAAAGCTGATAGCCACTACCCAGTGGTTCACGCGTTCGCCCGCGCTGTAGCGAGGGAGGTCACGGGACAGTCGTTTCATTTGCGCTTCTCCTTGGCTTCATCTTCCGCACGCTGTGCACGCTCTTCTTCGCGCTCCATCTCTTCAGGCACGTCGTGCGAGCCCTTGGAGACATAGTGGAAGAAGCTACCCACAGCGGCTGCGCCCAAAGCTGCCAGAGCCAAAGGCTTGGCCACACCCTTCCACAGGGAGACCATGGGACTGATCTTAGGATCGTCTGGCAGGCCCTTGTACAGGGATGGCTTGTCAGCGTGGTGCAACACGTACATCACGTGTGTGCCGCCAACGCCTGCAGGGTCGTAAAGACCTGCGTTGGCATAGCCACGCTCCTTCAGGTCGACAACACGGCGTTCAGCTTGGTCATGCATGGCCTTCTTGGTGCCAAACATGATGGCGCCAGTGGGGCAGGTCTTGACGCAAGCAGGTTCGCGGCCCACAGCCACGCGGTCCGAACACAAGGTGCACTTGTACGCCTTGTTGTCCTTCTTGGAGATGCGTGGGATGTTGAATGGGCAGCCGGTATGGCAGTAGCCACAGCCAACGCACTGGTCTTGCTGGAAGTCCACGATGCCGTTGGCGTACTGCACGATCGCGCCAGGCGATGGGCAGGCCTTCAAGCAGCCAGGATCTTCACAGTGCATACAGCCGTCCTTACGGATCAGCCATTCCAGATTGCCAGTCGCTTCGTTCTCGTACTCGGTAAAGCGCATGACAGTCCAGGAATCTGCAGTCAGATCCGTGGGGTTGTCATACACACCGGCCGCAGCCGTACCGACTTCGTCACGAAGGTCGTTCCACTCCATGCAAGCTGTTTGGCAAGCCTTGCAGCCAATGCATTTGGAGACGTCGATCAGCTTGGCCACTTCACCGCTGTGCGCGTCGCGTTGGCTTGGCGCAGGTGTCGTGGTTGCAGAGCGACGCTTGATATCGAGGGACATGGTTGAAGACATCAGCTATTCCTCCTTATGCCTTCTCGACCTTGACCAGGAAGGTCTTGGACTCGGGGGTGTTGCTGTTGCCGTCACCGATCGACGCTGTCAGGTTATTCGCCAGATAGCCCTTGCGGCCTGTCGACGAGAAACCCCAGTGGATCGGAACGCCCACGTGGTGGATGGTCTTGCCGTCAATTTGCATGGGCTTGATGCGCTTGGTCACCACAGCTGCAGCCTTGACGAAACCACGAGCGGACGAAACCTTGACCTTTTGGCCAGTTTCAATGCCCAGCTCCTTGGCCAGCGCTTCACCAATTTCCACAAACTGCTCAGGCTGAACGATGTTGTTCAGCTGAACGTGCTTGGTCCAGTAGTGGAAGTGCTCGGTCAGGCGGTAAGTAGTACCAATGTGTGGGTACTCCTTAGGATCGCCTTGCGTGCCCTTGGTCGACTCCAGCACGCGCGCTGCAGGGTTGTAGACAGCCAGCTTGTTTTCGGGGTACATGGGGTTGTAGCCCAGCGGGTTGTCGAACGCCTCGTAGTGCGTAGGGAATGGACCTTCGTTCATGCCCTTGCGAGCAAAGAAGCGAGCCACACCTTCGGGGTTCATGATGAAGGGGTTGATGACCTCAGGGTCCAGACCCACAGCCACGTCAGGCACGTCCGCACCCACCCACTTAGAGCCGTTCCACTGGATCAGCACGCGGTTGGGGTTGAAAGGACGACCCTTGCGGTCAGCCGATGCACGGTTGTACAGCACGCGACGGTTGGCAGGCCAAGCCCAGGCCCAGTTCAGCGTATTGCCGATGCCGGTAGGGTCGCTGTTATCACGGCGCGCCATTTGGTTGCCCGACGATGTCCAGCAGCCAGCCCAAATCCAGCAGCCACCCAAAGTGGTGCCGTCGTCACGCATTTCGCCAAAGCCGCCCAGCTGCTCACCCGCCTTGCGGATGATGTTGCCATTGGCGTCCTTGATGTCTGCCAGTGCACGACCGTTGTATTCCTTGGCGATTTCCTCGGAAGTGGGGTGTGCAGCGTGTGCGTAAGGCCAGTACAGGTTGACGATGGGGTCAGGGAACTTACCGCCTTCAGTCTCGTACAGCTTCTTCAAGCGCAGGTGCAGGCCGGACATGATGGCGATGTCGGTACGGGCTTCACCCGGAGCATCGGCCGCCTTCCAGTGCCACTGCAGCACGCGCGAAGAGCTCACCACTGCGCCATCTTCTTCAGCGAAGCAGGTGGTGGGCAGACGGAACACTTCAGTTTGGATCGAAGCGGTGTCTACGTCGTTGAATTCGCCGTGGTTCTTCCAGAACTCGGAGGTTTCTGTGACCAGAGGGTCCATCACCACCAGGAACTTGAGCTTCTTCAGACCTTCACGAACATTGTTCGAGTTGGCCAGCGCAGCCAATGGGTTAAAGCCTTGGGCAATGTAACCATTGACCTTGCCTTGCACCATCATGTCGGTGATCTGCAGCATGTCGTACTGCTTGTCCAACTTGGGCAGGTAGTCAAACGCCCAGTTGTTTTCCGCAGTCGCAGCAGGACCCCACCATGCCTTCATCAGGCTGACGTGGAACTTGGGCGTGTTTTGCCAGAAGTTCATCTGGCCGGGACGCAGCGCCTTGGGCGTGCGAGCGCCGATGTACTGGCTGTACTCTTGCTCGTTTTCGTTGGGAAGCGACAGGTAACCCGGCAACGAAGCGGACAAGATGCCCAGGTCGGTCAGACCTTGGATGTTGGAGTGACCACGCAGCGCATTCATACCGCCGCCAGCCACGCCAATGTTGCCGCACAGCAGCTGAATCATGGCACCGGTACGCAGCATCTGTGCACCCACGGTGTGCTGTGTCCAGCCCAGGGCGTACATGATGGTGGCAACACGGCCGGGAACAGCAGTGGAAGCGAACTTTTCGGCTACGTGCAGGAACTTTTCCTTGGGTGTGCCGCAGATGCTTTCCACCTTCTCTGGGGTGTAGCCTGCATAGTGGCGCTTGAGCCACTGGTACACACAGCGAGGGTGCTGCAGAGTGGGGTCGACCTTGACGAAGCCATCTTCACCCAGCTCGTAGTCCCACGACGACTTGTCGTACGTACGAGTTTCGGGGTTGTAGCCCGAGAAGATACCGTCGTCGAACGCAAAGTCTTCACGCACGATGAACGAGAAGTCCGTGTAGTTACGCACGTACTCGTGGTGAATCTTGTCGTTGGTCAACAAGTAATTGATGATGCCGCCCAGGAACACGATGTCCGAGCCCGAACGAATAGGGGCGTAGAAATCGGCCACAGAGGCAGATCGGTTAAAGCGGGGGTCCACCACCATGAAGTGCGCACCGTTGTGCTCCTTCGCTTCAGTGACCCACTTGAAACCACAGGGGTGCGCTTCAGCAGCGTTACCGCCCATGATCAGGATGACATCAGCATTCTTGATGTCAACCCAGTGATTTGTCATCGCGCCGCGGCCAAATGTTGGGGCAAGACCTGCCACCGTTGGGCCGTGTCAGACACGTGCTTGGTTGTCCAGCGCCAGCAGACCCCAGGAGCGGGCTACCTTGTGCGTGACATAACCGGCTTCATTGCTGGAAGCCGAAGCTGCCAACATGCCGGTGGTGAGCCAACGGTTAACCGTCTGGCCCTTTTCATTCTTTTCGACGAAGTTGGCGTCGCGGTCTTCTTTCAGAAGCTTCGCGATACGGTCCAGAGCTTCGTCCCAAGACAGGCGCTTCCACTCGTTGGAGCCAGGAGCACGGTACTCGGGGTACTTCAGGCGGTTGGGGCTGTGAACAAAGTCCAGCAGCGATGCGCCCTTGGGGCACAGTGTGCCGCGGTTAACTGGGTGATCGGGGTCACCTTCAACGTGCATTACCGACATCTTGGCGTTCTTGACACCGTCGCTGTAGGAATACATCAAAATGCCGCAGCCAACAGAACAGTAGGTACACGTCTGGCGTGTCACTGTTGCAGCTGCCAGCTTGAACTGGCGAACTTCAGCCAAAGCAGCGGTGGGCGAGAAGCCCATTACTGCCAAGCTAGATGCCGCCAGACTCGAACCAGTCACTTTCATGAACTGGCGTCTGGAGAATTGCACCATGGGGTTACCTTATAAAAACTAGACGCTTGTGAGGCAAATTCTAGTTTTCAGTCTGATACAAGACCGACTAACCCGATTAATCTGCGCAGCGCAACTGGGGAATGTATGCACGGTGTTGCATAGATTTGAATTGCATATATAGCAATCGAAATGCACATATTGACTGGTCACAGCTTTGCGCGCGTGGATTTATGGGCCGATTGCTGCGCAAATGCAGGCCTTAAGGGCACAATCCCATGGGTTTTCGATGGGCGCAGAAGCAGCTGTATGTGCGGCTGTGCTGCAGCGCCATCGGTTTGAATTTGTGGCGTCAGCCTCGGTGCTGACGCTGTCGCTTTGCTGCGTTGTAGAAGACGCATGGCCCTTTTTTATGTCCCATCGTCAACCCATTCGCGTTCCTGATATCGGTCAGTTTCACACCATCATTGACGCCCGTACACCGGCGGAATTTGCGCTGGATCACATTCCAGGTGCGATCAATTGCCCGGTACTCAGTGATGAGGAGCGCGTGACCATTGGCACCATCTACAAGCAAGTCAGCCCTTTTGAAGCCAAACGCCTGGGCGCCGCCATGGTTGCGCAAAACTTGGCCAAGCACCTGCACACCACGTTTGCCGACAAACCCGAAAACTGGAAGCCCGTGGTGTATTGCTGGCGCGGCGGGCTGCGCAGCGGCTCCATGGTCACATGGCTGCGCTTGGTGGGCTGGGATGCACAGCAGTTGGCAGGCGGCTATAAGGCTTTTCGCCACCATGTGGTCGAGCAGATCGAGACCATCGTGCCGCAAGTGCAGTGGAAAGTGCTGTGCGGCGCCACGGGTAGTGCCAAAACGCGGGTGCTGATGGCACTGCAAGCGCAAGGCGCGCAAGTCATTGACCTTGAAGGTCTGGCTTGCCACAAAGGTTCTTTGCTGGGCAATTTGCCTGGCGTGCCCCAACCCAGCCAAAAGCATTTTGAAACCCAACTGGCGGCGCAGCTGGCGCAGATCGATATCTCGCGACCCGTCTATGTGGAGGGCGAAAGCCCCAAGATTGGGCGTCTTTCTTTGCCACTGACACTGGTGCAATGCATGCGCCAGTCGCCCGTGCTGGAAATTCAGGCTACCCCGGCAGCGCGTTTGAGTTACTTGCTGCGCGACTATGCGTATCTGGGCGATGACGTGCCTAAGCTGACAGAGCGCTTGTCATTTCTCAAGGAAATTCAAGGCGCTGAAACCGTGGCGCGCTGGCAGCAATGGGCGCAAGCGGGCGACTGGCCATCGCTGTTTGAAGAGTTGATGCGCTTGCACTACGACCCCTTGTACCAGCGCTCACAGGCCAAGCACTTTGCGCATTGGGACCAGCGCGCCACGCTGGCAGCAGATGATTTGTCGGAAGCGGCAGTACAGGACATTGCCCGTGCGTGGATTGCGCAAATCGGTCGCTAGACTTTGATCTGCACGGGTGGGCATGGCTTGCTACTTGCCGACATCGCTTTAAGCTGTGCGTTATTTACAGCTTTCACGACAAGGACTCACCATGCCTGTGCCGACCTCAACGCCATCCATGGCCCCGCTGCAACGTATCAGCGCCCGCAAGGGCAGTTTGGGAGAAGGCATGCAAGTGGCACGCATGTTGCCCACCCGTGAGCGCCGCATGATTGGGGCGTGGTGTTTTCTCGATCACCTCGGGCCGCTGGCGTTTGATGCCGGGCAGGGCATGCATGTGGGCGCGCATCCGCATACGCGGCTACAGACTTTCACGTGGATGATTGAAGGCGAGATCATGCACCGCGACAGTTTGGGCAGTGAACAGGTGGTGCGCCCAGGCCAAGTCAATCTAATGACGGCCGGGTATGGAATTTCGCACACCGAAGACTCCGTAACACCCGGCGCACGTTTGCATGCTGCGCAAATGTGGATTGCCTTGCCCGATGCGGTGGCTGATCAGCCACCCGCATTTGTCCACTATGCGCAAGTGCCGCAATGGGAAGAGCAGGGTGCGCAGTGGTCGCTCATGGCGGGCCAGTACGCCGGACATGAAGCGCCCACGGCGTTGCATTCGCCACTGGTGGGGCTGGAGGTGGTCAGTTCGCAGGCGAGCACCTTGCGTTTAGCTTTGAATCCGCAATTTGAATACGGTGTGGTGGCGCTGACCGGCGGATTTGTCGCTCGCGATGCCAGCTTCATGCCGGATGAGCTGGCTTATATCGGCCTGGGTGAGCATTGTGTCGAACTGCAGGTGCAGCCCCAGACCCGTTTGCTGTTACTCGGCGGGGCACCGTTTGAGCAGCCCATCACCATGTGGTGGAATTTTGTGGGCCCTGATCTGGACAGCATCCGGGGCTACAAAGCGCAGTGGGAAGCCGGTGATGCACGATTTGGCGCTGTACCTGGGGGAGAGCATCGGCGCTTGGCAGCGCCCGCGCTGTTGTAAGCGCTCGAAGTGTGAGGGCATGTGTGTTAGCTTGGGCAGCGGTTTGGTGACTGTGAAACGTAATGCAGGCCGCTTCCTACGCGGCTGCGCGGGCTCTGTGGGCAAGAACTCCGTGAGGCGCTGCGCACACTGCTAGCTAGTTCAAACATTAATAGCAGCCTAGGAGAAAGCCATGCGTATTCACACCCAAAAGCCTGTGCCAGTTCCCTCTGTTGATGAAGCGGAAGTTGCAGCCGACATGGACGCTGAGCTGCCAGCCACGGAAGATATCAGCGATCTGTTAAACGCTGAGGACGAGGTGGCAGATACCTTGGACGATATCTCGCTCACCGACTTTGACGATGCGCCCATCGACAGGCCGCTGGATTTTGACGATGGCTCCGATATGGGCCATCCGCGCGGCGGCGCCTAAAACGTGGCTCACTGGTGCGTGCTCTTGCGTTTGCTGGCATGAACTTCTACTGCATTGCTTTGCGCCAGGACCAGATCTTTGAGCGTGAAGTCGATGCCAAAACCCCCCGCGTTGCGGCAAAGTGGCGTTTGAATGGCAATAAACGCCAGAAACCCGTTTTTGATAGCTGCTTGCCTAGGTATATCAAGCTTTTGCGATATAAAACTATCTGAAAGTGGCTTGGAACAAAGGCTAGTAGCTATTAATAAATGTATGTTTGATTACGAATGGCTTGCATCGTCCCTGCCTAGACCAAGCGGTGCGCGATGATGACGCGCATGATCTCATGGGTGCCCTCCAGCATCTGGTGCACGTGACTGTCAGGTGGCAACGCCGCCCCAGCTGAAGGCTGCCACTGCTGCAATTGGGTGTGGCGCTGCTGAATCTGCGCTATCAGGCACTGGTGATACAGCGTAGGCCAGTCGCTTTGCGATTGCTGCTCTGCTGTGACGCGATGGCAGTGGGTAGCACGTTGGCGCAGCCAGGCTTGCTGCTCTTTACGCAGGGCCGGGCGCTGCTGCGCAGGCAGAGCATCCATGATCTGTCCATAACGAATGCTCAGTAACGTATCTGCGGCTTGGTAGTGCTGAATGACGCAGGCATTGCGTTCTTCGACCGAGCCTTGTGGCTGGCATGTGGTGCCGGCTTGTGCCCAGGTCGAAGTAATAGGAAGTGCCACCATCCACAGACTGAAGACCATCTGCCAGCCCGTGCGTTGTAGAAATTCGTGCATAACCGCCATTGCAGCACGTTTCAAGCCTTGCGCAGGCTGTGTGGGCTAGCACATGCCTGCGTGCACTTCGGGATGGCGCTAGGGAGAAACAGGGGGCCTTTCTTGGCCTTTAGGACGATTTGTAAACGTGCGCTTCAAGGTATGCTGCCCAGTTGATATCGAAGCTGGGCGAGGACGGTGATGGCCATCCTGGCTGTTTACTCATGGTGCAATGAAAAATCGTTCTCTGCTTGCAAAGCGTTGGCAAACTTGGTGGCCTGTAGCTGCTATCGCGGTGATTGGCACCGGACTCAGTGTGCTGCTGTGGCAAAGCTTGCACCTACGCCAGTCGCATACCTTGCAGGAAAGGCTGACACAGCAGGCCCATCTTTTTGCGTCTTCGGTGGAGCAACGCCTGTCCGCCTATGGAGACATGGCCTATGCCATGCAGCCATTGATAGAGAAAAATCTGGCGACGCGAACTTCCACATTCGCGCATTCCATGCTGGTGCAAAGCTTGCCCTCGCGCTATCCGGGTGTCGAGACCTTAAGTTTGGCCAGACGCTGGGATGCGGACCAGTATCAAACGCACCGCCAGCATCTGCTGCAAGAGGTCCCTGAAAACCTGCGCGTGCCCGAGCATTTGATGCCGAAGTGGCCGCTGGAGCGCTCGCAGTACTTTGTGATTGAAGAGGTGTGGCCACCCAGTACGGGCAAGCGCCTGCGCGGACTCGATCTCTCTGGCGAGCCCTCTATCGAGCTGTTGATGCACCAGATGCGCTACAGCACCACTCCTTTGATGAGTGCGCCGTTGCGATTCAAACAAACGGCCGACAATGCACCTGGGGTCATCATTGGTGTGCCGCTGCGTGCCGCCATGCCCGGTGAAGAACATCGCACATTGGTGGGGGCACTCAATGTGGCCGTGCGCATGGAGTCGATGGTGGAACACCTGCTGGAGCGCGGCATGTTGACGCATGCAGCAGTGTCCATTCACGATGTGGGCGATGCAGAGGCCAAGGTGCAAGAGCGCCAGGCTACCGAACATGGCTTGTTGTACCGTTCAAGGTCATGGGCCGATGCTTTGCCCCAATGGGCCAAGGTGACACACGATATCCAAGCTTGGGGACGCGTCTGGCGGCTGGAATTTGCGCCCCAGTTGCATATGCTCTCCCCACTAGAGCGTTTGTATCCTGTCGCAGTGGCGCTGGTGAGCTTACTAGCTACATTGGCCTTGGCCTGGATGGTGAGTAGTTTGGGCGCCCAGCGGGCTCGCGCGCAGTTGCAGGTTGCAGCACGCAACCATTTGCTACGAGAGCGTACCGATCGGCTCAAGGCGTTGCTGCACCAGTCAGTCATCGGCGTGGCGGAAATTGAGCCGGAGCAGCGCCGTTACACCAGTGCCAACGCGCGCTTTAGCGAAATGTTGGGCACGACAGTGCAGGCGCTTGAGGAGATGGATCTGTATGCATTGATCCACCCCGAGGATCGCCAAGCCTGCGAACAGCTGGAGCTGCAGCTGCGGCAAGGGCAGATTCCACGCTTCAACACTATCTTGCGCATGCTGCGCACAGATGGATCGATGATCTGGGCAGAGGTCTGGGTGTCGCCATTGTTGGGCATGGATGGCAGTCCGGTGGGGCGACATCTGGTGCTGATGTTGGATGTGACGGAGCGTATTGCGATGCAAAAGCAGCTGCAAGCGCGCGAAGCATATTCCAGTGAAATGCTGCGCTACATGCCTGTAGGGCTGGTGGTGATTGGTGCTGACCGCCGCGTAGAGTTTGTCAACCAAGAGTTCGAAACGGTCACAGGCTGGACGCAACAGGAACTCACAGACGAATGCAGCTTGTGGCGTCACTTGTGCTTAGACGGAGCGCAAAACCAAAAGATGGTCTCCACCTTGGAGCATGCACGCAGCCATCCGGCCAATGAAGGTGCCAACCTGCCTTCGGAAGAATATGTGCTGCGGTCGCGCGATGCGCGCGAGTTGTCCATGGACGTATCGGTGCGCGCTTTGGGTGACCGTGTGTTGCTGAGCTTCATTGATTTGAGCCAACGCAAGGAGGCGGAAGCCAAAATTCGATGGCTGGGCTTTTATGACAGCCTGACGCAGCTGCCCAATCGCAGCTTGCTCATGGATCGGCTGGGTGAGGTCATTCAAAGCTGTCAAACGACTGGCGAAGGGCAAGGGGCGCTGCTGCTGCTGGATATCGACAATTTCAAATCTTTGAACGAAACCCTGGGGCACCAGTATGGCGATGCCTTGCTTCGACTGGTGGCAACGCGGCTGAGCAACTGCATCGCAGGCAAACATACGCTGGCTCGCCAAGGCGGCGATGAATTTGCCGTGGTACTCGAAGATTTGCCCCCTGATTCCATGGACGCTGGGCGCAGGGCCGAGCAAGTGGGCAGTGCCATTTTGGAGGCGCTGCGTACGCCGTTCTATTTAGGCAACCAAGACTTTCATGTCACGGTGAGCATGGGCGCGGTGGTGTTCGATGGGCACGGAGACACGGTCGAAGAGCTGCTCAAGCGCGCTGATTTGGCGTTGTACCAAGCCAAAAGCGCCGGGCGCGACACGCTGCAGTTTTTTGATCCGAGCATGCAAAAGGCCGTAAGCGCGCGGGTGGAAATGGAAAAAGACATCCGCCTAGCGCTGGAGCGCCATGAATTTGATCTGTATTTCCAACCCCAGGTGCAGTGCGACAAGGTCATCGGGGCAGAGGCCTTGCTGCGTTGGAAACATCCCGCCAAGGGCTTCATTCCTCCCTCCACCTTCGTGCCGATCGCTGAAGAGTCTGGATTGATTTTGCCTTTGGGAGAGTGGGTGCTGTTTGCCGCGTGCAGACAGTTGGCGCATTGGGCACGTGATCCACAGTTGCAGCAGCTGACCATGGCGGTCAACGTAAGCCCACGGCAGTTTTACCAACCCGACTTTGTGCAACAGGTGCAGCGTGCGCTCGAGGTCACTGGTGCACGTGCGCAATTGCTGGAGCTGGAGCTGACCGAAGGCATGCTGCTGACCGATGTGGACGACACCATTTGGAAGATGGTGCAGCTCAAGGAATTGGGGGTCATGTTCTCACTGGATGATTTTGGAACGGGGTATTCCTCCCTGAGCTATTTGAAGCGCCTGCCGCTGGACAAGCTCAAGATCGATCAAAGCTTTGTCCAGGAGGTGGTAGACAGCCCCAATGACGCCACCATTGCGAAATCCATCATTGCGCTGGGAACCAGCCTGGGTCTGCAAGTGATTGCCGAGGGTGTAGAAACTGAATCGCAACGCGATTTTCTCGCCTCAAGTGGGTGTCACTATTGGCAGGGCTTTCTCTTTAGTCGTCCACAGGCTGGCCCTGAGTTTGAAGCGTGGACGAAAGCCTATGGGCGCCAATCGATGGTTTTTGAAAAGGCGTGAGTGATGTGAATGGTGGGGGGTGTAGGCTGCGGCGCTAGCAATTTCTGAATTTGTAAGCCGCTGGCTCAGAATTTGTTACAAAGTGAGGGTTGCCGCTGCCACGGATCGCCAAAGCCTGCACGTTATCATCGGGGTCTAGATTTGTTACACCGTTCCCCCGACCCTTCCAGACCTCCGTGCGCCTTAACTCCATCAAGCTCTCTGGCTTTAAATCCTTTGCGGAGCCCACCAATTTTTTGCTACCTGGCCAGTTGGTAGGCGTGGTCGGGCCCAACGGATGCGGTAAATCCAACATCATGGATGCAGTGCGCTGGGTGCTCGGAGAAAGCAAGGCCAGTGAGCTGCGCGGCGAGAGCATGCAGGACGTGATCTTTAACGGGACCACGCATCGCAAGCCTGCCAGTCGTTCCAGTGTGGAGCTGGTGTTTGACAATAGCGACCACCGAGCAGGTGGGCAATGGGGCCAGTTCACGGAAATTGCCGTCAAACGCGTGCTGACCCGCGATGGCAACAGTTCTTACTTTATCAATAACCAACCTGTGCGCCGTCGTGATGTGCAGGATGTGTTTTTGGGTACAGGTCTGGGTCCGCGTGCTTACGCCATCATTGGTCAAGGCACCATCAGTCGCATCATTGAATCTCGGCCGGAAGAGCTGCGGCTGTTTCTGGAAGAAGCGGCTGGTGTTTCCAAATACAAAGAGCGGCGCCGTGAAACAGAAAACCGGCTCAGCGACACCCGCGAAAATCTCACGCGTGTGGAAGACATTCTGCGTGAGCTCAACGCCAATCTCGACAAGCTAGAAAAGCAAGCTGAAGTTGCCGCGCAGTACAACGCGCTGCAAAGCGCGGTGACACTCAAGCAACACCAGTTGTGGTTTTTGAAGAAGCAGGACGCAGAGTCCGATCTCTCCAAAATTCGGCAAGAGGGCTTGCAGGCAGTCAATGAGCTGGAAGCGCGCATGGCGGAGATTCGGCACATTGAGGCCGATTTGGAAAGCGTGCGCCAAGCGCACTATGCTGCCGGTGACAAAGTCAATCAAGCACAAGGGCGTTTGTATGAGGCCACTGCCGAGGTCGGCAAGCTGGAAGCCGAAATTCGCTATGTGGTGGAGGGTCGCCAGCGGGTTGAGCAGCGTCTGAACCAACTGGCTGAACAGATCGCGCAATGGGCCCAACGCAAGGAAGATGCTGAACTGGAGCTAGAAAACCTCGCAGCCAATGGAATGGATGCAGAGGAACAGGCAGAAATGCTGGCTGCGCAATTGGAAGAGCAAAGTCTGCGGTTGCCCGATCTGGAAGATGCGCTGCGACAGACGCAGCACCAATCTAACCTCCAGCGCCAGCAGGTGGTGCAGGTGCAGCAGCAGATTCAGGTGTTGGCGGCGGAGCAACGCAGCATCACAGAGCAGCAGCGCCAACACGAGCACCGCCTGGAACGCTTACGGGCAGACCGCAACGCACTGGCAACACCCGACGATGCCCGGCTACAGCAGGTGACGACCCAGTACGAAGATGCCGCAGAGATGGCAGAAATGGCGGAAGCGGCGTTGGCTGAGCTGCAAGAGCAAGTTCCATCGCTCGATGATGATCGTCGCACGCGCCAGCAAACGCTGAATACAGAGACTGCACGTCAGGCCGAGCTTGCTGCCCGGATGGAGGCGCTCAAGGCCTTGCAGGAAAAGGTCAAAACCGACGGCAAGTTACAGCCTTGGTTGGCCCAGCATGGACTCGTTAGTCTGCAAGGCTTGTGGACCCGTATTGCCATTGAGAGCGGCTGGGAAAATGCTTTAGAGGCGGCCTTGCGTGAGCGCATGGGGGCGCTTGAAGTCAGCCGCTTGGACATGGTGCGAGGCTTTTTGGGAGCGTCTGCAAAAGATGCGCCTCCGGCGCGCCTGGCTTTTTATTCCAAACCTCAAAGTCCGCTGCAAAGCCAGCGCAAGGGCTTGCCCATGTTGGCGGATCTGCTGCGTATTGCAGATACCCAATTGCAAGCACTGTTTGTTGAGTGGCTCAGCGGCTGCTTCATGGCACCGACCCTGGATGAGGCATTGGCACTGCGCCAACAACTGCAGCCAGGCGAAATCATTTATGTGCCATCGGGCCATGCGGTGTCAGCGCACAGCGTGAGTTTTTATGCCCAAGACAGTGAGCAGTCTGGCTTGTTGGCACGTGCTCAAGAAATTGAGCATTTGGAAAAGGAACTGCGTGCGCAGGCCTTGATCAGTGAAGAAGCACGTGTGGCTTTGGTCAAAGCTGAAGCTGCATATGCCGATGCCTCGCAGCGTCTGGTGAGTGCGCGGCGTGATGCCACACAGGCCAAGCAATCGGCCCATGAATTGCAGGTGGACATGCTGCGTTTGACGCAGCAAGCCGAGCAAGCACGGGCGCGTACGGCACAAATCGAAGCCGATGTGGCTGAAGTTCAGGCAGCGCTGGATGACTTGCAGGAGCGCTCAGCCGCTGCAGAAGCACGGTTTGAAGAGTTGGATATGCAACTGGCGGATAGCCAGGAGTTGCATGCGCAACTCGATGACAAAGTCATTGAGGCTGAACGCAAATTGGCTGAAAGCCGCGAGCAGTTGCGTGCGTTAGAGCGCAAGGCGCAGGAAGCCACGTTCAGCCAACGCAGCATGCAAGCGCGACAGGCAGAGTTGCAGCGCACCCTTGAGACGGCGGAGCAGCAAACCCGCTCTTTATTGGATGAGCGTGAGCGTGCCATCGCAGAGCAGGCACGCTTGAACGATGCAGCAGCGCAGGGCGGGTTGCAAGATGCTCTGGCGCTGAAAATGGATCGCGAGCAGGAAGTTGCGACAGCCCGCAGTGAATACGAGGCGCTAACCAACCAATTGCGCGCCAGCGACGAGCGCCGCACCCAGATTGAGCGAGCGCTGGAACCCATGCGCGCCCGCATCACGGAATTTCAGCTCAAGGAACAAGCAGCTTCGTTAGGCAGTGCGCAGTACGAACAACAACTCTCAGAAGCTGGGGCTGATCTGGCAGCAGTTGCGCAATCCATCTTAGAAGGCAATGTCAAGCTGCATGGCCTGCAAAGCGAGATTGATCGCTTGCACCGTGACATTGCGGCGCTGGGTGCTGTCAATTTGGCAGCGCTGGAAGAGCTGCAATTGGCCAAAGAACGCAAAGTGTTTTTGGATGCGCAGATGGCCGACTTGACGGAGGCCATGAGCACGCTGGAAAACGCCATCAAGAAAATTGACAACGAGACACGAGAACTGTTGTCTGGCACGTTCAATACCGTCAATGAACATTTTGGGCGTATGTTCCCAGAGTTGTTTGGTGGAGGTCAGGCCAAGCTCATCATTACTGGTGACGAAATTCTGGATTCGGGGGTGCAAGTTATGGCCCAGCCTCCGGGCAAAAAGAACCAGACCATTCACCTGCTGTCAGGTGGCGAAAAAGCGCTAACCGCCATTGCACTGGTGTTTGCTATTTTCCAGCTCAACCCAGCACCATTTTGTTTGTTGGATGAGGTGGATGCACCTTTGGATGACGCAAACACCGAGCGTTATGCCAAGCTGGTGGCCAGTATGAGCAAGGGAACCCAGTTCCTCTTTATCAGTCACAACAAGATCGCCATGGAAATGGCGCAACAGTTAATTGGCGTCACGATGCAAGAGCAAGGCGTCTCCCGTATCGTTGCTGTAGACATGGAATCGGCCTTGTCCATGGCGCACGCTTGAGCATCGATTACCGAATAGCAATTCCATGAGTACCCTTCAAATCAGTCTCGCCGTTGTGGGGCTTGTCCTGCTCGGTTTGATCGTCGCCTATAACGCTTGGACGCACCGCCGCAATGCTCCAAAGCGCGCCCAGCACCAAGACAGCGACAAATCCGCAGTGTCAGCCGCATCGCGTTTTGACCCCGCACTGGATGGGGTGGACGTGACCGAAGTCGCCTCCAGTGCCTCATCGCGTGTGGAAGATCCTTTGCTCGATACCAGTCCTGCGCATGACCTCGACACCCCTGTCGAAGGCCCATTGGGTACGGACGCCACAGGCACGGACCAAAGCGCTGCAGATAGTGCGCCCACAGCCGGACATTTCCCGCGCGCTGCCAGTGCCCACCCAGACCGAAAGCAAGCTTTGGATGGTTTGATCGACGCAGTCGCCCCGATCCGTGTCGACCAAGCTGTTTCCGGCGATGCCGCATTGATGGTGCAGCCCACGACGCGCCGCGCTGGCAGCAAGCCTTTTCGAATCGAAGGTTGGAATGAAGCCACTGAGGAATGGGAATCGGTGCGCGCTGGGCAGCGTTACAGCGCTTTCCAGGCAGGAGTGCAGCTGGCCAATCGGCTGGGGCCCTTGAATGAAATCGAGTTTTCTGAGTTTGTGGCGAAAGTGCAGGCCTTTACAGACAGCCTCAATGGCGTGGTGGAGCTGCCTGACATGTTGCACGAGGTGGCGCGTGCCCGTGAGTTGGACCAGTTCGCCGGTGAGCACGATGCGCAACTGAGCTTTATGCTGCGGCCGCGACGAGCCGCGTGGAGCCCTGGCTATATCGAGCAGCAGGCCTCGACCGCAGGTTTTATTGCCGCATCGTTGCCAGGACGCATGCAGCTGCCGTCTGCAACACCGGGCAATGCTGCTTTATTGACGCTCGCCTACGATGCGCAGGCGGCCCAGGCAGATAACCTCGATCAGACCGCTGTGCACGAGGTATGGATCAGTCTGGATGTGCCACAAGTGCCCCGCCAAGAGGAGCCTTTTGCCCGCTTGCGTACGGTCGTTCAACAGTTGTGTGAAAGCATGGATGGTGTGCTGTGCGACCAAAATGGCTATCAGCTGTTGCCACAAATTCTCGACCCCATTGAGGCGGATTTGCAAAAACTCTACGACAAGCTCGACAGCCGTGAGCTTTCGGCGGGGTCTATGCTCGCGCGTCGCTTGTTCAATTAAGGTTGGCTCGTTGTGAATCTGGATTTGTTTGGGGATCCCGCCCCCGCGCCTTCGCAGCCATCTGTCCCAAAGGCGGTGGTGGAGAAGGTGGAATCCTTGCGTCGCCAGCTGCTGCAGTGGGCGCATGAATACTATGTGCTGGATGCGCCTTCTGTTTCAGACGCAGAGTACGACAGGCTATTTCAGCAGTTGCAGGGTCTCGAAGGCGCATATCCGAGCTTGGTGACACCGGACTCACCGACCCAACGTGTGATCGGTGCTGTTTTGCAAGGGCTCACGCCTGTACGACATGTGGTGCCAATGCTCTCGATTCGTACCGAGACAGACACTGAAGCAACGGGGGCGTATGCCTTTGATGCCCGCGTACGACGAGAGCTGGAATTGAGCGATAGCGACCCGCAAATTGAATATGTTGCCGAACCCAAGTTTGACGGTTTGGCCATGAATCTTCGCTATGAAGACGGCAAGCTGATTCATGCGGTGACACGCGGTGATGGTGAGGTGGGCGAAGACGTGACCCACAATATCCGCACCATTCGCCAGATTCCCTTGGTGTTGATGGCGGAT